>NZ_AP022598.1:4835356-5137566 GCF_010725485.1 Mycolicibacterium parafortuitum | reverse complement strand
GAGGTCAGCTTCGCCGAGCCGGACACCCTGCCCGACTCGCTGCATTCGCTGCCCGGTGGGCATCTTCTGGTGCCACCGGCGCGGATGCGACGCGACGCCGACCTGGTCGTGACCGTCGACATCCCCAGCGTCAACCGGCTGGGCGCGCTGGCCGAGATCGCCGAGCGCGCGGCAGACGTGCTCGTCATCGACCACCACGCGTCGAATCAGTTGTTCGGTACCGCGAACTTCGTCGACCCCACCGCGGATTCGACGACGATGCTGGTCGCCGAGCTGCTCGACGCATGGGGCAAGCCGATCGATCTCGCGGTGGCGCACTGCCTCTACGCCGGATTGACCACCGACACCGGATCGTTCCGCTGGGCGAGTGCGCGGGCGCACCGGCTGGCGGCCCGGTTGGTCGAGGTCGGTGTCGACAACGCCGCGATCAGTCGCACGCTGCTCGACACGCATCCGTTCGCATGGCTGCCGATGCTGTCGCGGGTGCTCGGATCGGCCGAGCTGGTCACCGACGCGGCCGGGGGGCGCGGTTTCGTCTACGCCGTCGTCGACCACGACGAGCTGGCGAATGCGCGCCCCGAGGAAGTCGAGAGCATCGTCGACATCGTGCGCACCACCGCGCAGGCCGAGGTGGCCGCGGTGTTCAAGGAGATCGGGCCGGCACGCTGGTCGGTGTCCATGCGCGCCAAGACATTCGACGTCGCCGCGGTCGCGGGCACCTTCGGCGGGGGCGGGCATCGCGTGGCCGCCGGGTACTCGGCGACCGGATCTGCGGCCGACGTCGTCGCGGCCCTGCGTGCGGCCCTTGGCTGACGGCGTCGCTCCGGCCACCAGCCGGCGCATCGCCGGGTTGGCGCTGCCGGCGTTGGGAGTGCTTGCCGCAGAACCCATCTACCTGCTGTTCGACCTGGCCGTCATCGGCCGGCTGGGTGCGCTCAGCCTGGCCGGGCTGGCGATCGGGGCGCTGATCATGGGTGTGCTGAGCTCGCAGCTGACGTTCCTGTCCTACGGCACGACGGCACGCGCAGCCCGGTTCTACGGTGCCGGTGACCGCGCCACCGCGGTGCAGGAGGGCGTGCAGGCGACATATCTGGCGCTGGGGATCGGCGTGACCGTGGTGGCCGCGGTGCAACTGACGGCGGTGCCGCTGGTGTCGGCGTTGGCCGCCGGCGGGGAGATCGCCGATGCCGCGCTGCCGTGGGTGCGGATCGCCAGCCTGGCGGTGCCCGCGATCCTGATCGCCGCCGCCGGGAACGGCTGGATGCGCGGTGTGCAGGACACCGTGCGGCCACTGCGCTATGTGGTCGTCGGATTCGCGTTGTCGGCGGTGCTGTGTCCGGTGCTGGTCTACGGCTGGTTCGGCGCGCCGGAGCTGGGGCTGCCGGGGTCGGCGGTCGCCAACGTGGTGGGGCAGTGGCTGGCCGCCGCGCTGTTCTGCCGGGCCCTGGTGGTCGAGAAGGTCCCGTTGCGGCTGCAGCCCGCGGTGGTGCGCGCCCAGGTCATGATGGGACGCGACCTGGTGTTGCGCACCATGGCCTTCCAGGCCTGCTTCATCTCCGCGGGTGCCGTCGCGGCCCGGTTCGGAGCCGCTTCGGTCGCCGCCCACCAGGTCGTGCTGCAGTTGTGGAGTTTCCTTGCGCTGGTGCTGGATTCGCTGGCGATCGCCGCGCAGTCACTGGTCGGTGCCGCGCTCGGCGCCGGGCAGCTCGCGCACGCCAAGGCGGTCGCGTGGCGGGTGACGATCTTCTCCACGGTCGCCGGGTTCGTGTTGGCCGCGGTGTTCGCGCTGGGGTCGTCGGTGTTCCCGACGGTGTTCACCTCCGATCAGTCGGTGCTCGACGAGATCGGCGTGCCGTGGTGGTTCCTGGTCGCGCAACTTCCCGTCGCCGGGATCGTGTTCGCACTCGACGGCGTGCTGCTCGGCGCCGGCGATGCGACGTTCATGCGCAACGCGACGCTGGCCAGCGCGTTGCTCGGGTTCCTGCCGCTGATCTGGTTGTCGCTGGCGTTCGGGTGGGGTCTGCTCGGGATCTGGGCCGGGCTGAGCACGTTCATGGTGCTGCGGTTGGTCTTCGTCGGGTGGCGCGCGCTGTCGGGCCGCTGGCTGATCCCGGGAACCCGCTGAGGTCGTGACGTGGGCGCGTCGCTCGCCGAGCGCGCACGTCTGCACGGCGACACTCCGTGTCTGCCGTGCAGGACGGCGCATTCGCGGGGAGTGAATGCGCCTCAAGTGCCCCAGGCTTCTGGGCCCGGGCCCTCAGGGGTTGCGGACCGACCGCGATCGGCAGCTAGGGGCGGGTCGCGTGGACCGTCCAGACCTGCCGCTTGCCGGCGCGATGGCTTTCGACGCGGGCATCGGTGAGCCCGGCGGATTCACAGATCGCGGCGAACGTCTCGGCCTGAGCGCCGGTCCAGCCGTGGCTGGCGAAGCCGGTCGCATCGGGTTCGGTCTGTCGTTCGACGGCCAGGAACCGGGCCCCGGGGGCGAGCGCCCGGCGTATCTCGGCCAAACCGGCGTCGACGTCGGGCCAGTGGTGCACGGTGGCCAGCGCCCACCCGACCGTCGCCACCGCGTCCGGGACCGGCAGTGCCTCCGCGCCGCCCCGCACCCACGTGACCGATGGGTCGCGGGTGACGGCGCGCGCGACCCGCAGCATCGACGCGGACGGGTCGACGCCCGTGACCTGGGCGCCGCGGGCAGCGGCGATACGGGCGGCATTGCCCGGGCCGCAGCCGATGTCGAGGACGTGGTCGGCGGGCGAGACCGGTCATCTCTCGACTGTGCCAAGTACCCCGGGGGCGCTGTCAACGGGGATGAGCGCGCGGTCTTGCACTCCTCGACACGGAGTGTCGCTGTGCAGACCCGCGCGTTCGCGGTGCCGGGGTGACCGCCCTACGGCCGCACCTGGGATCGGCCGCGGTCGATCACGCTGCTGCGGCTGGCCGCGATGTCGTCGCCGCTGGTGCTCTTCATCCACTCGCGGGCCGCCGAGGCCTCCTGCCACAGCGCGCCCCCGTTCTGCGCGTCGTCGATGTCGTGGTACGACGCCAGCAACGCGCGCACGGCCTTCTGGTTGTTGCCGACGATGGACGCGGCGATCGAACGGGCGGTGTCGAGCAGCTCGGCATGCGGCACCACCTGGGTGACCAGACCGCAGCGCAGCGCATCCTCGGCCGACAGGTAATCGCCGGTCATGCTCATCCGCCGCGCCATCCCGACACCGACCTTCTGCGGCAGCCGCACCGACAGACCCCAGGTCGGAAGCAGCCCGACCCGGGCGTGGGTGTCGGCGAATCGGGCGTGCTCCGACGCGATCAGGATGTCGCAGTACAGCGCGATCTCCAGCCCGCCGGTCACCGCGGGCCCGTTGATCGCGCCGATCACCGGCTTGGTCATCGGCGGCCACTTCGGCGAGATGTCCGGCAGTTCGGTGGTGTCGCCGAGCTCCTTGAGGTCCAGGCCCGCGCAGAACACCGGATCGGCGCCGGTCAGGATAACCACGTCGACGTCGTCGTCGGTCTGGGCCTGCCGCAGCGCCCCGAACAGCTCGTGGCGCAGCGCCGCCGAGAGCGCGTTGCGCGAACCGGGCCGGTTCAGCGTCAGCGTGCGGACACGGTCGGTGGTGTCGACCAGCAGGACATCGGCGGCGGAGTTCTCGGTGCTCATCGCCACACCGTAACCGGAGCACGGACGCGCGCCTATCGTGGTGTCCATGTGCCGAAACATCACCGAGCTGCGGGGCCTGGAGCCGGCCGCGACGGCCGACGAGATCGAGGCCGCTGCCCGCCAGTACGTCCGCAAGGTCAGCGGGATCACCCGGCCGTCGGGGGCCAACGTCGAGGCGTTCGAGGCCGCGGTCGCCGAGGTCACCGACTCCACCCGCCGGCTGCTGGCCGGCCTGCAGCCCCGCAGACAGCCACCGAAAACCGTTCCGCCGCTGCGCCGCCCCGAGGTGCGTGCCCGGTTGAATCTCGCGTGACCGCGACGCCGACCCACCCCGCGCTCAAGGAGTGGGGCGCCGCGGTGCACGCGCTGCTCGACGGCCGACAGACCGTGCTGCTGCGCAAGGGCGGCATCCACGAGAAACGATTCGAGGTCGCCCCCGAGGTGGCCCGGTCGCGGTTCCTGCTGTTTCCGACGGTCGCACACAGCCACGCCGAGCGGGTCCGCGCCGAACACCGCGACCTACTGGAGACTGCGGCCTGCGACAGCACCGATGACGCCGTCGTGCTGCGGGCCGGTGCCCGGGTGGTCGCGGCGATCTCGGTGGAACGCCCCGACGGATTGGAAGAGATTGCGCCGCTGCATATCTGGACGGCGCAGTCGGTGCAGGAGGATCGCCTCGATTTCCGGCCACGGCACCGTCTGACCGTGCTCGTCGTGTCGGCGGCCCCGCTCGAGGCGCCGGTGCGGCTCGCGCGCACCCCGGAGTACCGGGGTTGTTCGAGCTGGGTGCAGCTGCCGGTCAGCCCGGCCTGGGGGGCACCGGTGCACGACGACGCGACCCTGGAGTCGATCGCGGCGCGGGTACGCGATTCAGTCGGCTGACACCGGCAGCGTCACACGGGTCTGCCCACCCAACCGGAGCGTGTGCCGGGCCGTCGCGAAACTCGTTGCTGTGGAAGCTGATTCACTGGTCCCGTGGTTGCGTAGGAACCTCGGATGGGATCCGCCCGCGACCAGCAGCCTGATCCGCGACCCGGCGGGGAACGTCCACCCGGTCGCGTCGAGGTCGACGCGGGCGGTGCCCGACACCGGCGCCGAGGCCAGGTAGCCGTCGCTGACGTTGTGTGAGGTGCCGTCGGATTCGACCTGGCTGATCCGGACGAACAGATCGTTGTGCGGGTTCGGGCATTCGTGCGCCAGCTCTACCACCGGTGCCCCGATCACCCGAAGATCGGCAGGCAGCGGGGTGCTCGTGAACGTCACCGTGTCGGCGCGGCGGGCCAGTTCGGTGTCGTCGCGATAGCCGCCCACCGGGGACAACAGCCGGCCGCCGACCGTCGGCGTCGGATCGGCCGGGTTGTACACGAACGTCACCTGACCGGATTCGCCTGCGTGCGAGGTCAATCGGCGGCCGGACACGGGATAGAGCACCTGCTCGTCGGTGACCGGCGGCCAGTCGGGCAGTTCACGCCACCCCGCGCCGTGGACGTGGATGCGGACCGGTGCCGGCCTGCCCGCCGGCGCCCCGGCGAGATGAGTGCCGAGCCAGTCCATCGTCTCGCGCAGCACTGTCGGTGCGGCCTTGGTCATCATGTGACCGTGCGTCCACGGTCCGATGGTCAGGCCGGTGGCCACCCCGCGGGTGCGCAGCCGGCGGTACTGCTCGAGCGTCTGCTCAAGGAACAGGTCCTGCCATCCCGTCAGGAACAGCACCGGCACCTCGCTGTGGTCGAGCGCGTCGTCGGCGCGCAGCCGGGTCCAGAACGGGTCGTCGGGGGCGGGATGCTCCAGCCAGGATTCGAACCACGGTGCGCCGTCGCCGAGCAGCGCCCGGCTCGACTCGCCCAGCGGTGTGCCCAGCGCGGCCCGGGTGACCAGCCGTTGCGCCCGCAGTTGGTGCAGCAGCACCCGCAGCCGTCGCGGATCCTCCTGGCGGGAGACCAGATCGCTCCAGCCGAGGAAATCGTTCAGCGCGAACGACCCGGTGCCCCAACGAGGTCCGCTTATGTCGTGGGGGCCGACGGTGATCACGGCCGCCTTCAACTCCGGCGGCGGATCGGACAACAGAGCCCACTGCGTCCAGCCCAGGTAGGACAGCCCGAGGGTCGCGAAGGTGCCGGTGAACCACGGTCGGGTCCGAAGCCACCCGACGGTGTCGGCGCCGTCGGCGGCCTCGTTGACGAACGGGTCGAACTCGCCGCCGGAACCGAACGTGCCGCGCACGCTCTGCACCACCACGTGGTAGCCGCGCGCGGCGTACACCGCGCCGAACAGCGCCGAGAACGGCCAGCCTCGCCCGTACGGGCCGCGCACCAGCAGCGTGCCCGCGGGCGTGGTGGTGTGCGGCGCGTAGTGGTCGGCGACGAGGTCGACGCCGTCGCGCATCGGCACCGGCAGATGCCGGTGCACGGCGAACTCGGTGGTTGCCGGGGGGAGCCGCAATACGCTGCCGAGCTTGGTCAGCGCGGCCTGCTGCAGGCGGGTCACGACACGAGGTTACGTGTCAGTAGACGTAATACGGGCTGAGCTCGTGGGCGCGCTGCAGATTGGTCTGCATGCAGTCGGGGTCGGGCTCGGAGTAGACCGGCGAATAGAACAGGGACTGCTGGATCACCCCGTAGCTGGTCTTGAACGCGACCATGCAGGTGATCCACCAGCGGTTGTTCCAGTCCGTCGGCTTCATGATCCAGAACTGGGCGGCCCGGTGGCCGTTGATGTCGAGTTCGACGGCGTCGGGCGGCAGCGTCTCCTCGTAGGTGCGCCACACGAAGGCCTCGACCGCCATCTGGTAGTTCCCGGCGTCGTACTTGCAGCGCAGGCTGTCCTCGTGCGCCGGCGGGGTGAACGCCAGCCCGAGGCGCTCGATCACGTCGAGCGGGATGTCACGGCACGGGTCGAACGGATCGGGGTCGGTCAGATCGAGCACCGGCCATTTGATCGTCGTCGTCTGCAGTGGCAGCGGCGCATGCGTCGACCGCAGGTCGACCCGGTCGGGCCCGGCGGTCGCCGCGGGTTCCACCTGCCAGACCACGACCACCGCTGCGACCAGCGCGCACAGCGCCGAGAACAGTCGCAGCTTGGCGACCATGACACCTCCAGAGTCATCGGTTCGTGATCGGGCTCGTCCCGGGAGTGTAACGGGCGGCACTCAGCGCGCGGACAGGAACTTAGAACCTGTTCTAGTTGCCGGACGGTGCCCCGCGCCGGTCCACCAGTAGGCTGACGGGTTGTGAGCACTGACGAACGACGCCCCACCTTGTGGGCGGTCAGTGACCTTCACACCGGACACACCGGCAACAAGCCGGTCACGGAGTCGCTGTACCCGGCCTCGCCCGACGACTGGCTGATCGTCGCCGGCGACGTCGCCGAGCGCACCGACGAGATCCGGTGGGCACTGGACCTGCTGCGCAAGCGTTTCGCCAAGGTGATCTGGATCCCCGGCAACCATGAGCTGTGGACCACTCAGCGCGACCCGATGCAGATCTACGGGAAATCGCGTTACGACTACCTGGTCAACATGTGTGACGAGATGGGTGTCATCACCCCCGAACATCCCTATCCGGTGTGGACCGAGGAGGGTGGCCCCGCGACGATCGTGCCGATGTTCCTGCTCTACGACTATTCGTTCCTGCCGCAGGGCGCGGGCACGAAGGCCGAGGGACTGGCGATCGCCAAGGAGCGCAACATCGTCGGCACCGACGAATACCTGTTGTCGTCGGAGCCCTACGCCACGCGTGACGCATGGTGCCGCGACCGGGTCAACTACACCCGCAAGCGCCTCGAGGATCTGGACTGGATGATGCCGACCGTCCAGGTCAACCATTTCCCGATGGTGCGCGAACCGTGTGACGCGATGTACTACCCGGAGTTCGCGCTGTGGTGCGGCACCACCGCCACCGCCGACTGGCACACCCGGTACAACGCGATCTGCTCGGTGTACGGGCATCTGCACATTCCGCGCACCACCTGGTACGACGGCGTGCGCTTCGAAGAGGTGTCGGTCGGGTATCCGCGAGAGTGGCGCCGGCGCAGGCCCTACCGCTGGTTGCGGCAGATCCTGCCGGACCCCAAGTACGCGCCCGGCTACCTCAACGAGTTCGGCGGGCACTTCCAGATCACCCAGGAGATGCGCGACAACGCCGCGCGGATCCAGCAGCGCATCAAGGACCGCGCGTGATCGCTGCACCCCTGCTCGCCGGTGTGCTGCCGGGCGAGATCGACGCGCTGGCGGCCGCCGAGTTGTACACCGACCCCACCGAACTCGCACCGCTGCCGGAGGAGGAGCCGCTGATCTCGCGCTCGGTGGCCAAACGGCGCAACGAGTTCGTCACCGTGCGCTACTGCGCGCGGCAGGCGCTCGTCGACCTCGGCATGGAGCCGGTGCCGATCCTGAAGGGGGAGAAGGGCGAACCGTGCTGGCCCGACGGTGTCGTCGGCAGCCTGACGCACTGCGACGGGTTCCGCGGCGCGGCGGTCGGGCGCCGGGAACAGGTGCGCTCGCTCGGTATCGACGCCGAACCGCACGACGTGCTCCCCAACGGTGTGCTCGACGCGATCAGCCTGCCGGTGGAACGTCATGAGCTCGGCGGGATGCCCGGCGGTGTGCACTGGGACCGGGTGCTGTTCTGCGCCAAGGAGGCCACCTACAAGGCGTGGTATCCGCTGACGCACCGGTGGCTGGGCTTCGAGGACGCCCACATCACGTTCGCCGTCGACGAATCCGGGCAGGCGGGGACGTTCACGTCGCGGATCCTGATCGACCCCGCCGCGGAGTTCGGCCCGCCGCTGGAGTCCCTGGCCGGGCGGTGGTCGGTGCGCAACGGCATCGCGCTGACCGCGATCGTGCTGTGAGCGCACCTGCTCCCGCGCACGTGAGGAGCAATCCAACCCCCGGTCTGGTCGTGGTCGACAAACCCGGCGGAATGACCAGCCACGACGTCGTCGGCCGCTGCCGGCGCCTGTTCGGCACCCGCAAGGTCGGCCATGCCGGAACGCTGGATCCGATGGCCACCGGCGTGCTGGTCGTCGGCATCGAGCGGGCCACCAAGATCCTCGGCCTGCTGACCGCGACCGACAAGTCGTACGACGCGACGATCCGGCTGGGGCAGACCACCTCCACCGAGGACGCCGAAGGCGAAGTGCTGCATCAGGTTTCGGCTGCGCACATTGACGATTCGGAGATCGAGGCCGCGATCGCGCCGCTGCGCGGCGACATCCGGCAGGTGCCGTCGGCGGTCAGTGCGATCAAGGTGGCGGGCAAGCGCGCCTACCAGATGGTGCGCGACGGCGAGGAGGTCACGCTGCCGGCGCGCGCGGTGCGTATCGACCGGTTCGACGTGCTGGACGTCCGCCGGGACGGCGAGTTCGTCGACGTGGACGTCGTGGTCGACTGCTCCAGCGGTACCTACATCCGCGCGCTGGCGCGTGACGTCGGCGCCGCGCTCGGGGTCGGTGGTCATCTGACCGCGTTGCGGCGCACCCGCGTCGGCGGGTTCGGGCTCGATCAGGCCCGCACGCTGGAGCAGCTCGCCGACCACGCCGAGCTCAGCTACTCGCTCGACGAGGCATGCCTGCAGGGCTTCCCGCGGCGTGACCTGTCCGAGGAGGAGGCGGTCGACGCCGCGCACGGCAGGCCGCTCGCCGCCGCGGGCCTCGACGGTATCTACGCCGCGACGGCTCCCGACGGACGCGTCATGGCGCTGCTGCAGGACGCCGGCGCGCGCACCAAGTCGGTGGTGGTGATCCGCCCGGCGACGCTGTGAGTCGCCGAATGCACGGTTGTTGATGGGTTTTCGGCCGAATCACGGCAGAAAGCGTGCACTCGGCGCAGTCGGTCAGGCGTAGAGCCGCTCGAATTCCTCGATGGCCCTGTCGATGTCACCTTTGACCGCGCGGGCGGCTGCCGCGCCGATGGGTCCGAACAGCGGCGCGCCGCCGAGGTCCATCCGCACCGTGAAGGTGCAGCCGTCACCGGTCGAGTCGACCTTCATCGTCAACTTGTAGCGGGTGCCGCCGACGCCCTCACCGTGCACCGCGAGCGACGACGGCGGGGTGAACTCCTTGACCGTCCACGTCACCCGGTTGCGCATGCCCTTGGCGCCGGCCACGCCGACGATCGTCGCCCCGACGGTGATCTCGTCGGGGACATCGGAGCGCCAGCCCTGGTGCATCGGCATCCAGTCGCCCAGCGAGGACAGGTCCGATGCGTGCGCCCAGGCATCCTCGGCGGGCATCTTCAACGATCGGGACAACTCCAGCTTGGCCACGCGACTCCTTACGCTACGACCCAGATCGCTTGTGCGGCCGGGCTTCCCAAATCGACGGTCGTCTCGGCCCCGGTTGTCGCCGGATCCTCGATCGCCACCGAGATCATGCCGGCGAAGTCGCGCCGGGCCACCACCCGCAGCCGGGAATCCAGGCTGATGCCAACGGTGTCGAAGTAGCGCAGCATCTCGGGGTCGGCGTCGGAGATCCGGGCGACGGTGCCGGACTCGCCGTCCTGGCACGCCGAGAGCTGGCGCGCCGGGGGAGTCGGGACCCGGCCGTCGGGCGCGGGGATCGGATCGCCGTGCGGATCGCGGGTCGGATAGCCGAGCTTGGCGTCGATGCGGTCGAGCATCCGGTCCGAGACGGCGTGCTCGAGGATCTCGGCCTCGTCGTGCACCTCGTCCCAGCCGTAGCCGAGTTCATTGACGAGGAATGTCTCCATCAGCCGGTGCCTGCGCACCATCGCCAGCGCGGCGCGACGGCCGGCGTCGGTCAGCGTCACCGCACCGTACTTCTCGTGGTCCACCAGGCCCTGGTCGGCGAGCTTGCGGATCGACTCCGACGCGGTGCTGGCCGAGACGCCGATCCGGTCGGCGAGCAGCTTGGTGCTGACCTTCTCGTGGGACCACTCCTGGGCAGTCCAGATGACCTTCAGATAGTCCTGGGCGACCGTCGACAGATCGGTGGGGTGGGCGGCGTCAGGACTCACGATCATTGAGTTTAGGCAATCATCACCTGATCCGGTGGTGTCGCTCGCCCGGTGTTTAGACCAGAGCCGGGCGCGGGTCGTAGGCTAGCGGGTGTGCAGCGCTGGCGGGGGCAGGACGACATCCCCACAGACTGGGGTCGATGTGTCGTCACCATCGGGGTTTTCGACGGGGTGCACCGCGGCCACCAGGAGCTGATCAACCGCGCCGTGAAGGCCGGTCGCTCCCGCGGGGTGCCGACGGTGCTGATGACGTTCGACCCGCACCCGATGGAGGTCGTGTTCCCGGGGAGTCACCCGGCGCAGCTGACCACCCTGACGCGGCGCGCCGAACTGGTCGAGGAACTCGGCATCGACGTCTTCCTGGTGGTGCCGTTCACCGCCGACTTCATGAAGCTCACCCCGGAGCGCTACATCCACGAACTGCTCGTCGAACGACTGCACGTCGTCGAGGTCGTCGTCGGGGACAACTTCACGTTCGGCAAGAAGGCCGCAGGCAACGTCGACCTGCTGCGCAAGGCCGGCGACCGGTTCGGCTTCGCCGTCGACTCGCTCTCCCTGGTCGCCGAACATCACCAGGACGAGACGGTGACGTTCTCGTCGACCTACATCCGCTCCTGCGTCGACGCCGGCGACATGGTCGCCGCCGCCGAGGCGCTGGGCCGCCCGCACCGCGTCGAGGGTGTGGTGGTCCGGGGCGACGGCCGAGGCCGGGTGCTGGGGTTCCCGACGGCCAACGTCGCACCGCCGATGTACTCGGCGATCCCGGCCGACGGCGTCTACGCCGCATGGTTCACCGTCCTCGGGCACGGACCCGTCGTCGGCACCGTCATGCCGGGGGAGAGATACCAGGCCGCCGTGTCCGTCGGCACCAACCCGACGTTCTCGGGGCGCACCCGCACGGTCGAGGCGTTCGTGCTCGACACCGAGGCCGATCTGTACGGCCAGCACGTCGCCGTCGATTTCGTCGCCCGGTTACGCGGCCAGGAGAAGTTCGACTCGGTCGACGATCTGATCGTCGCGATGGGCGCCGACACCGACCGCGCCCGCACCATCCTGTCGGCCCACTAGCTGCGCATTCGGCGATTCGTCGGTGGGTGGGGCCCGCTGCTAGACTCCCTGCCGACCCGGCGCGTGCTGCAGTTCGCGGTGGCCGCGCTTTTTCGGGGTCCGATCTCAACCGGGCCCCAATGTTCGCGGACCGAATCGATGGAGTTGTTTCGTGGCGCTCACTGCCGAACAGAAGAAAGAAATCCTTGGCCAGTACGGCCTGCACGACACCGATACCGGATCCCCGGAAGCTCAGGTCGCCCTGCTGACCAAGCGGATCACGGATCTCACCGAACACCTCAAGCAGCACAAGCACGACCACCACTCGCGTCGTGGCCTGCTGCTGCTGGTCGGCCGCCGTCGCCGGCTGCTCAAGTACGTCGCCCAGGTCGACGTCGCACGCTACCGCTCGCTGATCGAGCGCCTGGGCCTGCGCCGCTGACACGGCGCTCGTCGTCTGCGATCCGCCCCGCTGCCGCACGGCAGCGGGGCGGACTCGTTTGTGCCGAGAGGCCCGGATTAGGGGTTTCGCAGGTACCGGGATGTAGCATGAGGTTCGTTCGGCTGCCTTTGGCACGAACACACCGGGTGCGGTCCTCGCAGACCCGCGCGCACCGTTCCCGCGTAGACACGAACATGAACCGCCTGATCGCGCGGTCTTCGGTAGTGGCTGCCGGAGAGATCTCCGACAGCTTCGATCGACGGCCGTCGACGCATCAAGGCCGGGCTGACGGGATTACCCGGGCCCGCTTTCACCTGCGCGTGTCCACGCGAAACAGCTGAATGATCAGAGAGGCCGTACGGACGTCTATGTCTGTAGTTGAAATCGAAGAGGGCGTGTTCGAGGCGACCGCCACCATCGACAACGGGAGCTTCGGCACCCGCACCATCCGTTTCGAGACCGGCCGGCTGGCCAAGCAGGCCGCCGGCGCTGTCGTCGCCTACCTCGACGACGACACCATGCTGCTGAGCGCGACCACCGCGAGCAAGCAGCCCAAGGACCATTTCGACTTCTTCCCGCTGACGATCGACGTCGAGGAGCGGATGTACGCCGCCGGGCGCATCCCCGGCTCGTTCTTCCGCCGCGAGGGTCGTCCGTCCACCGACGCGATCCTGACCTGCCGCCTGATCGACCGGCCGCTGCGCCCGACCTTCATCTCGGGCCTGCGGAACGAGATCCAGGTCGTGGTGACCGTGCTGAGCCTGGATCCCAAGGATCTGTACGACGTGCTGGCCATCAACGCCGCGTCGGCGTCGACCCAGATCTCGGGCATCCCGTTCAACGGCCCGGTCGGCGGCGTGCGCGTCGCCCTCATCGACGGCCAGTGGGTCGCGTTCCCGACCGTCGAGCAGCTCGAGCGGGCCGTGTTCGACATGGTCGTCGCGGGCCGCAAGGTCGAAAACGACGTCGCGATCATGATGGTCGAGGCCGAGGCCACCGAGAACGTCATCGAACTGGTCTCCGGCGGTGCGACCGCGCCGACCGAGACGGTCGTGGCCGAGGGCCTGGAGGCCGCCAAGCCGTTCATCGCCGCGCTGTGCGACGCACAGGCCGAGCTGGCGGGCGCCGCGGGTAAGGCGACCGCCGAGTACCCGGTCTTCCCGGAATACGCCGAGGACGTCTACTACTCCGTCGCGTCGGTCGCGACCGACGCGCTGTCCGAGGCGCTGACCATCGCGGGCAAGGAAGAGCGCGACGACCGCACCAACGAGATCAAGGCCGAGGTCGTCGAGCGCCTCGCCGAGCAGTACGCCGGACGTGAGAAGGAAATCGGTGCGGCGTACCGTTCGCTGACGAAGAAGCTTGTGCGCCAGCGCATCCTGACCGACCACTTCCGCATCGACGGCCGTGGCGTCACCGACATCCGCGCACTGTCCGCCGAGGTCGCGGTCGTCCCGCGGGCGCATGGCAGCGCGCTGTTCGAGCGTGGCGAGACCCAGATCATGGGCATCACCACCCTCGACATGGTCAAGATGGCCCAGCAGATCGACTCGCTGGGCCCGGAGACCTCCAAGCGCTACATGCACCACTACAACTTCCCGCCGTACTCGACCGGTGAGACCGGCCGGGTCGGCTCGCCGAAGCGCCGCGAGATCGGCCACGGTGCGCTCGCCGAGCGCGCGCTGGTGCCGGTTCTGCCGAGCGTCGAGGAGTTCCCGTACGCGATCCGGCAGGTGTCGGAGGCGTTGGGCTCCAACGGTTCGACGTCGATGGGTTCGGTGTGTGCCTCGACGCTGTCGCTGCTGAACGCCGGTGTGCCGCTGAAGGCACCGGTCGCGGGTATCGCGATGGGCCTGGTGTCCGACGACGTGGAAGTTGAGGGTGGTGGCGTCGAAAGGCGCTTCGTCACGCTGACCGACATCCTCGGTGCCGAGGACGCGTTCGGCGACATGGACTTCAAGTGCGCAGGCACCAAGGACTTCGTCACCGCGCTGCAGCTCGACACCAAGCTGGACGGGATCCCCTCCCAGGTGCTGGCCGGTGCCCTGGCCCAGGCCAAGGACGCCCGGATCACCATCCTCGAGGTGATGGCCGAGGCCATCGACGAGCCCGACGAGATGAGCCCGTACGCGCCGCGGATCACCACGATCAAGGTGCCGGTCGACAAGATCGGTGAGGTCATCGGGCCCAAGGGCAAGATGATCAACTCGATCACCGAGGAGACCGGCGCGTCGATCTCGATCGAGGACGACGGCACCGTGTTCGTCGGCGCCTCCAACGGCGAGGCCGCACAGGCCGCGATCGACAAGATCAACGCGATCGCGAACCCGCAGCTGCCCAAGGTCGGCGAGCGGTTCCTCGGCACGGTGGTCAAGACCACCGACTTCGGAGCCTTCGTGTCGCTGCTGCCCGGCCGCGACGGCCTGGTGCACATCTCGAAGCTGGGCCGTGGCAAGCGGGTCAACAAGGTCGAGGACGTCGTCAAGGTCGGTGACAAGATCCGCGTGGAGATCGCCGACATCGACAACCGCGGCAAGATCTCGCTGGTCCTGGTCGCCGAAGACGAGGTTGCCGAGGCTCCCGCCGACGCGTCCGCACCGGTTGATGCCGCGACCGCCAGCAGCTGATTCTGGGGCGCTCCGCCGGGGACGTCGAGGCAACGACACGTCCCTGGCGGTGCGCCGCACCCGGTTACCCGGTGGCCTGCGTGTGGTCACCGAACACATCCCGTCGGTGCATTCGGCGTCGGTCGGCGTCTGGGTGAACGTGGGGTCGCGCGACGAGGGCCGCAGTGTGGCCGGCGCCGCGCATTTCCTCGAACACCTGCTGTTCAAGTCGACTCCGACGCGCACCGCGGTGCAGATCGCCCAGGAGGTGGACGCGGTCGGCGGTGAGCTGAACGCGTTCACCTCACGCGAGCACACCTGCTACTACGCGCACGTTCTCGACTCGGATCTCGCGCTGGCGGTGGACCTGGTGTCCGACGTGGTGCTCAACGGACGCTGCGCGGTCGAGGACGTCGAGGTCGAGCGCGACGTCGTGCTCGAAGAGATCGCGATGCGCGACGACGACCCCGAGGACACCCTCGGCGACGTGTTCCTGTCGGCGATGTTCGGCGACCACCCCGTCGGCAGGCCGGTCATCGGCAGCGTCGAGTCGATCTCGGGGATGACCCGCTCGCAACTGCATTCGTTCCACGTGCGCCGCTACACCCCGGACCGGATGGTCGTCGCGGTGGCCGGAAACGTCGAGCACGACGAGGTGGTCCGGCTGGTGCGGCGACACTTCGGTCCGCACCTGGTGCGTGGCCGTGCCCCGGTGCCCCCGCGTAAGGGCACCGGCCGCGTCACCGGACGCCCGACGCTGGAATTGGTCAAGCGCGACGCCGAGCAGACCCACCTGTCGCTCGGGGTGCGCACGCCGGGCAGGCACTGGGAGCATCGGTGGGCGCTGTCGGTGCTGAACACCGCGCTCGGCGGAGGCCTGAGTTCGCGTCTGTTCCAACAGATCCGGGAGAGCAGGGGACTGGCCTACTCGGTGTATTCGACCGTCGACACGTTCGCCGACAGCGGTGCGCTGTCGATCTACGCAGGGTGTCTACCGGAACGTTTCGACGAGGTGGTGCGTGTGACCACCGACGTGCTGGACGCCGTCGCCCGCGACGGCATCACCGCCGACGAATGCCGGATCGCGAAGGGGTCGCTGCGGGGCGGGCTGGTGCTGGGCCTGGAGGATTCGGGCTCGCGGATGAACCGCATCGGCCGCAGCGAGCTCAACTTCGGCGAGCACCACACCATCGCCGAGACGCTGGCGCGCATCGACGCGGTGTCCCTCGACGAGGTCAACGCGGTGGCGCGCCAACTGCTCACCCGGCCGTTCGGGGCCGCGGTGCTCGGACCGGTGCGCTCGAAACGCGCGCTGCCCAGACCACTTCAACAAATCACGGGCTGACCGGTAGCCTGGCGGGCGATGACGGAACTCACCCGACGACACGTACTTCTCGGCGGGCTGTCCCTGTTCGCGCTGACCGCGTGTTCCACACAGACCGTTCTCGCCGAGCCCGCCGAACCGCTGCCCCCGCCGCAGGACCGGATCGCTGCGCTGGGCCAGCGGCACAATGCGCAAATCGGTTTGTACGCAGCCAATCTCGATACCGGAGAGAGCCTCGCGTTCGGCGACACCGAGCGATTCGCGATGTGCTCGACCTTCAAGGCCTACGCCGCCGGTGCGGTGTTGCAGCGAGTGCAACAGGGCGCGCTGCACCTGCGCGACACGGTGCCGATCCGGGCCGAGGACATCCGCCCGCACTCGCCGGTCACCGAACCGCGGGTCGGCACCGCGATGACGCTGGCCGAGCTCTGTCAGGCCGCGCTGCAGCAGAGCGACAACGCCGCGGCCAACGCGTTGCTCGGCGTGCTCGGCGGACCGCCCGCGATCACCGAGTTCGCCCGCGGCATCGGCGACGACCAGACCCGCCTGGACCGCTGGGAAGTCGAGCTGAACTCGGCGGTGCCCGGCGATCCGCGTGACACGAGCACGCCGCGGGCGCTGGGGACGGGGTTTCAGGCGCTGCTGACCGGCGATGTGCTGGAGCCCGCGGGGCGACAGCAACTCACCGACTGGATGCTGGCCAACCAGACCTCCAGCATGCGCGCCGGGCTGCCGCAGGGATTCACGAGCGCCGACAAGACCGGCAGCGGCGACTACGGCACCACCAACGACGTCGGCGTCGTGTTCGGGCCGGACGGTCAGCGGCTGGTGGTCGCGGTGATGACCCGGTCGATCACCGACGATCCCGACGCGCCGAGCCTGCGGCCGCTGATCGGGGAGCTGGCGGCGCTGGTGCTGGCGGAGCTGGACGGACCGTCCACCGGTGCGCGCTGACGAACCGTGCCCGTGCGGCAGCGGCGAGGTGTACGGATCCTGCTGCCGGCCGTTGCACGTCGGCGACCGGCAGGCCGAGACGGCCGAAGAACTGATGCGGTCGCGCTACAGCGCGTACGTGGTTGGTGACTCCGAATATGTATGGCGCACATGGCACCCCCGTACCCGTCCGGACGAGGTCTCGGACCTGACGGTCACCTGGTCGCGGCTGGAGATCCTCGACCGGGTCGGCGGCGGGCCGGGGGACGACACCGGTGAGGTCGAGTTCCGCGCGTACCACCGCGCCGGAGCGCTGCACGAGCGGTCACGCTTCGCGCGGCGCGCCGGGCGGTGGTTCTACGTCGACGGCGATCTCTTCGACTGAGTAGTCGATCAGGCCAGCAGGCTCGCGGGATCGGTGTAGGGCAGGTCGAGATCGGAGGCCACCTGCTCGGAGAGCAGCGCACCGTCGTGCGTCGACAGACCCTTCGCCAGAGCCGCGTCCGCGCGGCACGCGTCCTGCCAGCCCTGGTTCGCGAGCTTGATCACGTAGGGCAGCGTCGCGTTGGTCAGCGCGTAGGTCGACGTGCGCGGCACGGCGCCGGGCATGTTGGCGACGCAGTAGAACACCGTGTCGTGCACCGCGAACGTCGGATCGTCGTGCGTGGTGGGACGCGAGTCCTCGAAGCAGCCGCCCTGGTCGATCGCGATGTCGACCAGCACAGCACCCGACTTCATCGCGGCGACAGTCGAATTGGTGACCAGTTTGGGGGCCTTCGCGCCGGGCACGAGCACCGCTCCGATGACGAGGTCGGCGCCCTTGACGGCATCCTCCAGGTCGAGCGAGGACGAGTAGCGGGTCTCGATGCTGCCGTTGAACTCGTTGTCGATCTTGCGCAGGGTGTTGATGTTGACGTCGAAGACGTTGACGTGGGCACCCATGCCCTTGGCGATGCGGGCGGCGTTGTAGCCGGCCACGCCGCCGCCGATGACGACGACCTCGGCCGGGGCGACGCCGGGGACACCGCCCATCAGCACGCCGCGTCCGCCGTGGCTGCGCATCAGGTGGTAGGCGCCGACCTGGGCCGACAGCCGGCCGGCCACCTCGCTCATCGGGGCCAGGAGGGGCAGCGCGCCGTCGGCGGTCTGCACGGTCTCGTAGGCGATCGACGTGGTGCCGGAGGCCATCAGCGCATCGGTGCACGGCTTGGATGCGGCGAGGTGGAGATAGGTGAACAGGGTCTGGCCCTTGCGCATCTTCGCGTATTCGGCCTCGATGGGCTCCTTGACCTTCAGCAGCAGGTCGGCCTCGGCCCACACCTCGTCGGCGGTGCTGATCATCTGCGCGCCGGCGCGCTTGAAGTCGGCGTCGGAGATCGCCGATCCGTCGCCGGCTCCGGCCTGGACCAGCACCTCGTGGCCGCGGTGGACCAGCTCGGCGACGCCCGACGGGGTGACGGCGACGCGGTATTCGTTGTTCTTGATCTCGGTCGGGATGCCGACACGCATGATCGCTCCTCAGCTAGGAATCGGTTGGTTATGAGTGTGAAGAAAAGAGAAATCCAGCGCAATATTTGCGACAAAGATTCAATATGATTCGGATGTGACAGAAATATCATCGGGTAATGAGCCTGTACGGTCGGTGGCGCCGAAGGATGTTCGGCCGGTTCCGATCGATGACGTCGACCGGCGCATCCTGACGGCGCTGCACGCCGACGCCCGGATCGCCAACAACGCGTTGGCCGAGCTGGTCGGCATCGCGCCGTCGACATGTCACGGCCGGGTGCGCCGCCTGCAGGAGCTCGGGGTGATCCGTGGCTTCTATACCGACATCGATCCGGCGGCGATCGGGTTGAACCTGCAGGCGATGATCTCGGTCAGCCTTCAGGCCAGCTCGCGGGGCAAGATCCGCAACTTCATCCAGACCATCCGGCGCAAGCCGCAGGTGATGGACGTGTACTTCCTGGCCGGCGCCGACGACTTCATCCTGCACGTCGCGGCGCGCGACACCGACGACCTGCGGGCATTCGTCGTGGAGAACCTGAACGCCGACGCCGACGTCGCGGGGACGCAGACGTCGCTGATCTTCGAGCATCTGCGCGGCGCGTCGCCGCTGTAGGTCAGGCCGGCGTCAGGGTGACGTTCAGCAGTGACACCGCGACGTCGGTCGGCAGGATGTCGACGAACGTGGGGGCGTCGCGCAATGCTGCTCCGGTCGCGATGATGTTGCCCGGAAACGTTGCGGCGCAGGGGAAGTTGTTGCACCGGAACCACATTCCGGGCGGGCTCTGGTAAGGCTGCATGCTCGGCGACTGGTCGACCCGGTAACGGCCGGGTGGGATGAACGTCGTCGCCCAGCCGTCGCGCGCCTGCGTTGTGACGCCGAAGACGCCGTTGCTTCCGTAGGACGGTGCTGCGTGCGCGGGCGCCGCCAGCGTCCCGCCGAAGACCGCGCAGCCCACGGCTGCGGCGAGCATCGAATACCCCCGGTGTGTGCGCATTGCCAGAGGTTACCCGGCTACGGGGCGTCATCATCATCGTCTTCGTCGTTGTCGTCGTGGAGGAGGTGGCGTTCGGGGTGGTGGTAGCCGTTCGGTCTGGTCCGGCGAAACCGAGGCCGCAGCCCGACCGCTAGGGTGAGCCCATGCGAGTCGGAGTGCTGGGCGCCAAAGGCAAAGTGGGCGCGGCGATGGTGGCGGGCGTCAAAGCCGCCGAGGACCTCACCTTCACCACCGGGGTGGATGCCGGTGACGCGCTGTCGGATCTCGTCGACAGCGGCACCGAGGTCGTCATCGACTTCACCCACCCGGACGTCGTCATGGACAACCTGAAGTTCCTGATCGACAACGGCATTCACGCCGTCGTCGGCACCACCGGCTTCACCGACGAACGCCTCGAGCAGGTCCGGGAATGGCTTGCGGCCAAGCCGGACGTCTCGGTGCTGATCGCACCGAACTTCGCCATCGGCGCGGTGCTGTCCATGCATTTCGCGCAGCAGGCCGCCAAGTACTTCGAGTCCGTCGAGGTCATCGAACTGCATCACCCGCACAAGGCCGACGCCCCGTCCGGCACGGCCGCGCGCACCGCGCGTCTGATCGCCGAGGCGCGAAAAGGTATGCCGCCCAATCCCGATGCCACCAGCACCGGGCTCGACGGCGCCCGCGGCGCAGACGTCGACGGCATTCCCGTGCACTCGGTCCGGCTGGCCGGCCTCGTCGCCCACCAGGAAGTGCTGTTCGGCACCACGGGGGAGACGCTGACCATCCGCCACGACAGCTTCGACCGCACGTCCTTCGTCCCCGGCGTCCTGCTCGCCGTGCGCAAGATCCGCGAGTTCCCGGGCCTGACGATCGGCATCGAACCGCTGCTCGACCTGGCATGAGCGGTGACGGGCGGGCGCTGCGCACACAGCTGGTGATCGGCTTCATGTGCGTCGCGCTCGTCGTGTACTTCGTCCTGCTCGGCCGCACGGCCGTCGTGCTGATCTCCTCCGGGGAGGCCGCCCCGATCGGGCTCGGCGTGGCCGTGTTGATCCTGCCGTTCATCGGGCTGTGGGTCCTGGTCGCGACGCTGAAAGCCGGTCTGGCACATCAGCGCCTGGCCCGCAAAGCGCGCGAGACCGGAATGGAACTCGACGTCAGCGAGCTGCCGCGCCGCGCGTCGGGCCGGATCCGGCGCGACGCCGCCGACGAACTGTTCGCGACGGTGCGCACCGAACTGGAGAACGACCCCGACAACTGGGTGCGCTGGTACCGGCTCGCGCGCGCATACGACTACGCCGGTGACCGGTCGCGCGCCAGGGAGACGATGAAGAAGGCCGTCCAGATGGAGGAGGCCGCGCGATGAGCGCGACGCTGCTGATCGTCCATCACACGCCCTCGCCGCACTGCCACGAGATGTTCGAGGCGGTGCTCTCCGGGGCGACGGACCCGGAGATCGAGGGCGTCGACGTCGTCCGCCGCCCGGCGCTGACCGTCTCGGCCGCCGAGATGCTCGACGCCGACGGATACCTGCTCGGTACCCCGGCCAACCTCGGATACATCAGCGGCGCAATGAAACACGCGTTCGACTGCGCCTACTATCAATTGCTGGACGCGACCAAAGGTCGCCCGTTCGGGATGTATCTGCACGGCAACGAGGGCACCGAGGGCGCCGAACGCGCCCTCGCGGGCATCACCGGCGGACTCGGCTGGGAGAGGGCCGCCGAAACCGTCATC
This sequence comes from Mycolicibacterium parafortuitum, assembly GCF_010725485.1. Classification (NCBI taxonomy): domain Bacteria; kingdom Bacillati; phylum Actinomycetota; class Actinomycetes; order Mycobacteriales; family Mycobacteriaceae; genus Mycobacterium; species Mycolicibacterium parafortuitum. The sequence continues at coordinate 5,116,354 of NZ_AP022598.1, read as the reverse complement.
GTGGCGGGCAAGCCGACCAAAGACGACCTGGAAGCCTGCTGGAACCTCGGCGCGACCGTCGCGGCGCAACTGATGGGTTAGGCCGATTCGGCACCTGGCGACATTAGGCTGAGGCCCGCCCGTGTTCACCAAGCAGCAACGGACGGAGAATCCACATGCCGGGTATCGCCGAATTCGCCCTCGCCGGTGCGCCGATTGCCGGTGGCGCGCTGCTCGGCATCGCGGCAGGCAACCTGAAGGCCCCTGATATTCGAGGCATGATCGCCAAGGACATGGACCTGCTCGAGCGGATTCCACCGGACCAGGTCGAGCGTCGCGCCGAACTGCAGCGGGTGATCGATATGCGCATCGACGACCTGATCACCGCCGTCGACAAGAACCGCGAGCTCCGCGCGCTCGCGGCCTCCTACCAGGGCAACTGGCGCGACATCGTGGTCTTCATCTGCGCGGTGCTGTTCACCATCGTGTGGTGGAACGTCGAACACGAACGCGCCAACTGGGTACTGATGTTCGTCGTGCTGATCGTGCTGTCCATCCTCGCCGGCGTCTACGCCGCCCGCGGGCTGCTGCGCGGGCTGTCGTCGTTGCTGCGGTCCAGGCGCGCCGGGGCTGCTGAATAGTCCGTTCCGGCAACGGGGTTCAGTGCAGGTGGGCGCCGAAGAAACTCTTTGTCGCGGCCCAGTGACGGTCGGCCGCGGCCTCGTCGTACGGCGCGTTGTCGGGCACCGCGAACCCGTGCAGCGCGGGATACCACTCGATGGTGTGCTCGACGCCGGCCGCGGTCAGTGCCTTGTCGAGCGTCTCACCGTCGGCTGTGGTGAACGATTTGTCCTGGCGGGCCGCGCCGACGTAGACCGCCGCGCGGATCTGCTCGGCCAGCAGGTGCGGGCTCGTGGGTTCGTCGGCGACCAGTCCGCCGCCGTGGAACGACATCGCCGCCGCGACGCGCTCGGGCACCCGGCCGGCCACCACCAGCGACGTGCGCCCGCCCATGCAGTATCCCGTGGTCCCGAACGCGTCGCCGGTGACCTCGGGGCGCGACGCCAGGTAGTCGAAGAACGCGGTCGCATCGCCCGCCATCCGGTCGGGCGTGACCTTCGCGATCATCCCGTAGAGCCGTTGCCGCTCCGAGGCGTCCCCGAACACGGTCGCCATCGTGAACGGCTGCCAGTCGCCCTCGCGGTAGTACACGTCGGGCAGCAGCACCGCATAGCCGTCACCGGCGAGCCGGTCGGCCATCGCGCGGAACGTCGGGCGCACACCGCCGGCGTCGGGATACATCACGATGCCGGGCCACGGCCCGTCGTCGGGGGTGTGCAGGCTGACGGGGCAGGTCCCGTCGGTGGTGGTGACGTGATCGGTGATCGTCGGCATGGGTTCCGTTCTACTCCGCGGCGCTGCACGTAAGCTGAGCGACGTGCCGATCGCCACCCCGTACGAGGATCTGTTGCGCCTGGTGCTCGACACCGGCGTCCCGAAATCCGACCGCACCGGAACCGGCACCCGCAGCCTGTTCGGGCACCAGATGCGCTACGACCTGAACGCGGGCTTCCCGCTGATCACCACCAAGAAGGTGCACACCAAGTCGATCGTCTACGAGCTGCTGTGGTTCCTGCGCGGCGACTCCAATGTGCGCTGGCTGCAGGAGCACGGTGTCACCATCTGGGATGAATGGGCTTCTCCGACAGGCGATCTCGGACCGGTATACGGGGTTCAGTGGCGCTCGTGGCCGACCCCGTCGGGTGACCACATCGATCAGATCAGTGCCGCGCTGGAGCTGCTCAAACGTGATCCGGACTCGCGGCGCAACATCGTCTCGGCCTGGAATGTCGGCGAGATCCCGCAGATGGCGCTGCCACCGTGCCACGCGTTCTTCCAGTTCTATGTCGCCGATGGACGGCTGAGCTGCCAGCTCTACCAGCGCAGCGCGGACCTGTTCCTCGGGGTCCCGTTCAACATCGCCAGCTATGCGCTGCTGACCCACATGATGGCCGCGCAGGCCGGCCTGGGGGTCGGGGAGTTCATCTGGACCGGCGGGGACTGCCACATCTACGACAACCACGTCGAGCAGGTCACCGAGCAGCTGTCCCGCGATCCCCGTCCATATCCGGAACTCGTTTTGGCGCAGCGAGATTCGATCTTCGACTACACCTACGAGGACATCGTCATCAACAACTATGACCCGCACCCGGCCATCAAGGCCCCGGTGGCAGTGTGAGCGAACTGAACCTGATCTGGGCGCAGTCCAGTTCCGGGGTGATCGGCCGCGACAACGGGATCCCGTGGCACGTTCCGGAGGATATGGCCCGTTTCAAGGACCTGACCATGGGCCACACCGTGATCATGGGCCGGCTGACCTGGGAGACACTGCCCGCACGGTTCCGGCCGCTGCCGGGCCGCAGAAATGTCGTACTCACCCGCCAAGCTGACTACATGGCAGACGGAGCAGAGGTGGTCACCTCGCTGGAGGATGCACCGCTGGACGACGCGTGGGTGATCGGCGGATCCCAGGTCTACGGGCTGGCGCTACCGTTGGCGACGCGATGTGAGGTCACCGAGGTGGACGTCGACCTGCGCAGAGAGGACGACGACGCGCTCGCGCCCGTCCTCGACGACGCATGGGCCGGAACCGCGGGGGAGTGGCGCGACAGTTCATCGGGGCTGCGCTACCGGTTCTATACCTATCTGAGGCGATGAGACTTTCCGCTGCGCAGGCGCGGCGGGTGGCGGTCGCGGCCCAGGGCTTCCACGAGCCCCGACCTGCGGGGCCGGTCACGCGTGCGCACCTGAAGCGGCTGATCGCCCGGCTGCAGGTGCTGCAACTGGACTCGGTGTCGGTCTCGGTGCGCGCGCACTACGCGCCCGTGTTCAGCCGGCTGGGGCCCTACGACCGCGACATCCTCGACCGGGCGGCGTGGAGCCATTCGGCGCGCGCGCCGCGGCTGCTGGTCGAGTACTGGGCGCACGAGGCCGCCCTGATGTCCGTCGACGACTGGCCGTTGATGCGGTGGCGGATGCGGGAGTACGAGCACGGCCGCTGGGGACGCGAGATCGTCAAGAAGAACGCCAAACTCGCCGAGTCCGTGATCGAAGCCGTCGCGGCTCTCGGTCCGTCGACGGCGGGCCAGATCGAGGAGTACCTCGAAGCCGAGCCACGTGGCCGCAAGGGTCCGTGGTGGGATCGCAGCGACACCAAGTGGGTCGCCGAGGCGCTGTGGTCGGCGGGCGTGCTGACCACCGCGACGCGCGTCGGTTTCGCCCGGCACTACGACCTGACCGAGCGGGTGCTGCCCGCCGAGGTGGTGGCGCGCCAGGTGGACGGGCCCTACGCGGTGCGTGAGTTGACCCGCAGGGCGGCGACGGCGCTCGGGGTGGCCACCGAGGCCGATCTGCGCGACTACTTCCGGCTCGGCGCACGGCAGGTCAAACCCGCCATCGCAGATCTTCTCGACTCCGGCGACCTCGAGCAGGTCGAGGTCGAGGGGTGGTCAGCGCCGGCTTATCTGCGTGCGGGCCAAGCCATTCCGCGTCGTGACCGCGGAACCGCGTTGCTCTGCCCGTTCGATCCGTTGGTCTTCTTCCGGCCGCGGGTCGAACGGTTGTTCGGCGGCTACCACTATCGGATCGAGATCTACGTGCCCCAGGACAAGCGGCGGTACGGCTACTACGTGTGGCCGTTCCTGCTCGACGGTGATCTGGTGGGGCGAGTCGACCTGAAAGCCGACCGGGCCGCAGGCGCGCTGCAGGTCCTCGGCGCGTTCGGTGAGGACGGTGTAGACCGGGCACACGTGGCCTGCGCGCTGGCGGCCGAACTGCGCGCGATGGCCGGCTGGCTCGGCCTCGGCGACGTGGTCGCGGGCGAGCGTGGCGATTTGATGCCGGAGTTGCGCTCCGCCTTGGTTAGCTGAAGCCATGGACGTCCTGCGCACCCCTGACGAACGCTTCGCCGACCTTCCCGGGTTTCCCTTCGCCCCGCACTACGTCGAGGCCGACGGGCTGCGGATGCACTACCTGGACGAGGGCCCCGCCGACGGTGAGGTGGTCCTGCTGCTGCACGGGGAACCGTCGTGGAGCTACCTGTACCGGAAGATGATCCCGGTGCTTGCGGACGCCGGGTTGCGGGCGGTCGCGATCGACCTCGTCGGCTTCGGCCGCAGCGACAAACCCGCCCGCCGCGAGGACTACACCTACCAGGCGCACGTCGACTGGACCTGGGCCGCGGTCGAGGCGATCGGGCTGACCGGCATCACGCTGGTCTGCCAGGACTGGGGCGGGCTGATCGGGCTGCGCCTGGTCGGCGAGCACCCCGACCGGTTCGCCCGGGTGGTCGCGGCGAACACCACGCTGCCGACCGGCGATCAGCATCCGGGCGAGGCGTTCCTGGCATGGCAACGTTTCAGCCAGGAGACCCCGGACTTCGCCGTCGGGCACATCGTCGACGGCGGGTGCGTGTCGACGCTGCCCGCCGAGGTGATCGCGGCCTACGACGCCCCGTTCCCGGACGACACCTACAAGGCCGGGGCGCGACAGTTCCCGACGCTGGTGCCGACCAGCCCCGACGATCCCGCCGCGCCCGCCAACCGGGCGGCCTGGGACGTACTGCGTGGCTTCGACAAGCCGTTTCTGTGCGCGTTCTCCGATTCCGATCCCATCACCCGCGGTGCGGACGCAGCGCTGCGCAAGCTCATCCCGGGGGCGCAGGGGCAACCCGAGGTGACGATCGCCGGGGGCGGGCATTTCCTTCAAGAGGACAAGGGCGAGGAGCTCGCACGCGTCGTCGCCGACTTCGTGAGCGCCACCCCGGTTGCCCCGCCGAGGTAGAAATGACGTAGAAGTCAAAAACGGGCAAACTGACGGGGTGCCTGGGTCGGATCGCCAATGGTGGCGACAGACGGATCAATTCGATTGGTTCAGTAACTACCTTCGGGAGCGTGGTATCCAGGCCCCCTGGAGGTGGGCGACCTTCGTGTTCACGGTGCTGCTCGCGATGTTGCCGCTGATGATGATGGCCAGCCCGTCGGGTCCGGACACCACCCTGGGCCGGGCGGCGGTGAGCGCATCGGCGGCCGCCGGGGCGGGTGCGTCACTGTTCTGGTTGTTCCGCTGGCCCAGCCGACGGCAGGCGCTGGTGTACAACGTGCTGTGCTGCGCAGGGATCGCGGCGGGCTGCCTTGCGCTGTCGAACCCGTACTCGGGGCTGATGGGCTGCACGCTGTTCGCGGTGATCGGCGGATTCCTCGCGTACTTCCACTCGGTCCGGCACGTCGCCGCCAACTTCCTGGTCGCCGTCACGTGCGCGGCGATCACGGCGGCACGGCTGATCGCCGACACCGGCGACGTGGCGCTGACGGCCGCCGCCGCGGTCAACGTGATCGCGCTCAACGCCGGCGTGCCGTTCGGTATCCACTCGCTGTTGCACTCGCTGCACACCGACCTGCGCGCCGCCGACCGCGACCCGCTCACCGGGCTGGCGAACCGGCGGTCGTTCTACAGCGCGGTCAACAAGCTGCTCGCCGACACCCACGCGGTCGACGCCGCGATCAACGTGATGGTCATCGACCTCGACAAGTTCAAGAGTCTCAACGACACCCGAGGCCACGCGATCGGTGACGCCGCGCTGGTCGACGTCGCCGACGTCCTGCGCCGGCACACCGGAGTCAGTGCGGTGATCGGGCGGCTCGGCGGCGAGGAGTTCGTCATCGCTGACGTCGACCTGCCCGTGCTGCAGCGCAGGACCGCGGAGCTGATCCGCCAGGGCATCGACGACAGCCCGTTCGCCATCACCGCGAGCATCGGCGTGTGCAGCGCGCGGATGGACTGGGGGTCCGGCATCGAAAACGACTACATCGACCGGCTCATCGAGGCCGCTGACGCCGCGATGTATGTGTCCAAGCGCGCGGGCGGCAACCGTGTGGTGCACAGCGATCTCGACGGAGCCGACTTCGCCGAGGCCTAGGTTCCGCGCGATCGCCTGATCACCCTCTAGGCTCAGCCGGTGGCCGAGATCGCGCCGCTGCGGGTGCAGCTGATCGCCAAGACCGAGTTCTCGGCACCGCCGGACGTGCCGTGGAGCACCGACGCCGACGGCGGCGCCGCGCTGGTGGAGTTCGCCGGCCGCGCCTGTTATCAGAGCTGGTCCAAGCCCAACCCGCGGACCGCCACCAACGCCGGCTACGTCCGCCACATCATCGACGTCGGGCACTTCTCGGTGCTCGAGCACGCGTCGGTGAGCTTTTACATCACCGGGCTGTCCCGGTCCTGCACCCACGAGCTGGTCCGGCACCGCCATTTCTCGTTCTCGCAGCTGTCGCAGCGCTACGTGCCCGAGCACGACGCGGAGGTGGTGGCCCCGCCCGGGATCGAGGACGATCCGGAGCTGCTGGAACTGTTCACCGCGGCCGCCGACGCCAGCCGCGCCGCGTACATCGAATTGCTCGACAGGCTGGAAGCGAAGCTCGCCGAGCAGGGCATGTCGACGCTGCGTCACAAGCAGGCCCGCCAGGCCGCCCGCGCAGTGCTGCCCAACGCGACCGAGACGCGCATCGTCGTCACCGGCAACTACCGCGCCTGGCGGCACTTCATCGCGATGCGAGCCAGCGAACAGGCCGACGTCGAGATCCGCAGGCTGGCGATCGCCTGCCTGCGCGAGCTTGTCGCGGTGGCGCCCCAGGTGTTCTCCGACTTCGAGATCACCGCGCTGGCCGACGGCACCGAGGTGGCGACCAGCCCGCTGGCAACCGAGGTGTAGCCGAAAGGCATTCGTGTCGCGAAACAGCGACGGGGTAACCTTGGTGCCCGTGAGTACCAGCGGATTCGACGCCCCGGCCCGGTTGGGCACCCTGTTGACCGCGATGGCGACTCCGTTCAAGCCCGACGGCTCACTGGACCTCGAAACCGCGGCCCGGCTGGCCACCCACCTCGTCGACGCCGGCTGCGACGGACTTGTCGTGTCGGGCACCACCGGCGAGTCGCCGACCACCACCGACGACGAGAAGATCCAGCTGCTGCGCACCGTGCTGGACACGGTCGGGGACCGGGCACGGATCGTCGCCGGCGCAGGCACCTATGACACCGCCCACAGCGTCCATCTGGCCAAGGCCTGCGCCGCCGAGGGGGCACACGGTCTGCTCGTGGTGACGCCGTACTACTCGCGGCCGCCGCAGGCGGGCCTGGTCGCGCACTTCACCGCCGTCGCCGATGCGACCGACCTGCCGAACATCCTCTACGACATCCCGCCGCGCTCGGTCGTCCCGATCGAATGGGACACCATCAGGACGCTGGCCGAGCACCCGAACATCGTCGCGATCAAGGACGCCAAGGGCGATCTGCACGGCGGCGGCCAGATCATCGCCGAGACCGGCCTGACCTACTACTCGGGTGACGACGCGCTGAACCTGCCGTGGCTGGCGATGGGCGCGATCGGTTTCATCAGCGTATGGGGCCACCTCGCGGCCGGTCAGCTGCGAGACATGTTGAGCGCGTTCGCTTCCGGCGACGTCGCGACCGCCCGCAAGATCAACGTCACGCTCGGCCCGCTGGCTGCCGCGCAGGCACGGCTGGGCGGCGTCACGCTGTCGAAGGCCGGGCTGCGGCTGCAGGGTTTCGAGGTCGGCGATCCGCGGCTGCCGCAGATCCCCGCCTCCGAGGATCAGATGCAGGAGCTGGCCGCCGACATGCGCGCCGCCACGGTGTTGAGGTAGTGGTCGACTAGTGGATTCGGGACACACTTCGCCGGGACCGCTGGCCCCGGGCGGCCTGCGGGTCACCGCGCTCGGCGGCATCGGCGAAATCGGCCGCAACATGACCGTTTTCGAGCACCTGGGTCGGCTGCTGGTGGTCGACTGCGGCGTGCTGTTCCCGACGCACGACGAGCCCGGCGTCGACCTGATCCTGCCCGATCTGCGTCACGTCGAGGGCCGACTCGACGACGTCGAGGCCATCGTGGTCACCCATGCCCACGAGGACCACATCGGCGCGATCCCGTTCGTGCTCAAGCAGCGGCCGGACATCCCGATCGTCGGCTCGAAGTTCACGCTGGCACTGGTGGCGGAGAAGTGCCGGGAGCACCGGCTGAGCCCGAAGCTCGTCGAGGTCTCCGAAGGCACCAAGAGCACCCACGGTGTCTTCGAATGTCAGTACTTCGCCGTGAACCACTCCATCCCGGGCTGTCTGGCCATCGGTATCCACACCGGCGCCGGCACGGTGCTGCACACCGGCGACATCAAGCTCGACCAGCTCCCACCCGACGGCCGACCGACCGATCTGCCCGGGATGTCCCGGCTCGGCGACGCCGGCGTCGACCTGTTCCTGTGCGATTCGACGAACTCGGAGATCCCCGGTGTCGGCCCGTCGGAGAGCGAGGTCGGTCCCGCACTGCACCGGTTGATCCGCGGGGCCGAGGGCCGCGTCATCGTCGCGTGTTTCGCGTCGAACGTCGACCGGGTGCAGTCCATCATCGACGCCGCGGTCGCGCTGGGGCGGCGGGTCGCGTTCGTCGGCCGGTCGATGGTGCGCAACATGGGCATCGCCCGCGAGCTCGGCTACCTGAAGGTCGCCGACGAGGACGTGCTCGACATCGCGGCCGCCGAGATGATGCCCGCGGACCGCGTCGTGCTGATCACCACCGGAACCCAGGGTGAGCCGATGGCCGCGCTGTCGCGGATGTCGCGCGGCGAGCATCGCAGCATCACGCTGACGGCCGGAGATCTCGTGATCCTGTCGTCGTCGTTGATCCCCGGTAACGAGGAGGCGGTGTTCGGGGTGATCGACGCGCTGGCCAAGATCGGCGCCCGTGTCGTGACCAATCAGCAAGCGCGTGTTCATGTTTCGGGCCACGCATACGCCGGCGAGCTTCTCTTTCTCTACAACGGGGTACGCCCACGCAATGTGATGCCCGTGCACGGGACCTGGCGGATGCTGCGGGCCAACGCGGCACTGGCGGCCAGAACCGGTGTGCCCGAGGAGAACATCGTGCTCGCCGAGAACGGCGTCAGCGTCGACCTGGTCGGCGGCCGGGTCAGCATCGCCGGCGCGGTCCCGGTCGGCAAGATGTTCGTCGACGGGCTGGTCACCGGTGACGTCGGGGATGCCACGCTGGGGGAGCGGCTGATCCTGTCGTCCGGGTTCGTCGCGGTCACCGTGGTGGTGCGGCGCGGCACCGGAAAGGCCGCGGCCCCGGCACACCTGTACGCGAAGGGCTTCTCAGAGGACCCCAAGGCGCTGGAACCGGCCGCCCGCAAGGTCGAGGTGGAATTGGAGAACCTGGCTTCGCAGAACGTCACCGACCCGACCCGCATCGCGCAGGCGGTGCGGCGCACGGTGGGCAAATGGGTCGGCGAGACCTATCGTCGCCAACCGATGATCGTGCCGACCGTCATCGAGATCTGAGAGACCCGACGCGTTCCGTTGGTGTTCGGCGCGCCGCGCTGCGGCGGGACCCCACCCGTCGAGCTGTCACGATTACCCCTCGTCAATCGTGGCGCGGCGGCCGAACCAACGCGGACCTCATTGTCGTTGCTCCGTGAATAGTAGGCACGCCGCAATGATGATCGCAATATTTCCGCACATTTCATGAACCGGGCCCAAATATGAATGTGCGTAAATTTTCGCCTTGTGCTGATACAGCGAATTTATAGACGAGCTTAATTCTCTGAACTTGCTGGTAGTAAGGCTACATTGCCTACAGTCAGCACACTTGATTGCACTTGCAGATAAATACGCAACAGATCGCTTCCGTAAATGGCACAGGTTCCCCGGGATATTGCTGGATGAATCCTGCGAATTGATCTTGAAGAATTTGCTAGCGTCCGGCTTCCAGCCGGTACCCCATGCCGCGCAGCGTCGCGAACCGGCTCGCGCCGAGCTTGCGGCGCAGGTACCTGACGTAGACGTCCACCACATTGGATCCCGGTTCGTAGTCGTCGCCCCACACCTGGCGCAGCAACTCCTCGCGCGTCAGCACCTGCCCCGGGTGCCGCAGGAACGTCTCGGCCAGCGCGAACTCGCGCGCGGACAGGTCCACCGCGTAATCCCCGACATGGGCCCGGCGGGTGCGCCGGTCCAACCGCAGGCCGCCGTAGGACAGCGTGGCCATCTCGGTCGCCCGGCCCGATGCGAGTGCCAGGCGCACGCGGGCGAGCAACTCCTCGAACCGGAACGGTTTGGCCAGATGGCCGTCACCGCTGCCGAGCTTCGAGGCCGCCTCGGCCGCGCCCGCCCGCGTCGTCAACGCCACCACCGGGACCAGGTTGCCCTCGGAGCGCAGGCGGCGCAGCACCGTGAACCCGTCCATTCCGGGGAGTCCGATGTCGAGCACCAGCAGGTCGAAATCACCGGTGCGCGCATATCCGTACGCCGAGGGCCCGTCGGAGACCACAGTGACCGAGAAGCCGTTGGTGGACAATCCTTTCCGCACGAACGAGGAAATGCGGGGCTCGTCGTCCGCGACCAGGATGGCTGCCATGGCGGCTTACGTCCCCCTGTCGTGTGCGCTGCGACTGCTCACGCGGGCGAAACCGGTCAAAGCGGAAACCTCGGCTCAGCCGGTCGTCCGATGCCTGCGATTCTACGCCGATCGCGGGATCGCTCCTGGTGAGAGGATTTCAGCGCTCGGCCAGCACGGTCCATTCGATGGGGGAGGCGGCCACGGACCGGCCGGTCGGGCGGATGTAGGTGTCGCGGTAATAGCTCGGTCCGGCCTGTTCGACCAGCCGCCAGCCGTGGTCGGCGAGCAGTTCTGCGACGGCCTCGGGGACCAGGCCGGATTTCCACACGGGGTTGCGGCCGCGGAACCGGCGGTACACCGACTCGGCGCCGTAGAGCTCGGTGCCGTCGACGAAATCCTGACGGATGTAGGTGAACACCAGCTTGCTTCCCGGTGCGGCGGAGCTGAGCCGGCCCAATGTGGCGCGCACCGCGTCGGCGCTCAGGTACTGGGTGACGCCTTCCCATATGAAGAACGTCCGGTGCTCGGCGCGGTACCCGTGTGCCTCCAACGTCGGGAGCAGCGCATCGCTCTCGAAGTCGAAGGCCACCAGGCGCACCGACGGCGGGATCGCACCCAGCGCGCGCTCGACGGCGGCCACCTTGCGGTCGATGTTGACCTGCCGGTCGACCTCGAACACCGGCATGTCCCCGTGTCGGGCGATGCGGTAGGCGCGGGTGTCCAGACCCGCGCCGAGCACCACGACCGCGTCGATGTCGGTGAGCGGATCCGAGAGCCGTTCGTCGATGAAGCGCTTACGGCATGCGATGCCGGCCCACAACCCGGGGCCGGACCGGTCCGACAGCGCGCTGACCGCCGACCGGATCGCCCCGACCCGGGTCAGTGCGACGACCGCACGAAATCGCCTGGGTAGGAACGACTCTGCGAGATCGTCGTCGACCAGGCGGCGCTGCGGCGGTTCGTTGTGCTCGATCGCCGCCAGCAGCATCGGCCCGAAGGCCGTGTCGGCGGCGGCGTCTCGAGCCGTCATCGTTTGTTGACGAACCCGGCGTCGACCGGCAGCGTGACGCCCGTGACGTAGCGCGCCGCGTCGGAGACCAGCCAGAACACCGCATTGGCGATGTCCTCGGGTTCGAGCGCCTGCACCGGCAGCGCGTTACCCATATCGGGGCCGCCCTCGCTCAGCTGGGCCATCCCGTCCAGCCAGGACCGGGTGAACTCGTTGTCGATCATCGGGGTGTTCACCCCGGCCGGGTGCACGGAGTTGACCCGGATGTTGAACTGGGCCAGGACGTTCGCGTACACCCGCATGATGCCGACGATGCCGTGCTTGGCCGCGGCGTAGCCGACCGAACCGCCCACCGGGGCGCCGATGCCGACCAGCCCCGCGACCGAACTGGTCAGCACGATCGCGCCGCCGTTGCCGAACTTCACCATCGGCTTCATCGCGACGTCGATCGTGTTGTACACGCCGGTGAGGTTCACGTCGATGACGTCCTGCCACGCGTCGGGCGCGGCCATCGGCGCGATGCCGGCGTTGGCGACGACGATGTCGAGCCGGTTACCGAAGCGCTCGGTGCCGTCACGGACGGCGGCCTTGACCGCGTCGCGGTCGCGGACGTCGGCCTCATACGTCGCGATGCGCGCGCCGGTCTCCTCGACGAGCTTGACCGTTTCGGCCATGTCCTCAGGGGTGGCCAGCGGGTAGGGCACCGAGTCGATCTGCGCGCACAGGTCGAGCGCGATGATGTCGGCGCCCTCGGAGGCGAGCTTGACGGCGTGCGCGCGGCCCTGGCCGCGTGCGGCGCCGGTGATGAACGCGACTTTCCCGCTGAGCTCACCCATCTGCATATCTTCTTCGCTTCCTCGCGCGAGCGCTCGTCAGGCCCTCAGCTGGCCCTTGGCCGGATCGCCGGCGACGACCGGCTGCAGCACCTTGATGTCGGGGGCGCCGTCGAGGTGGTCACCGATCGCGCCGAACATGGTCGAGACCGCGGGGGCGGCGCTGTGCTTCTGCAACGCGTCGGCGTCCTCCCACTGCTCGACGAACACGAAGGTGTTCTCGGATTCGTGCAGCGAATACAGCTGGCAGCCCGGCTCGTCGTGGACCGCCTCGATGGCCTGCTTACAGGCGTTTCGCACCGTCTCGACGGACTCGGGCTTGGCGGTCAGGGTGGCGACGACGACGATCGGCATTCGGACTCCTCGTGAGCTCGGCTGGACAGCTGTCCACCTTACTTCGGCGGCGTGGCACCCGTCACACCGCGTCGCCCCGCCTGGTCAGGGCGGCGGAGGTCGCTGGTCAGGGCGTTGAGATCAATCTGTGACTAGTGTGGCAGATGGTGCATCTGAGGTTGATGCGACTAGGCTGGTCGGCATGGCGAGTAAGACCGCGGCCCGCTCTACTGCACGTCAGACCAGGTCGAAAACCCCCGCGCGGGGCAAGGGCAGGTCGGCGCGCCCCGCCGCGCCGCGACGCAAACCGGCTCGGCGCACCGCGTCGCCGGTCGCGTCCGCGGGCAACGCCGTCGGCAGGGGAGTGCGCGCCGGCTGGCTGATGCTGGCCAAGGGTGCGGGCAGCACCGCCCGCTCGGTGGGCCGCGCCCGCGATCTCGAGCCGGGGCACCGCCGCGACGGCGTCGCGCTGGCGCTGCTCGGACTGGCCGTGGTGATCGCCGCCAGCTCCTGGTTCGACGCCGCCCGCCCGGTCGGTGAATGGATCGACACCGTGGTTCGGATGCTGGTCGGCGGCGCCGTGGTGCTCGTACCGGTGGTGCTCGCCGTCATCGGTGTCACGCTGATGCGCAGCGAGCCCCACCCGGAGGCGCGGCCCCGGCTGATCCTCGGCTTCGCGATGATCGCGCTGCCCGTCCTCGGGCTGTGGCACATGTGGTCCGGCGCGCCGCTGGACCCGGTGGCGCGTCGGCAGGCCGGCGGATTCCTCGGATTCGTGATCGGCGGTCCGATTGCCGACGGGCTCACCGTGTGGATCGCGGCGCCGCTGCTGATCATCGGCGTGCTGTTCGGCCTGCTGCTGATGTCGGGCACCACGATCCGCGAGTTGCCCGAGACCGTGCGCGACATGTTCGCCACGCGCTGGCAGGACTACGACGACGAGTACGACGACGAATACGACGATGACGAGTACGACGAGCAGGTCGCGGCCGACGCTGACGACTTCTCCGACGGCTACTACGACGAGCCCGTCGGTGACGCGAATGACGCGGCCGAGGCATGGCCGTCGGCCGCCCAGCCGACCGTTCCGCTCACCCGCTTCGCGGGCCCCGTCGGCACGCCGATGGACAACTACCCCCTCGACGAGGAGGACGCCGAAGAGGCACCCGTCCCGGCCCCGGTCGCCAAGCCGCGCAAGAAGCCTCGCAAGGAGGAGGCGGCCAAGCTCGTCGTCGACCGTGTGGTCGAGGGGTCCTACGTGCTGCCGTCGCTGGACCTGTTGGTCGCCGGCGACCCGCCGAAGCGCCTGACCGCGGCCAACCAGGCGATGACCGATGCGATCACCTCGGTGTTGCAGCAGTTCAAGGTCGACGCCGCCGTCACCGGCTGCACCCGCGGTCCGACAGTCACCCGCTACGAGGTCGAACTCGGCCCCGGCGTGAAGGTCGAGAAGATCACCGCGCTGCACCGCAACATCGCCTACGCCGTGGCCACCGAGAGCGTGCGCATGCTCGCCCCGATCCCGGGCAAGTCCGCGGTGGGCATCGAGGTGCCCAACACCGACCGCGAGATGGTGCGCCTGGCCGACGTGCTGACCGACCCCGTGACCCGGTCGGACCACCATCCGCTGGTGATCGGCCTCGGCAAGGACATCGAGGGCGAGATGATCTCGGCCAACCTGGCCAAGATGCCGCACCTGCTGGTGGCCGGCTCCACCGGCTCGGGTAAGTCCAGCTTCGTCAACTCGATGCTGGTCTCGCTGCTCGCGCGCGCCACCCCCGACGAGGTCAGGATGATCCTGATCGACCCGAAGATGGTGGAGCTGACGCCGTACGAAGGCATCCCGCACCTGATCACGCCGATCATCACCGAGCCGAAGAAGGCCGCCGCCGCGCTGTCCTGGCTGGTCGAGGAGATGGAACAGCGCTACCAGGACATGCAGGCGTCCCGGGTGCGCCACATCGACGTGTTCAACGAGAAGGTGCGCAACGGCGAGATCACCGCGCCGCTGGGCAGCAACCGCGTGTACAAGCCGTATCCGTACATCCTGGCCATCGTCGACGAGCTCGCCGACCTGATGATGACCGCCCCGCGTGACGTCGAAGAGGCGATCGTGCGCATCACCCAGAAGGCGCGGGCGGCGGGCATCCACCTCGTCCTGGCCACGCAGCGGCCGTCGGTCGACGTCGTCACCGGTCTGATCAAGACCAACGTGCCGTCGCGGCTGGCGTTCGCGACGTCGTCGCTGACCGACAGCCGCGTCATCCTCGACCAGCCGGGCGCCGAAAAGCTGATCGGCATGGGCGACGGGCTGTTCCTGCCGATGGGCGCGAACAAGCCGCTGCGTCTGCAGGGTGCGTTCATCACCGACGAGGAGATCCACGCGGTCGTCACGGCCACCAAGGAACAGGCCGAACCCGAGTTCGTCGAGGGCGTCACCGCTGTCAAGGCCGGCGAGCGCAAGGACGTCGACCCCGACATCGGCGACGATATGGACGTCCTGCTGCAGGCCGTCGAACTCGTGGTGTCGTCGCAGTTCGGCTCGACGTCGATGCTGCAGCGCAAGCTGCGCGTCGGCTTCGCCAAGGCCGGCCGCCTGATGGACCTGATGGAGACCCGCGGCATCGTGGGCCCGTCGGAGGGGTCCAAGGCGCGCGAGGTCCTCGTCAAACCCGACGAGCTGGCCGGCACGTTGGCGCTGATCCGCGGCGGCAGCGACGCGAACGGCGCCGATGCCGACGACGACGAGCCGGATTTCTAGGGCTTCTCGATGACGTACATGGCTTGCCCGGGGATCCGCAGGATCGGGATTCGGCGGGGTACGCCGAACCCGGCCTCACGCAGCCAGTCGTGCAGCTGCGCCGGGGGATGCACCTGCGCCCCCGAGCTCAGGTAGACGAACAGGCCCAGCACGTTGGCCTGCGCCGAGGTGCGGCGGTGCGGTTCGGCGAACGCATCCATCACGGCGAACGTGCCGCCCGGGGCGAGCGCGTCGCGGATCCGGCCGAACAGCGTGACCGTCTGCTCGGCGGTCAGGTGGTGCAGCAGGTTGAAGCACAGCACCGCGTCGTACCCGCTGCCGAGATCGTCGACGGTCGCATCCCCGTCGCGGTGGGAAACCCGGTCGGACAGACCTGCGGCGGCGATGATCTCGCGGCCGACCCGGGCGCTGCCCGGCAGGTCGAGCACGGTCGCGGTCAGCCCGGGATGGCGTTCACACAGGGCCGCCGAGTACCAGCCGTGGCCGCCGCCGATGTCGAGCAGCGATCGTGCCCCGGCGGGGAGTCGCAGCTTGCCCGCCACCTCGGCGGCGCTGAGTCGCGCGAGCTCGAACTGGCCGTGGATGTAGCGGTGCCAGTATTCGTCGTCGGGCGGGGCGTCGTGATGGCCGGCGGGCCGCCCGGTGCGCGTCACCTCGTCCAGGGCCGACCACCATGCCCAGTAGTCGGAGGTGCCCGCCACGTACTGCGCCACCGACAACCGGGATGCCGGGTCCAGCCAGCGCCGTGACGACCGGCTGAGCCGGTAGCGGCCGGACCGGGCCTTGACGTGACCGCCCGAACGCAGGCAGTCCAGCAGCAGTCGGGTCGGCACGGGATCGAGGCCCAGTTCGGCGGCCAGCTCGTCGGCAGACGCGGGCCCCTGGGCCAGGCGGGCGGTGATGCCGGTGCGCACGGCGGTGATCAGCACCGCCGACAGTGCCATCCCGCCCCACGCCTCGGCGGCGGCGGTCGGGACCAGACCGGTACGCAGGGCGAGCCATTCGGCGGGGTTGGCGCCGCGCAGAGAAAGCCTCATCGTTCGCTGACCTTCCCGTCCGCATTTAACTACCATGTCAATTGGCCATCGCGCGGCGTTTCACCTGCTTCTGCCGTCCGGTGGCGTCATGAGGGGAGACCGACGATCACGGTCCACACACGAATGACGCCCGCCCCGGCGCGCCGCGTGCGGGCGCTGATCGCCGCGGGTCATCCCGGCCCGTCGCTGGCGATCACCGGGCTCGTCGCCGTGCTCGCCGCGACCGCCGCGCCGTCCGCCGCCGCACCGGCCTGGGCCGTCGCCGCGATGCTGGCCGGCCAGTTGTCGATCGGGTGGTCCAACGACGCGCTCGATGCCGCACGCGATGCCGCGGCGGGCCGTACCGACAAGCCGGTGGTCACCGGGGCGATCGGGGTGCGGACGGTGTGGACCGCGGCGCTGACCGCACTGGCCGCGGCCGTCGCGATGGCGCTGGCCGTCAGCGTGCTCACCTCGATCCTGCTGGTGGTCGTGATCGGCGCCGGGTGGCTCTACAACCTGGGCGGCAAGGCCACACCGGCCTCCGGGCTGCTCTACCTGCTCGGGTTCGGGCCGCTGCCCGCGTACGCCGCCAGCACCCTCCCGGGGCAGCCGTTGCCGACCTGGTACGCCACCGCCGCGGCGGCGCTGGTCGGCCTGGGCGGCCACTTCGTCAACGTGCTGCCCGATCTGGCCGCCGACCGGGCGACCGGGGTGGCCGGGCTGCCGCAGCGGGTGGGGGCACGGTGGGGTGCCGGCGCGGTGCGGGCGAGCGCGCTGGTGCTGCTGCTGGCCGCGTCGGTGCTGCTGTTGGTCGCGTCGGGATTCCACCCGGTCGCGGTGGCCGGGCTCGTGGTCGCGGTCCTGCTCGCGGTGGTGGCCGCGGTCGGCTCCGGGCGGGTGCCGTTCGCCGCCGCGTTCGGCATCGCCGCCGTCGACGTCGTGCTGCTGATGGTGGTCGGCTATGTCCAGGCCTGACACCGGCGCGATCCTGGCCGTGCGTGCGGCGTTCCCGCCGTACCGCCACACCCAGTCCGAACTGACCGCCAAGGTCGCCGAACTCTGCGGCATCGGCCCCGCCGAGCAAGCGACGCTGGAGCGGCTGCACGCCGCCGCGGGTGTCGAGCACCGCCACACCGTGCTGCCGCTGAGCGATTACGTGGACGTGAGCACGCCGGCGGCCGCCAACGACCGCTACATCGACGCCGCGCTCGATCTCGCCGAGACCTCGCTGCGCGACGCGCTGGCGGCGTCGGGACTGGCCCCCGACGAGCTCGACCTTTTGATCGTCACCTCGGTGACCGGCGTGGCGGTGCCGTCGCTGGACGCGCGGCTGATCCCGCGGCTGGGGTTGCGCCCCGACGTCAAACGACTGCCGATCTTCGGGCTGGGCTGCGTCGCCGGGGCCGCCGGGCTGGCCCGGTTGCACGACTACCTGCTGGCCTGGCCGGATCACCACGCCGCGTTGGTCGCGGTCGAACTGTGTTCGCTGAGCTGGCCGACCACCCGGATCACCACGGCCGACCTGGTGGTCACCGGCCTGTTCGGCGACGGCGCGGCCGCGCTGGTGGCCGGGGCCGGGCGCGGCCCGCGCATCGTCGCCACGCGCAGCGAGGTCTACCCCGACAGCGGCGACATGCTGGGCTGGCGGCTGGCCTCCGACGGGTTCCGGATCGTGCTCACCGCAGAACTCGCCGATGTGGTCGAACGGCACCTCGCGGGCACCGTGACCGCATTCCTGGCCGAACACGACCTGACCGTCGAGGACATCACCGCGTGGGTGTGCCATCCCGGCGGCCCGAAGGTCATCGACGCCGTGCAGAACAGCCTGAAGCTCGCCGATGCCGCCGTCGCGCCGAGTCGGCGCTCGCTCGCCGAGATCGGCAACGTGTCGTCGGTGTCGGTGCTGGACATCCTGGGACGCACGCTCGACGCGCCGCCGCCGCCGGGATCGCTGGGCCTGGTGATCGGGCTCGGGCCCGGCGTCAGCGCGGAACTGGTGTTGTTGCGGTGGTGACCGCTGTCTTTTCCGGGCGGCTCACAGCAACAGCAGCATGCGGGTGTTGCCGAGGATGTTGGGTTTGACGTAGGACAGGTCCAGGAACTCGGCGACACCGGTGTCGTAGGAGCGGCACATCTCCTCGTACACCTCCGCGGTGACCGGGGTGCCCTCGATCTCCTTGAAGCCGTGGCGCGCGAAAAACTCCACCTCGAACGTGAGCACGAAGATCCGCTGCAGCCGCAACTCCGCGGCGACCTCCAGCAGACGTTCGACGACGGCGTGCCCCACACCCTTGCCGCGCACCTTCGGATGCACCGCGACGGTGCGCACCTCGCCGAGGTCCGACCACAGCACGTGCAACGCACCGCAGCCGATCACCTCGCCGGCCAATTCGGCCACCCAGAACTCCTGGACGGACTCGTAGAGCGTGACGAGGTTCTTCTCCAGCAGGATCCTGCCCGCGTAGATGTCGACGAGCGCTTTGATACCCGGCACATCCGAGGTCCGTGCGCGGCGCACCACGAACTCGTCGGCGGTGGCCTCCGCATCTGCGCTCATGCTCCGAAGAGTATCGGCAGCCGCAACCAGTATTCTGTGGCGGTGCCGGGCCAACCACATACCGATCCTGTGGTTCCCCGTGCCCGCGTCGCCAACGTCGCCAATGCGCTGACCGCGTTCCGGATGGTGCTGGTTCCGGTCTTCCTGGTCGTGTTGTTCGTCGGCGACGGCCACGAAACCTATTGGCGAACAGTGGCGTTCATCATCTTCGCGGTGGCCGTCATCACCGACCACTTCGACGGCGCGCTGGCCCGCAGCTACGGGATGGTCACCGAGTTCGGCACCTTGGCCGATCCGATCGCCGACAAGGCGCTGATCGGGTCCGCGCTCGTCGGGCTGTCGGTGCTCGGCGACCTGCCGTGGTGGGTGACCGTGCTGATCCTGGTCCGTGAGGTCGCGGTGACGGTGCTGCGGTTGGTGGTGCTGCGTCGCGGCGTGATCCCGGCCAGCCGGGGCGGCAAGCTCAAGACGCTGGTGCAGGCGGTCGCGATCGGGCTGTTCGTGATGCCGTTGTCCGGGGCCTGGCTGACCACCGCCTGGGTCATCATGCTCGTCGCCGTCGTGCTGACCGTGGTGACCGGCGTCGACTACTTCGTCTCCGCGTTCCGGGACTGGCGGGCGCGCCCCGCACGGCAGGCGTGACCGGCGCCACCGACGCGAAAGATCCCTGTCCTTTTCGGGAACCATCTCGGCGATGTCGGGCGTTGCTCTACATAGTCGAGGCAAGGAGGACGCGCGATGGCGGCATTGGTGCGTGAAGTGATCGGCGACGTTCTGCGTCGAGCCCGGGTGGAGCAGGGGCGCACCCTGCGTGAGGTCTCGGATTCCGCGCGGGTCAGCCTGGGTTACCTGTCCGAGGTGGAACGCGGCCGCAAGGAGGCCTCCAGCGAGCTGCTCAACGCGATCTGCACCGCGCTCGACATCCCGTTGTCACGGGTGCTCACCGAGGCCGGCAGCGAACTCGCGGCCGAGGAGTCCCGCGCCGCGGTGCCGGTCGGCGTCCCGAACATCGACGTGTCCACCAAGGTCGTCATTCCGCAGGTCGCGTCCATGGCGGTGGCCTGACAGTTGCCGCCGCGGGGTGTGGCGAGGTGCGCCGACCCGTTAAGTTGGGTTCACGCGCCGCGGCCGGGTTTGCACAGGCCGCGGACACCCGATCCCGGTACAGACGACAGACGTAAGGCGGAATGAAGTCATGGCCAATCCGTTCACCAAGGCGTGGAAGTACCTCATGGCGCTGTTCAGCTCCAAGGTCGACGAGTACGCCGACCCGAAGGTGCAGATCCAGCAGGCGATCGAGGAGGCGCAGCGCCAGCACCAGGCCCTGACCCAGCAGGCCGCGCAGGTGATCGGCAACCAGCGCCAGCTGGAGATGCGGCTGAACCGTCAGCTCGCCGACATCGAGAAGCTGCAGGTCAACGTGCGTCAGGCGCTGACCCTGGCGGATCAGGCCGTCGCCAACGGCGACGCCAACAAGGCCACCGAGTACAACAACGCCGCCGAGGCGTTCGCCGCGCAGCTGGTCACCGCCGAGCAGAGCGTCGAGGACCTCAAGGGGCTGCACGACCAGGCGCTGCAGGCCGCCGGGCAGGCCAAGAAGGCCGTCGAGCAGAACGCGATGATGCTGCAGCAGAAGATCGCCGAGCGCACCAAGCTGCTGTCCCAGCTCGAGCAGGCCAAGATGCAGGAGCAGGTGAGCAACTCCCTGCGCTCGATGAGTGAGCTGGCCGCGCCGGGCAACACGCCCAGCCTCGACGAGGTCCGCGACAAGATCGAACGCCGCTACGCCAACGCCATCGGTCAGGCCGAGCTCGCCCAGAACTCGGTGCAGGGCCGGATGATGGAGGTCCAGCAGGCCAGCGTCCAGATGGCCGGCCACTCGCGGCTGGAGCAGATCCGCGCGTCGATGCGTGGCGAGCAGCTGCCCGCCGGCGGCGCGACGCCCGCATCCCCGCAGCAGGCACCGAACCCGACCCAGGCCACCCCGGCCGCCGATCCGACACCGGAAAACCCGCTGTCGCAGTGACCGCGATGCAGCCATGAGGAAGGCAGGGCAGTGGTGAGTACCAGGACCGGTAGGCCGCAGATGTGGCGCTCCGTGACGCAGCGCGGCGTCGACACGGCCGCCGAATGGTCGAACGTACTCGCCGACAGGCTCAGCGCCGCTGCCGATCCGCGCGCCAAACTGTTGCGCAAGCGGCGTTGGGCGTTGCGGCTTGCGGTGTTCTTCACGGTGTCCGCGCTGTTCTGGATCGCGATGACCGCGTTGGTGGCGGCGTGGGACACCCCGGTGTGGGCGCTGTTCATCCCGTCGCCGATCGCGGTCGGCGCGGCGTTCCTGGCCACGCTGGCCTTCCTGCGCTACCGCTGGTTGCGCCGCGAACCCCTTCCACCGCAGCGGGTCTCGCACCGGTTACCGCCGTGGGGCTCGGCGGCGCGGGAGCCGATGGCGGCGCTGCAGGCCTCCGAGCGCGGCCTGTTCTCCCTGCTCGGGGTGATGGAACGCGGGGCGATGTTGCCCGCCCACGAACTGGGGGAGTTGCGGGTCGCCGCGGAACGGACCGCCGCCACCATGGCCGCCACCTCCATCGAGGTGGTGTCGATGGAGAACGCCGTCAAGGCGTCCCCGCAGTCGCGGGCCCATCTCACCCCGACCATCGCCGCGTTCACCGGGCAGCTTCAGCAGGGCGCCCGCCAGTACGGCGAAATGGTCTCGGCGGCAGCGCAATTGGTGTCGGCAGCCAACTCCGGCGCGCTGTCGAGCTCACCGATGACGCAGCGGCGCTACCGCGACGAACTCGAGTCGGCCACCGACCGGCTGATGGGCTGGGCGCAGGCGTTCGACGAGCTGGGACACCTGCGCCGAGCCTGACGCGTCAGCCGAACTTCGGGCGCAGCGACGGCACCGCGACGCCGACCACCGCGCGCAGCGGGGCTTTCAGCAGGAAGTCCAGCATGTCGAAATAGTCCCGCCACAGCGTGATCTGACCGGCGTCGTTGACCTCGAATGCGCCGCACACCCAGAACTGCAGGCGCAGGGGGCCGATGACGATGGCGTCGGTGCGCTCGGTCAGCACGGTGCCGCCCTCGGCGGCGATGCGGTGGAACTTCACCGCGAACCCGTACTTGCCCTGAGCCCGCCGCAGCAGCCGCACGATCCTGCTGCGGCCGCGGATGCTGGGCAGGCCGACGTTCTGCCAGACCAGCTCGGGCGCCGCAAGCGATTCCACGGTGTCGATGTCGTCGGCTTCCAGCGCGATCAGGAACCGGCGAACGATCTCCTTGGCGTCTGTGCCGGCCCTGATTGCGGGGGCCTGTGTGATGTCTTCGGAAGCCTCATCGGTCATATCGCCCGAGCCTAACCGTGCAGGCTGTGGCAGGGTAGCCCGCATGCGTGTCGCCGTGGTCGCTGGACCTGATCCGGGCCACGCCTTTCCGGCGATCGCCCTGTGCCTGAAGTTCCTGGCCGCCGGGGATGTCCCGACCCTGCTGACCGGCACGCGGTGGCTGGACACGGCGCGCGCCGAGGGCCTCGACGCGATCGAACTGGACGGTCTGGATCCGACCGCGTTCGACGACGACACCGACGCCGGCGACAAGATCCACCGGCGCGCCGCGCGGATGGCCGTGCTGAACCGGGACCGCATCGCTGATCTCGGGCCGGATCTGGTGGTCTCGGATTCGATCACCGTGTGCGGTGGGCTGGCCGCCGAATTGCTCGGGGTGCCGTGGGTGGAGCTCAACACCCACCCGTTGTATCGCCCGTCGAAGGGACTCCCGCCGATCGGCAGCGGGCTCGCCCCCGGCGTCGGAGTTCGCGGCCGGGTGCGTGATGCCGTGTTGCGCGCGCTGAGCGCCCGGTCGTGGCGGGCCGGGCTGCGCCAGCGATCCGCCGCCCGCGTCGAGATCGGGCTGCCGGCCGAGGACCCCGGACCGCTGCGCCGGCTGATCGCCACGCTGCCGGCGCTGGAGGTGCCGCGGCCGGACTGGCCGGCAGAGGCGGTCGTGGTGGGTCCGCTGCACTTCGAGCCGACCACCGACGTGCTGGAATTGCCCCCGGGTGACGGTCCGGTCGTGGTGGTGGCCCCGTCGACGGCGACTACCGGCGCCGACGGCATGGCGGAGGTGGCGCTCAGCGCGCTGGTGCCCGGCCGGACACTCCCCGAGGGGGCCCGGGTGGTGGTGTCCCGGCTCGACGCCGGCGACGCCGAGGTACCGCCGTGGGCGGTCGTCGGGCTCGGCCGCCAGGACGAACTGCTGGCCCGGGCGGATCTGCTGATCTGCGGCGGCGGGCACGGCACCGTCGCGAAGTCGCTGCTGGCCGGCGTGCCGATGGTCGTCGTCCCGGGCGGGGGAGACCAGTGGGAGATCGCCAACCGCGTTGTGCGCCAAGGTAGTGCGCAGCTCGTCCGGCCGCTGGCCGCCGACGCGCTGGTGGCCGCGGTGCGCGAGGTCCTGGGGTCGCAGGCTTACCGGGAGGCGGCCAGGCGGGCCGGTGCCGGTGTGGCCGGGGTCGGAGATCCGGTACAGGTGTGCCATGCCGCGATCGGGGCCCCGGCGTAGTTCCGTCCGGCGTTCGGTCAGTGTTTCGGCTCGGTGTCCGGCCCCGAGTCGGCCGATTCCTTGCGCCCGGCGTAGGGCGGCACTTCCGGTTCGACGTCACGCGGCGGGTCCGTCGTGAAGCCTGTCTCGAAATCTCGCTGGCCGGGTTCGCCGTGACTGGGAACCGACTCGGCGTCTTCGATCGCGCCAGAGGGCCGGTTCGTCGGTCCGCCGGATGGTTGATCTGACCCGGTGTCGCGGGATCCGCTCGCGTTCATGGGACTCACTCCTCACCGGCCGCCGTGTGGACGGCCACGACTGCCGGGGCGGGTACCCCGGCGGTGCTCACCGAAACCGTCCTGCCTGCCGTTTTCGCAGTTCATGATCGGTTTCTGGTCGCGTTCACCAGCGTCAGCGTGGCCTGCGTCGCCGCCGTCAGCGCCGCGGTGTCCGCGGCGGTGAGCGGTCCGCACACCCAGTCCCAGTGGGCGGCGACGACATCACCGGCCTCGGGCGCGGTGGTCAGCGCCGTCGCCCCGCGACGCCACCGCACCCGCTCGGCGACAGGCTCTGCCAGCGTCAGGCCGCCGTCGTGGCGCGCCAGCGGCCGGCTGTTCAGCACCACATGCTCACTGTCCACCGAAACCACGGTGCCCCAACGGATCCGGCAGTTCTGCAGCACGCCCAGCGCGGTGCCCGGGTCCCGATCCAGGAAACGCACCCATGGGTACACCACCAGGACGTGGAAGCTGTGGTGCGCCGACGCCGGCGCCGCGGCCGGCAAATCGCCGAGCAGGCCCGTCACCTGCCCGGCGAACGCCGACCGGAGCCGTGCCAGCAGCGTCACCGCGTCCACCGCGTCCAGCGACGGGCCGCCCACCCAGTAGCTGCGCACCACGTCGACGTCGAGCGGATCGGCGGTGCCCGTCGCGTCGGCGATCGCCTGCAGGTACGGCCACGCGCCGTCGAACTCCCGCGCCACCGCCGCCATCCGGTCACCGCCGCCCAGCAGCGCCTGCGTGTCCTGCGGCCCGCAGTACCCGAGTTCGTTGGGCGGGTAGGCGAACCGCGCGAACAGCGCGTGGCCGGTGTGCCTGCGCCCGGCCGGGTGTCCGGTTGTCGGGGGCACGTCAGCAGATCCGGGGCAGCTGCTCGCCGATGGGCAGGTCGACCACGCGGGTGCCGCCCAGCGCCGTCCGGGCCACCACCATGCCGGGGTGATCGCCGACGCAGTTGCCGATCATCGCGGCGTGGGCGCCCAGTGGGTGCGCGTGCATCGCGGCGAGCACCCGCTCGGCGTCCTCGGCAGGCACGAACGCGACGAGTTTGCCCTCGTTGGCGACATAGAGCGGGTCCAGGCCGAGCATGCTGCACGCATCGCGCACCTGCGACGGAATCGGAAGCGCGCGTTCGTCGATCGACACTCCGACCGCAGCGGCCCTGGCGATCTCGTTGAGCGTGGCGGCCAGCCCGCCCCGGGTCGGGTCGCGCAGCGCGTGCAGGTCGGCCCCGGTGGCGATCATCGCGGCCACCAGGCCGTTCAGCGGAGCGGTGTCGCTGGCCACCGTGGTGCCGAACTCCAGTCCTTCGCGGCAGCTCAGCACGGCCACCCCGTGCACGCCGAGGTCACCGCTGACGATGACCGCGTCTCCCGGCCGGGCGCGCTGCGGGCGGATGTCGGTGCGTTCGTCGATCAGGCCGATACCCGCGGTGTTGATGTACACGCCGTCGCCGTGACCGGAGTCGACGACCTTGGTGTCGCCGGTGACCAGTTTGACCCCCGCCGCCAGCGCCGCGGTCCCGACGGCCTGGGCGAGGCGGGCAAGTTCGTCGAGTGGGGTGCCCTCCTCGAGGATGAACGCCGTCGACAGCACCTTGGGGACCGCGCCGGCCATCGCGAGGTCGTTGACGGTCCCGTTGACTGCGAGATCGCCGATGGTGCCACCCGGAAACACCATCGGTTTGACGACGAAGGAGTCCGTCGAGAACGCCAGCCGGGCACCGCCGATGTCGACGACCGCCGAATCCCCGAGCCCGGCGTCGGCCGCCGGCCCGAACGCGGGCAGGAACAGGTGCTCGATGAGCTCTCCCGACATCGCGCCGCCGCCTCCGTGGCCCATCACGATGTTGGGCGCGTCGCGCAGCGCGACCGGGCATACCCACGCGGCCGGATCAACAGCCGGCCGCGGCTCAGGCATGGGTCGATCAGGCATGGGTCACCTCGAGGCGCCGGTACAGGTAGTAGGCCGCGCACGCGCCCTCCGACGAGACCATGGTGGCGCCCAACGGGTTCCGCGGCGTGCACCGGGTGCCGAACGCCGCACACTCGTGCGGTTTGAGCAGACCCTGCAGCACCTCGCCCGAGCGACACACCGCGGACTCCTCGGTGTGGATGTCGGTGACGGCGAACCGCTGCTCGGCGTCGAAGTCGCGGTAGGCCTGCGACAGCCGCCAGCCGCTGCCCGGGATCACCCCGATGCCGCGCCAGGCCCGGTCGGTCACCTCGAACACGTCGAGCAGCATCGCCTTGGCGGCCGGATTACCGTCGTCCTGCACCGCTCGCCGATAGGCGTTCTCCAGTTCGTGGCGGCCGGATTCGAGCTGCACCACTGTGCGCCGGATGCCTTCGAGGATGTCGAGCGGTTCGAACCCGGTGACCACGATCGGGATGCCGTATCTGCGGCACAGCGGCGGGTATTCGTCGGTGCCCATCACCGTGCACACGTGGCCGGCGGCCAGGAACGCCTGCACGCGACACGACGGGGATTCCATGATCGCCGCGATCGCCGGCGGCACCAGCACGTGCGAGACGAGCAGCGAGAAGTTCTCGATGCCCAGCCGCCTGGCCTGGTACACGGTCATCGCGTTGGCCGGCGCGGTGGTCTCGAAGCCGATGCCGAAGAACACCACCTGCTTGTCCGGGTGCTCGCGGGCGACGGTCAGCGCGTCCAGCGGCGAGTAGACCACGCGGACGTCGCCGCCCTCGCTCTTGACGCGGAAGAGGTCCTTCTCGCTGCCCGGCACCCGCAACATGTCGCCGAACGAACAGAAGATCACCTCGGGGCGGGACGCGATCTCCAGTGCCTTGTCGATCACCTCCAGCGGGGTGACGCAGACCGGGCAGCCCGGCCCGTGGATCATCTCGACGATGTCCGGGAGCAGCTGGTCGATGCCGTGCCGGATGATCGAATGCGTCTGGCCGCCACAGACTTCCATGATCGACCAGCGCCGGGTCGCGGCCGACTTGATCTGGTCGATCAAGCGCCTCGCCAGCTCCGGATTGCTGAACTCGTCCAGGTACCTCATGAGCTCACCTCCGACCCGTTGCGTGCCGGGTTGGCGACGCCGGCCTGCCGGGCAGCCGCCTCGAAGCCGTCGCCGAACTCCTCGGAGAGCACGCCGAGATGGGCGAACTCGGCCAGCGTTCGCGTCGCCGACTCCTCGTCGAGCCGCTGGATCGCGAACCCGACGTGCACCACCACGTACTGGCCGATCTCGGCGTCGGGGAGGTACTGCAGACACACGTCCTTGCGGACGCCGCCGAAATCGACGACCGACATCAGCGTGCCGTCCCGTTCCTCGATGCTGACGATCCTGCCCGGTACCGCAAGACACATCGGCCTGCTCCTTTCAGACGGCGTTGCCCACCAGTAGTTGTCCCAGCGCGATGCCGGCGTCGTTCGGCGGAACCCTGCGGTGGGTGATCACCTCGAACCCGTGGTCGCCCAACAGGGTCCGAGTGGTGCGCAGCAGCAGGGCGTTCTGGAACACCCCGCCGGACAGCGCCACCGTGTAGCCGGCGTTCGCGGTGGCGAGGTCGAGGATCAGCGCCGCGACGGCGCGGTGGAAGCGGGCACCGATCACGCCCGGGCTCACCCCGGAGCGGACGTCGTCGACCACCGCGCCGAGCACCGGCGCGGGGTCGATCAGCGCGGTGGGATCTCCATCATCGACGGCGAACCGGTACCGCGCGTCGCCGCCCGGGTCGCTGCCGCGGGCCAGTCCTTCGAGCTCGATCGCGGCCTGCGCCTCGTGGTCGACGCTTTGGCGCACCCCGGCCAGCGCTGACACCGCGTCGAACAGCCGGCCCATGCTCGATGTCGGCGCGCACCCCAGGCCCGTCTCGAGCTGGTGACGCAGCACCCGTTGCTCGTCGGCGGGGCAGGCCCGCACCGGCGCCAGGTCGGGCGTCCACGGCAGGCCCGCGGCCCACAGGTGCGCCAGCGCCATCCGGTAGGGCCGCCGCACGCTGACGTCGCCGCCGGCCAGCGGGACGTAGCGCAGCCGGGCCAGCCGCTGGTAGCCCTTATAGTCGGCCAGCAGGAGCTCGCCTCCCCAGATCGCCCCGTCGGGTCCGTAACCCGTTCCGTCGAAGGCGAATCCGAGCACCGGGGTCGAACCGTCGCGGCCGTGCTCGGCCATCACCGCGGCGATGTGCGCGTGATGGTGCTGCACGAGGCGTACCGGGCGACCCGCCGCGTGGCGCTGCGCCCACGCCGTCGAGCGGTACCGGGGGTGCGCGTCGGCGACGAGCACCTCGGGCTCGACCGCGGTGAGCCGGCCCAGGTGCCGCTGCGCGGAGTCGAACGCGGACAGCGTGGCCAGGTCGTCCATGTCGCCGATGTGCTGGCTCAGCCACGCGTACCGGCCCTCGGCGACGGCCATGGTGTTCTTCAGGTCGGCGCCGACAGCCAGCGTCGGCGGCACCGCGACCGGCAGCGCGATCGGCAGCGGTGCGTAGCCGCGGGAGCGCCGCACGGGGGTGTCGGCGCGCACCACCGAGTCGTCACACGGGGTCAGGATGGCCCGGTCGTGCCACAGCAGGCCGTCGGCCAGGCCGCAAAGGCGTTCCCGCGCCGCATCGTCGGTGAAGCAGATCGGTTCGCCGCCGAGGTTGCCCGATGTCATCACCAGAACCTGCGGGCCTGGCTCGTCGCCGTCGATCCCGAACAGCAGTGTGTGCAGCGGGGTGTAAGCCAGCAGCACTCCCAGATCGGGGTTGCCCGGCGCCACCGCGTCGGCCACCGGGGCGCCCGACAGGCTGGGCATCAGCACGATCGGTCGAGCCGGGCTGTCCAGCAGCGCCGCGGACGCGTCGTCGACGTCGGCGACGGCGCGCGCGCCGGCCAGATCGGGCACCATCACGGCGAACGGCTTGTCGCCGCGGCGTTTTCGGGCGCGCAGTGCCGCCACCGCCGCCGGGTCGGCCGCGTCGCACGCGAGGTGATACCCGCCGATGCCCTTGACCGCGAGCACCCCGCCGTCGCGCAACAGTCGCCGCGCCGCACGCAACCCGGCCGCCGAGGGCGTCTCGTGCCCGTCGCTGCCGCGGTACCGCAGGGTCGGTCCGCAGCCCGGGCAGCAGACCGGCTGGGCGTGGAACCGGCGGTCGGCGGGGTCGGTGTACTCGCGGACACAGTCGGGGCACATCGGGAAATCCGCCATGGTGGTCGAGGACCGGTCGTAGGGCAGCGCGGCGATGATGGTGAACCGCGGACCGCAGTTGGTGCAATTGACGAACGGGTGCCGGTAGCGACGGTTCGCAGGATCGCGCAGTTCGGCGGCACAGTCGGCGCACATCGCGACGTCCGGTGCGGCGAGCGTGCGGCCACCGCTGGTGCGCGACGTGCCCGCGATCGTGAAGCCGGTACCTCCGGTGATCGGAACATGTTGCACGGCAACGTAATCCAGGACGGCCAGTGGTGGGGGATGCTCGCCCAGACCGGCCAGGAATGCGTCGATGTCGTCGGCGGCGCCCTCCAGTTCGACGACGGCCCCGGTGCTGTCGTTGCGCACCGAGCCAGACAATCCCAGCGCGGTGGCGCGGGTGTAGACGAAAGGCCGGAACCCCACGCCCTGCACGACACCGCGCACGTCGACGCGCACCCGCCGCCGGCCGGTCACGGCGCGTCCTCGTCGGGCCCGCCCCGGCCCATCAGCTCCAGACCCGCCAGCGCCGCCGCCGCACCGTCGGCGTCGGTCTTCTCGACCACGAACCCCATGTGGATGATCACCCAGTCCCCGGGCGCGAAGCGTTCCTCGGGGAGCATGCCGACGTTGACCTTGCGCTGCCGGCCTGCGACGTCGACCCATGCGAGCTGGTCGCCGTAGCCGGCCACCATGCCGACGACCCGTCCCGGGATGCCCAGGCACATGTCAGACTCCCTCCGCCGCAGGCTCCGCGCGCAGCACGGCCAGCACGTCCTCGACCATCCGTGCGGCCGCGGGCACCGCCGCCGCGACGGGCGCCGACAGGCCGATCCCGTCCTCGACGACGGCTACTTCGCACCCGACGACGACGGTGCGCGGGGCCGACCCGCCGAGCGCGGTGAGGCCGGCGAACACCGCGCCGGGATCCATCGCGTGCGCGTCCAGACCGGACCGGGCGGACAGGGTCCGGGGGTCGGCCTCGAACACGTGCAGCGTGCCCGGTGCGCCGCGGTCCGGGACGGCGTCGACGAGCACCAGCGCCGACCAGTCGTCGAGCAGGTCGTAGGCCAGGTGCATGCCCCGGATGCCGTAGTCGGTCAACCGGATGTCCGGTCCGGCGAGCCGGGCCGGGACGCGGCGGATGACCTCGGGGCCGAAGCCGTCGTCCCCGAGGAAGATGTTGCCGATACCGGCTACCAGGATCCGTGGCGTGGTCAGTTCTGCCTCAGCTCACATGCGGCGCATCTTCAGATAGCGCTGGACGTCGGGGACCGACTGCACCCCGATCAGCACCGCGACCACCGCCGCGACGACCAGCACTCCCACCGTGATCCGACCGATTACCTCCATGGCGAACTCCTTCCGGCCAGCGGTTCCACCTCATCCGGGGCGAAGTACAGGTAGCGGCCGTACCAGTCGTGCAGCTCGGCGGCCGGGTCGTCGTCGAGGATGACGCCGATGTGGGTGCCGCCGTCGACGTCGGCGTGCACCGAGGCCACCCGCGCGGTCCGGTCGGCGTAGAAGAGGTCCTGGGCGTCGGCGCGGCGCGACGGGTGCAGCCGGACCCGGCTGCCCCGGGCCACCCGGGTGCCGTCGACCAGTACCGAGTCCAGTTCAGGACGAACGGCGTTGTCGGCCTCCGGATCCCACCAGTCCGTGCCCGCGGGGATCTCCGGGATCGGCGACGGCGCCTCGGCGTGCGGATCGCGCAGCACGCCGTGCAGCTCGAGCATCGCCTCGGGCGACATCGCGTCGCAGCGGTCGATGATCCGGGCCGCCAGTGGATCGGTCGCGCGGGCCTGCGCCTTCTCCTGGTCGGTCATCGTCATCACCCGTAAGGTCAGGATCTCGTCGATCTCGCAGGAGTCGTAGAGCTCGCCGCGGCTCTGTTCGGCGATCTCGGGATGGTCGTAGAGGATGATCGGTGAGACCAGCACCAGGCGGTGGTCACCGGGTGGGCCGGCCAGGACCGGGAAGCACCGGTGCTGACGGCACCGCGCGGCCGCGCCGGCAGCCTCGTCGGGCGGTTCCAGCAGCGAGACGAATTCGCCGCCGGTGACCTCCAGCAGCAGATGCGTCCCGATCAGCGAGGTCGCGATGGCCTCGGCCCGGTCGGTCGCCGTGGCCGCGGTGTTGTGCACCTCGACGTTCAGTCGCAACAGACCTTCTGCGGACTCGTCGGGTTCGGCGCTCAGGACCAGCCGTCCGTGCAGCGCGCGGCGCTGCCGTACCAGCCTGCCACCGGTGACGGTTTCGACATCGGTGCCCCCCGGCACCGAGATGTCCACGGTGCGAGGAGGGCCCGTCACCGGCGCGGCATCGAGGGTGATCTCGCATTCGACCGCCTCGTCCCAACTCAGCCACCGGTGCGCGCCGGCCCGCAGCTCCTCCACATCGTGGTGGCGGCCGTCGGCGTATCGCTGTGCGGCGCGGTGTTGCAGCTGCAGGAAGCGCACCACCCCGGACAGCCGCGGCTCACCGTTGCGCTCGATGAGGATCTGCGCACTCAGCGACGCGTTCTCGCCGAGCCCGGCCTGTTCGGCCCCGGGCGGGCCGAGAACGCCGAATTGCCAACGGGATCGGTTCTTGTCTGAGGTGGCGCGGTAGGGGTAGAGCAGGTAGCCCTCGTAGAGCACGGCGTCTGCGACGGCACGGGCGCGTTCCCATCCGGTGTTCATCGCAGTTCCGCGGCCGAGGCGAGCAGTTCGGTGATCGCGTCGTCGAAGCCGAGCAGTCCGCGTGCGGAGCGGTAGGCGGCCAGCGCGTCGATGGCCTCCCGGGTCAGGCGCACCCACCCGGTGCCGGGGTAGTGCAGCCGGATGAGATCACGCCACACCGCTACCGGCATGTCGAAACGCTGCTCCCGGTCCCACGGCACCTGCTGGACGCTGAAGTTCTGGCTGCCCCGCCCGAATACTGTGCCGCTGAACAGGAATCGCAGCGGCACCGTGCCCCCGTCGAGGGCGAGCAGATACTTGGCCGCCTTGACCTCGAAGTCGTAGGTGCATTCCAGCGGCAGTTCGGCGACGGTGTCCCCGCTGAACCCGGGCACCACCGCCGACGTGTGCTGCCACAGGAACGTCTGCTGAGTCGCCGCCCAACGGTCGCGGGTGCCGAACAGATCGGTCAGCCCGTCCGCCTCGGCCTCAGAGTAGCTGCGCCGCAGCGGTTCTATCCGGACCTGACAGCGCAGCGCGACGGCGTGCACTGGATCGGGGCCGTCGGCGGAGATGGCGATGCGGGCGGTCAGGACCGGTGTCACCGCATAGGGTTCCGGGGCGATGTCGACGACGCTGAAATGCACCTCGGTCATGGGCGTGGCACCACCGCGGCGCGTTCGTCGAGGAGGGTGAAGAACCCGTCGACGAAATCCCGGGCCTCCTGACCGCCGTCGAATCCCTTCCACAGCGTGCGCAGCCGTCCGACGAACTCGTAGCAGGCGTCGACCGGGACGAGGTACCCGCGCGGCGCCGGCGGCGCGTCGGTGCGCACCAGCACCGCTTCGGTGTCGGCGGCCAGAGTGTCGACCCGGGGGTCGGCGGCGCGAACATCGTTCCACGCCTGCAGATCCAGCTCCGACTCGGTGGCGCCCGCCGGCCCGGGGTAGAGCGCGACCGTGCGGCCCAGTGCGGAGTTGTGCAGGAAGAACGCCAGGCCGACCGGAATCTGCAGGCTTTCCCACAGCGCCCGGTCCAACGCGAACTCCGGGAAGACCAGATAGCGGTCCGGCACGGCGCGATACCGCAACGTCGCGGTCGCGTCGGTGAACAACAGATAGCAGCCCCGGCAGACGCACATCAGCCGTCTGCCGTCGATGTCGACCACATGCCCGTGTTCGGCGCCTACCTGTTCGGCGCACATCTCGCAAAGCTCACCGGCGGGTTGCTCGGCGGGCCGGTCGGCTCGGATGCGGGTCAGCACGTCGAACGTCCCTGGCATCAGACCACCTCCGCGGACGCGGGCACTGCCAGGCAGAGCACGCCGTCGCGTTCCAGGACCGGGATGGGCTGCAGATGCCCGTCGCCGCCTACGCCGCAACCGGCGTGCACCACGTCGAATCCGGCCATGCAGCGGCCACAGCGCAGCACCGGCCCGATCAGCCCCGCCCCGGCCAGCGAACCGGCGCAGGCCGGGCACCGGTCGCGGTAGGCGAACACCGCCCCGCCGACCCGGCAGGCCAGCGCCGGTGTGTCCGCGACGAGGAACCCGCCGACCTCGCCCTCGGCGAGCTCGGCCAGTTGCGGAACCGGAATCCACCGTGCCGGCGCGGAGACCGTGCGCACCCGGCTCATCAGGGAATCCGCCGGGATCGTCGCCGATGCCGGCTCGGGCTCGGGCTCGGCCGCCACGACCTCGATCGACTCGATGTCCGGCGCCGCCGCGCGGACGGCGGCCTGGACCGCCAGTTCCAGCGTCACCGAGGAGGACGGACAGC
The DNA here is from genome assembly GCF_010725485.1 of Mycolicibacterium parafortuitum. Lineage (NCBI taxonomy): Bacteria > Bacillati > Actinomycetota > Actinomycetes > Mycobacteriales > Mycobacteriaceae > Mycobacterium > Mycolicibacterium parafortuitum. Next base: position 5,082,991 of record NZ_AP022598.1, on the reverse strand, counting down.
TCTTGCAACTGCCCAGCAGTTGCAACCGCACCACCCCGTCGGAAACCCCGAGCAGACAGACGTCCCCGCCGTGGGAGCCCAGATACGGCCGCACACCCGCGAGCGCGTCGGCGACCCGACGCTCGACGCCGTGCGGATGCAGGCCGTGCACGAGCAACAGGCTGGCGACCAGCTCGTCGTCGGCGAACGCCTGCGCCAGTTCGGGTTCCGCGGTCATTGCCAGGTCGGTCATCCGCTCGAGCGCGGCGCCGTACAGGTCGGTCATCTCCCGGACCAGGTCCTCCGCGCGCTCCCGCGCCGCCGCCCCGCTCGCCCCGATCCCGTCGATCAGCGTCTCCATGCGCTCGCCGGCCGCGCGCCACCGGCCGTCGTCGTGTCGCGGCGTCGGCGGGGCCATGCGCTATTCCCCGGTCACCGACTGGGTGGGGGAGTGCAGCAGGTCCAGTTCCTTTCCCCCGCCGAGGTACATGTGCACCCCGCACGGCAGGCACGGGTCGAAACTGCGCACCGTGCGCATGATGTCGATGCCCTTGAAGTGATCTCGGTCGTTCTCTTCGAAGATCGGCAGGCCCTGCACCGCGTCCTCGTACGGGCCCGGCGTGCCGTAGCTGTCCCGCGGGCTGGCGTTCCACGGCGTCGGCGGATAGGGGTGGTAGTTGGCGATCTTGCCGTCGCGGATCACCATGTGGTGCGAGAGCACCCCGCGCACCGCCTCGGTGAAGCCGCAGCCGATGCCCTCGTCGGGCACCTCGAAACGCTCCCACGTCTTGGTCCGTCCCGCCCGGATCTCGACGAGCGCCTTCTCCGCGAAATGCAGCGCGCACGCCGCGGCGTAGGCCTGGAAGTAGGTGCGGGCCCGATTGCGTTCCAAGGTGTTGCTGCCGTGCACCGGGATGGTCCACTCGAACTCCACCGGTCCCTTCAGCGCGGTCTTGGGCAGGTTGATCTGGACGCTGCGGCCGGTCGACTTCACGTACCCGATGTCGACGAGCCCGGCCAGCGCCGTCGACCACATCCGGGCCAGCGCGCCGCCGCCGGTGTCCAGCGCCAGGTTGTCCTTGCCGTCGAACCACCGCGGCGACATCACCCAGCTGTAGCCGTCGTCGAAGTCCCGCTTCTGCGGTTTGGGATTGGTGTGCTGGTTCCACGGGTGGCGGCGGTCCACCGGGTTGCCCAGCGGATCGGTCTTGACGAACATCTCCTGGTCGGTCCAGTCCTCATAGAAGCTGTGCCCCAACAAGATCCGGATACCGAGATTGATGTCCACCAACGAGGTGGTGACCAGTTTGCCGTCGACCACCACACCGGGGGTCACGAACATCTTGCGGCCCCAGGCCTCCATGTCGCGGTACGAGAAGTTGCATACCTCGGGATCCTGGAACGACCCCCAGCAACCCAGCAGGGTGCGGCGCAGGCCCACCTGTTCGTATCCGGGCAGCGCCTCGTAGAAGAAATCGAACAGGTCGTCGTGCATCGGCACGACCTTCTTCATGAACTCGACGTAGCGCATCAACCGCGTCATGTAGTCGGTCATCAACTGGACGGTCGCCACGGTGCCGACCCCGCCCGGGTACAGCGTCGACGGGTGGACGTGGCGGCCTTCCATGAGACAGAACATCTCCCGGGTCAGCCGGCTGACCTGAAGTGCCTCCCGGTAGAACTCCCCGGTGAACGGGTTGAGCGCCCGCATGATGTCGGCGATCGTGCGGTGGCCGTGCGTGTCGGCGTGCGGCGCGGCGGTGTTCTCGGCCTTGGCCAGCACGCTGGGATTGGTCTCGGCGACCATCTTCTCGCAGTAGTCGACGGCGACCAGATTCTCCTGGAAGATGTTGTGGTCGAACATGTATTCCGCAGCTTCACCAAGATTGATCAACCACTCGCCCAGGTGCGGCGGCTGCACGCCGTAGGCCATGTTCTGCGCGTAACACGAGCAGGTCGCGTGGTTGTCCCCGCAGATACCGCAGATGCGGCTGGTGATGAAGTGCGCGTCGCGCGGATCCTTGCCCTTCATGAAGATCGAGTAGCCGCGGAAGATCGACGACGTGCTGTGGCACTCCACCACTTCCCGGTTCTCGAAGTCGATCTTGGTGTAGATGCCGAGACTACCGACGATCCGGGTGATCGGATCCCACGCCATCTCCACGAGCTGGCCTGGGTCGCGCCCTGCAGAGGACGGTTTGGGCGTGGTCGTGGTCATCGGCCTTCTTCTTTCTCCTGTGATGCTCAGCGGTGCAACACTTGTGGCGACGTACGAGGCCGCCGCAGTCACCAGGTGCGGGTGACTCCGGTGGCCAGCTCTGTGCCCCGGCGCCGCCAGTGGGGCTCCTTGTCGAGCGTGCGGCCGGTGATGTGGCGCAGGGTACGGATCACCGAGCCGTAGAGCTCGGAGCCCGTGGACGACAGCTTGCCGCCGGGCGGTTCGTCCATGAACGGCATGAACTTGTCCGGGAAGCCGGGCATGGTGCAGCCGATGCAGATACCGCCGACGTTCGGACACCCGCCGACGCCGTCCATCCAACCGCGTTTGGTCACATTGCATTTCACGACCGGGCCCCAGCATCCCAGTTTCACGATGCACTTCGGCGATCCATACTCGGTGGCGAAGTCGCCCTGTTCGTAGTAGCCGCCGCGGTCGCAGCCCTCGTGGACCGTCGCCCCGAACAGCCACTTGGGCCGCAACGCGTCGTCGAGCGGGATCATCGGCGCCTGGTCGGTGGCCATGTAGAGCAGGTAGGTCAGCGTCTCCGACAGGTTGTCCGGCTGCACCGGACAACCAGGCACGCACACGATCGGGACACCGGCCTTGGACTTCCAGTTCCAGCCGAGGTAGTCGGGCACGCCCATCGCGCCGGTGGGGTTGCCCGCCATCGCGTGGATGCCGCCGTAGGTCGCGCACGTCCCCGCCGCGACCACGATGGTGGCCTTCGGCGTGAGCCGGTCCAGCCACTCGCTGGTGGTGATGGGCTGGCCGGTGGCGGGGTCGTTACCGAAGCCGCACCAGTAGCCTTCGTCCTTGATCTTCTCGTTGGGGATGGAACCCTCGACGACCAGCACGAACGGCTCCAGTTCGCCTCTGTCGGCCTTGAAGAACCACTCGAGGAAATCGTCGGCGCCGCCGTTGGGTCCGCATTCGAAGTCGATCAGGGGCCAGTGGATGGCGACCCTGGGCAGACCCGGGAGCGCGCCGAGCGCGATCTCCTCGATGCTCGGGAGGGTGGCGGCAGTCAGCGCCACCGAATCGCCGTCACAACTCAAACCGGCGTTGATCCACAGAATGTGGATCAACGTCTCTTCTGCTTTGACTGCTGCCTCGGTCGGCATGTGCCACAGCTCTCCGGGGCCGGGCTGAGGCCCCTGCGGCGCCGGAGTCGACGCTCGGCCCACTTGCGCGCCGCTGAGTTCGGTTTACTCGCTTCCGATGTCGGTTGTCAACGGGGTCCCGGCCGGGTCTGGGCCTCGAGCCAGCGGTACCAGTCCGCCGTACCCTCCCCGGTCTTGGCCGACACCGCCAGGACCTCGACGCCGGGGTTGACCGACCTCGCATGACGGGCGCACCGTTCGACGTCGAAATCGACGTACGGCAGCAGATCGGATTTGTTGATCAGCACCAAGCCGGCGGCGGCGAACATGTGCGGGTACTTCAGCGGTTTGTCGGTGCCCTCGGTCACCGAAATGACCACCACCTTGGCCTGCTCGCCGAGGTCGAACATGGCCGGGCACACCAGGTTTCCGACATTCTCGATGAACAGTAGCGAGTGCTCGGCGGGCGCGAGCGCGGCCAGTCCGTCGGCGATCATCTGGGCGTCGAGGTGACACCCGGCCCCGGTGTTGATCTGGACGGCGGGCGCCCCTGTCGCCTGGATGCGTTCGGCGTCCAGCAGCGTCTCCTGGTCGCCCTCGATGACGGCGACCGGATGACGGGCACCCAGCTCGCGCACGGTGCGCTCCAGCAGGGTGGTCTTGCCCGCGCCGGGCGAACTGGTCAGGTTCAGCGCGGTGATCCGGCGGTACGCCAGCCATTGCCGGTTGCGTTCGGCGATGCCGTCGTTCTTGGCCAGCACGCGCTGCTCCAGCTCGACGGTGTGTGGGTGTGGGTGGTGGTGCGGATGCGGGTTATCGGGTGGGGCGCCGGGCACGGTGACCGTCGCTCCGTCGTCGCCGCAGCCGCAGGTCGCACACATGGTCAGCTCACCTCCATCGACCGGATCAGGATGTCCCGTCCGGCGGTGACCTCGATGTCGGCGCTGCCGCACCCGCACAGCAGGATCAGGTCCGCCAGGACGAAGTCGTCGCCGCAGGTCCGGCAGTGTCCGGTCCCGGGGCGCACGTCGATGTCCAGCCGTGCGCCCGCTGCCGCGGTGCCCTCGGTGGCCAGCTCGAAGCAGAACTGCATCGAATCCGGCACCACCGCGCACAGGGCGCCGACCTCCAGCCGGACGCCGTGCACCCGGCGCCCGGCGGCGTGCTCACAGACGGCATCGACGACACTCTGGGTGATCGCCATCTCGTGCATGCCGGTCCGTTTCCGTGGCGGTTGATCCACGATAGAACCGGGGTGCGCGGCGCGTCCAGGACGCGCGGAGAGCCGGGTCCGCGGACCCGGACGCGGTGCGGGTGTGCCACGCCGCCGTGGTGGGCCCGGCGTAAGTTGTGCCTGTGCGGCTGACGGAATTCCAGGAACTCGTCGAAGGGCAGTTCGGTGCGGTGCGGGCGTCGTCGATGCTCGTCGACCACGTGCTCACCAGCATCGGCGGCCGTACGCCCGCGCAGGCCATCGAGGACGGCGTCGACCCCCGTGACGTCTGGCGGGCGCTGTGCGCGGATTTCGACGTCCCCAAGGATCAGTGGTGAGGGCGCCGCGATGACCCGGCACTCCTATGAGGTGTCCGTGACCTGGACGGGAAACCAGGGGACCGGCACCGAAGACGTCCGGTCCTACTCCCGCGACCACGTGGTCGGCGCGGACGGGCGCGCGCCCATCGACGCGTCGTCGGACCCGGCGTTCCGCGGTGACCCGGCGCGGTGGAACCCCGAGCAGCTCTACGTCGCGTCGATCGCCCAGTGCCACATGCTGTGGTACCTGCACCTTGCCGCCGCGGCGGGCGTCACGGTCATCGGGTACGAGGACCGGTCCACCGCGGTGATGGTCGAAGAACCCGGCGGGGCAGGGCGGTTCGAGAGCGTCACGCTCAACCCGGTGGTCACGATCGTGGCCGGCGGGGACGCCGAACTGGCCGAACGGTTGCACCACCGGGTCGGGGACTACTGCTTCATCGCCCGGTCGGTGAACACCCCGATCCATCACCACGCGACGATCCGCACCGCGACCGCGTAGCTCAAAACTGCGCGTCGTCGGCGTGTCCGCTTGAGTCGAACACCTGTTCGTCTACTGTGGGTGGAGTTCGACCGCGTACATCGCACGAAGGACTTGTCGGGATTTGTCGGAGGCCTCACCTAGCCTCGTGGCCAACCGACCGAGAACCGGTCAACAACGACTACCGGAGAGGTATCACCATGGCTCAGCAGGCCCCCGATCGCGAGAAAGCCCTCGAACTCGCGCTCGCGCAGATCGACAAGAGTTTCGGCAAGGGATCGGTGATGCGGCTCGGCGAGGACGTCCGCCCGCCGATCTCGGTCATCCCCACCGGCTCGATTTCCCTCGACGTCGCGCTCGGTATCGGCGGATTGCCCCGCGGCCGCGTCATCGAGATCTACGGTCCGGAATCCTCCGGTAAGACCACCGTCGCGCTGCACGCCGTCGCCAACGCCCAGGCCGCGGGCGGTATCGCCGCGTTCATCGATGCCGAGCACGCACTCGACCCCGAGTACGCCAAGAAGCTCGGCGTGGACACCGACGCGTTGCTGGTCTCCCAGCCCGACACCGGTGAGCAGGCGCTGGAGATCGCCGACATGCTGGTGCGCTCGGGTGCCATCGACATCATCGTCATCGACTCGGTCGCGGCGCTGGTGCCGCGCGCCGAGATCGAGGGCGAGATGGGCGACAGCCACGTCGGCCTGCAGGCCCGCCTGATGAGCCAGGCGCTGCGCAAGATGACCGGTGCGCTGAACAATTCGGGCACCACCGCGATCTTCATCAACCAGCTGCGCGAGAAGATCGGCGTGATGTTCGGGTCGCCCGAGACCACGACGGGCGGTAAGGCGCTGAAGTTCTACGCGTCGGTGCGCCTGGACGTGCGCCGCATCGAGACCCTGAAGGACGGTACCGACGCCGTCGGCAACCGGACCCGCGTCAAGGTCGTCAAGAACAAGGTGTCGCCGCCGTTCAAGCAGGCCGAGTTCGACATCCTCTACGGCCGCGGCATCAGCCGGGAGGGCTCGCTCATCGACATGGGTGTCGAGCAGGGCTTCATCCGCAAGTCCGGCTCCTGGTTCACCTACGACGGTGAGCAGCTCGGCCAGGGTAAGGAGAACGCACGCAACTTCCTGCTGCAGAACCCCGACGTGGCCAACGAGATCGAGAAGAAGATCAAAGAGAAGCTCGGTATCGGGGCACAGCTGACCGATGAGGCAGCCGATGACGCTCTTCCCGCTCCCGTCGACTTCTGACCCCGCCGCAGGCGACGACTTCGATAAGCGTGCTGAGCAGGCGCGGGCCGTGTGCCTGCGCCTGCTCACCTCGCGGGCGAGGACTCGGGCCGAGCTCGAGGCTCAGTTGGCCAAGCGGGGATATCCCGACGACGTCAGCGCCGCGGTCCTCGACCGGTTGACCCAGGTAGGTCTCGTCGACGACGAGGACTTTGCCGAGCAGTGGGTGCGGTCACGGCGGCTCAACGCCGGAAAAGGCAAGCGCGCGTTGGCCGCCGAGTTACGCAAGAAGGGCGTCGACGGCGAGGTGATCGACGCGGCGCTGGCCGACATCGACGCGGACGCCGAACGCGCCCGTGCCGAACAACTCGTCCGCGACAAGTTGCGCCGCGAGAAGCTCGGTGACCCGGGCGATCGGGATGCGGAGAACAAGGTGATCCGCCGGCTGGTGGGGATGCTGGCCCGCCGCGGCTACAGCCAGTCACTGGCTGTCGACGTGGTGACGACGGAGCTTGCGAACGAACGGGAACGACGCCGGGTTTGACGTCAGGTCCGCCGTCAGGCGGGCGACCACCAGACGCCGGATCACGATCAGCGCGGTGACACCGACGATCGCCGGCCATGTCAGCCCGGTGGACAGTCGAAGCAGCCCGGCGGCGGTGAAGAACTCGAGCATCGGGCCGAGGCCCACCAACGGCTGACGGAACCGCGCCCACCCGGCGAGCCCCACCATGATGCCGACCAGCACCAGGGCTGCGGCCAGCGTGTCGATGAGGCTCACGGTGCGCGCGAAGTCCTGGCCGCCTCGATCTCGCGCTGTTCCTGGGCGATCTCGCGATTGAGGAAATAGTTCAGCAACGTCCGGATGGTCGCGATCGCGGCCAGCTTGCCGATCTCCTCGAACGACGGCGAGATCGCGGTGCGCAGTACGTCGGCGGCCAGCTGAAACTCCAAGCCCAGCACCAGGAACCGGGCCATCGTCAACCGGACCGACGAGAACTGATTGATATCGCGCCGGCCCAGCGCCAGTGCGAACTTCACGATCGCGACCAGTGCGCCGATCATGATGACCACGGCGCCGCAGGCTTCGATCAGCCGGACCATCAGGTCGACCATCTCGCGCAGCGTGTGCTCAGGCAGGATCTCGAATGCGCGCAGGGTTTCGGTCATCGGTAACGGTGCATCACCAGGGCGCGTCACACGCCGCGGCTGCGGTCGGGGATCATGTCCATCGGCTCGGCCTCCATCGGGGACGGCCCCTTGCGGGAGCGGCGCATCCTGCGTTCGATCCAGGTCGCGAACCACGACAGCGAGAAGTTCAATGCGATCATCAGCAACGCGATCACGATCAGCGCCGGGATGTAGTTGCCGTAGGCCGACCCGATCACCGTGCCCTGACGCACCATCTCGACGAACGTGATCTGGTAACCGAGGGCGGTGTCCTTGAGCACCACCACCAGCTGCGAGATCAGTACCGGAAGCATCGAGGTGATGGCCTGCGGGAGCAGGATCGACCGCATCGTCTGGCCCCACGTCAGTCCCAAAGCCGAAGCGGCCTCGCTCTGGCCGCGCGGCAGCGCGTGCACCCCGGCGCGGACGATCTCGGCGATGACCGCGCCGTTGTACAGCGTCAGACCGGTGATCACACCGGCCAGCGCCAGATGCTTGGACGGGAACACGTCGTAGAACGCGTACAGGAAGTACGCGAAGATCATCATGATCAGCACCGGCACCGCGCGGAAGAACTCCACCACCACCGATGACACCCACCGGATCGCGGTATGCGTCGACAGCCGCCCGACGCCGAGCACCAGGCCGAGCACCAACGCCAGCACGATCGACACCGCCGCCGCCGTCAGCGTCCCCTCGATGCCCGGCAGGACGTAGGTGCGCCACAGGTCCGGCGTCAGGAACGGTTCCCACTTCTCGGCGGTCAGCTGGCCGCGGCTGTTCAGCCGCGAGTACACCACCCAGATCACCGCGGCGAGCGCGACGAGGGTGACCACGGAGATCACCCGGTTGCGCACGATGGCGCGCGGCCCCGGCGCATCGAAGAGCACTGAGCCCGCCACTAGCGCGCCACCGCCAATCGCTTACCCAGCCACCCGAACAGCAGCCCCATCGGCAGAGTGAGGATCACGAACCCGAGCGCGAAGATGCCGCCCACCACCAGCACGGCCGCGGTGTTCTCGATCATCTCCTTCATCAGCAGCGCCGCCTCGGCGACACCGATCGCCGACGCGATCGTGGTGTTCTTGGTCAGCGCGATCAGCACCGAGCCCAGCGGGATCACCACCGCGCGGAAAGCCTGCGGCAGCAACACGATCCGAAGGTTCTGCCCGAACGACAGCCCCAGCGAACGGGCCGCCTCGGCCTGGCCGAGCGGGATGGTGTTCACCCCGGCGCGGACCGTCTCACACACGAACGACGCGGTGTACACCGTCAACCCGAGGACGGCCAGCCGGAACCCGCTGTCGGCGATGAACGTCGCCGACTGCCGGTCGGCCAGCGTCAACCCCAGTGTCTGCGACAACCCGAACGAGCAGAACAGGATGATCAGCGTCAGCGGGGTGTTGCGGACGATGTTGACGTAGGCGGTGCCGATCCAGTTGAGCATCGGCACCGGGGCCAGCCGCATCGCGGCCAGCACCGTGCCGAGCACCAACGCACCGATCGCCGAGAGAACCGTGAGCTGGACGGTCGTCCAGAACGCGGCGAAGATCTCCTCGCGATACTCGGTGAATACCTCCACGGGCGGCTCCGGTGGCTATCCGCGGCTCAGTTCTTGTCGAGCGCCGGGGGAGCCGGGGCGGTGATCCCGGCGGGGCCGAGGTTCTTGTCGAACGCTTCCTTCCAGGCGCCGCTGTCGAACATCTTCTGCAGCGCGTCGTCGATCTTGGTCTTCAGCTCGGCGTCGTCCCGCTTCAGGCCGATGCCGTAGCGCTCCTCGGAGAACGGCTCACCGACGATCTTGAACGCGCCCGGGGTCTGCGCGGCGTAGCCGGCCAGGATCACCTCGTCGGTGGTGACCGCGTCCACCGCGCCGTTCTTCAGCGCGTCGATGCACGCCGAGTAGGTGTCGTACTGCTGCAGCTGCACGCCCTGGTACTTGTCCTTGATCTTCTGGGCCGGGGTCGAACCCGACACCGAGCACAGGATCTTGTTGTTCTCCAGCGAGGCCTCACCGGTGATGTCGGTGTTGTCCGAGCGCACCAGCAGGCTCTGCCCGGTGATCAGGTACGGCCCGGCGAACGACACCTTCTCCTTGCGGGCGTCGGTGATCGAGTACGTCGCCGCGATGAAGTCGACCTGACCGTTCTGGATCAGATTCTCGCGCTGCGCCGACGGAGATTCCTTCCACTCGATCTGGTCCGGGGTGTAGCCGAGCTCGCCGGCGACATAGGTCGCGACGTCGACGTCGAAGCCGCTCATGGTGCCGTCGGGGTTCTTCTGGCCCAGACCCGGCTGGTCGAACTTGGTGCCGATGACGATCGTGTCGCCGCCGCCGGTGCCTCCGCCTCCGGAGTCACCCCCGCCGCACGCCGTCATCGCGAGCGGCAGCACAGCCGCCGCGGCGAGAGCACCGATGACGCGCTTGGACATGGACTTCGGGAACATTGGGTGGGTTTCCTTTCGCCGAGCTCCGGTGGGGTTTTGAGTCAGTGGTGCAGGATCTTGCCGAGAAAGTCTTTGGCGCGGTCGCTTCGGGGATTGTCGAAGAACTCGTGAGGTTCGGCGTCCTCGACGACGGCGCCGTCGGCCATGAAGACCACCCGGTTGGCGGCCCGGCGTGCGAACCCCATCTCGTGGGTCACCACCAGCATCGTCATGCCGTCGGAGGCCAGACCCGCCATCACCGCCAGCACCTCGTTGATCATCTCCGGGTCCAGTGCACTGGTCGGCTCGTCGAACAACATGACCTTGGGGTTCATCGCCAGCGAACGCGCGATCGCGACGCGCTGCTGCTGCCCGCCGGAAAGCTGGGCCGGATACTTCTCGGCCTGGTTGGCCACCCCGACGCGCTCCAGTAGCGCCATCGCCGCCTCGCGGGACTCTTCCTTGGACGCCTTGCGCACCTTCATCGGCGCGAGCGTGACGTTCTCCAGGATCGTCTTGTGCGCGAACAGGTTGAACGACTGGAACACCATGCCCACATCGGAGCGCAGCTGCGCGAGCTTGCGGCCCTCGGCGGGCAGTCGCTGCCCGTCGATCTCGATGGTGCCCGAATCGATGGTCTCCAGCCGGTTGATGGTGCGGCACAGCGTCGACTTGCCCGAACCCGACGGCCCGAGCACGACGACGACCTGGCCTTTGCCGACGTCGAGGTTGATGTCCTTGAGAACGTGAAGTGAGCCGAAGTGCTTGTTGACCGCTTTCATAGAGATCATCGGCACGGCAGGGGACTCCCTGGGGCTCTCCATGCGTGATGACCTTACCCAGCGCGCGCTCGCCTCGCCCGATAGTCGGTGATCGTGATTCTGTCGGGCCCATTCGCGCGATTTCGGGGCGGGGACCTCCGCTTCGTAGAATGGTCCGGTGACTTCCCCGGTGATGCAGCAGGTGGGCGTGCGCACCTTCGAGGTCCGCACGTACGGCTGCCAGATGAACGTGCACGACTCCGAGCGGCTCGCGGGCCTGCTGGAGGAGGCCGGATATCAGCGCGCCGGTGAGGGTGCCGACGCCGACATCGTCGTGTTCAACACGTGCGCGGTGCGTGAAAACGCCGACAACAAGCTCTACGGCAACCTCAGCCACCTCGCACCGCGCAAGGCCGCGGACCCGCGCATGCAGATCGCCGTCGGCGGCTGCCTTGCGCAGAAGGACCGGGACATGGTGTTGCGCAAGGCACCCTGGGTCGATGTGGTCTTCGGTACCCACAACATCGGTTCGCTGCCCGCTTTGCTCGACCGCGCCCGGCACAACCGGGTCGCTCAGGTCGAGATCGAAGAGGCGCTGCGCGAATTCCCGTCGGCCCTGCCGGCCAGCCGCGAATCCGCTTACGCCGCTTGGGTTTCGATCTCGGTCGGCTGCAACAACACGTGCACCTTCTGCATCGTGCCGTCCCTGCGCGGCAAAGAGGTCGACCGCCGCCCCGGCGATGTGCTCGCCGAGGTGCAGACCCTGGTGGACCAGGGTGTCCTGGAGATCACGCTGCTCGGGCAGAACGTGAACGCGTACGGCGTGTCGTTCGCGGACGAGCGCTTGCGCGAGGACCCGACGGGCCGGGACGAGCGCTTGCGCGAGGACCCGACGGGCCGGGACGAGCGTTTGCGCGAGGACCCGACGGGCCGGGACGAGCGCTTGCCCCGCGACCGTGGCGCGTTCGCGAAGCTACTGCGCGCATGCGGCACCATCGACGGGCTGGAACGCGTGCGATTCACCTCCCCGCACCCCGCCGAGTTCACCGACGACGTGATCGAGGCGATGGCCGAGACGCCCAACGTGTGCCCGACGCTGCACATGCCCTTGCAGTCCGGTTCGGACCGGATCCTGCGGGCGATGCGTCGGTCCTACCGCGCCGAGCGTTATCTGGGCATCATCGACCGGGTCCGGGCCGCGATCCCGCACGCCGCGATCACCACGGACCTGATCGTCGGCTTCCCCGGCGAGACCGAAGAGGACTTCCAGGCCACCCTCGATGTCGTCGAGGCGGCCCGGTTCGCCGGCGCGTTCACGTTCCAGTACTCGAAGAGGCCCGGCACCCCCGCCGCTGATCTCGCCGATCAAGTCCCGAAAGCTGTTGTCTCCGAACGTTATCAACGACTCATCGAGTTGCAGGAGCGGATCTCCCTGGAAGAGAACGCGGCCCAGGTGGGCCGGCGCGTAGAACTACTGGTCGCCACCGGGGAGGGTCGCAAGGATGCGGCGACCGCCCGGATGTCGGGGCGGGCCCGCGACGGCAGGCTCGTGCACTTCGCCCCGGGCGCACACGCCGAGGCGATCCGGCCCGGCGACATCGTCGTGACCACCGTGACCGGTGCGGCGCCGCATCACCTGATCGCCGATGCCGGCGTCCTGGAGCACCGGCGCACCCGTGCCGGGGACGCCCACGCGGCCGGGCGCAAGCCCAAGACGGGCGTCGGACTCGGGATTCCGTCGGTCGGTGCACCCGCGCCGGAGCCGGTGGCGTCGGGGTGTTCGCGATGAGCGGCGACAGAGCTCCGGAGAACGGATTCGAGAACTTCAAGAGGGACATCGACGCGGCCGAGAAGCGGGTGGCCCGCGAGATCGACCCGGGCGGATGGGCGCTGGTGATCGCGGTGCTGGTGTTCGTGCTGCTGGGCTCGTTGCTGCTGCCGCACACCGGCTCGGCCAAGGGTCTCGACGTGCTGACCGGTTCGCAGGTCGCCGCCGACAACGGCGTCATCCTGCCGCACCGGGTGTTCACGATCCTGTCCGTCGTGTTCGGCATCGGCTTCTCGATGCTGGCCCTGCTCACCCGGCGGTGGGCGCTGGCCTGGATCTCGCTGGCCGGGTGCACCGTGGCGGCGTTCCTGGGCATCCTGGCGCTGTGGACGCGCCAGACCGCGCCCGAGCCCTATCCGGGGCCCGGGATCGGGCTGATCGTGGCGTGGCTGACCGTCATCGTGCTCAGCTACTACTGGGCTCGCGTGGTCGCGGCGCGTACCGCGGTGCAGCTGGCCGCCGAGGAACATCGCCGCCGCGCCATGGCCGAGAACCACGGCAAGGGTCTGCTGGAGACCTTCATCGACGACAAGCCGGGCGGTGACAAGCCCGGCGGGGACACCCCGGGCGGCGACGAGCCCGGCGCTGCGCCGAAGTAGCGCTGGGCGCTGTGCGGAAGTAGCGCTCAGCGCTTGCGGCTGACCGCGTCCGCCGCCGCGTCGGCCCACTGACGCCACTGCTCGGCGCTCGCGCGTGCCTTCTCGGCATCCTTGGTCTTACCGGCCGCCGCCGCCTTTTCCGCCTGCCGCTCGAACTGTTCGGCGCGCTCGCGGAACTGGTCGGCACGGGCTTGGGCCTCCGGGTCGACACCGCCGGTCGGGGCGTCGCGGATCTTCTTCTCGACCGCCCGCAGCCTGCGCTCCAGGTCGGCCGCGCGCTCCCGCGGCACCTTCCCGATCGCGTCCCACCGGTCGCCGATCGCCCGCAGCGCTGCCCGCGCCGCGTCGAGATCGGACGTGTCGATCCGCTCGGCCTCGGCCAGCAGCGCTTCCTTGGCCTCGGCGTTGGCGCGGAACTCCGCGTCGCGCTCGGCGGTGGCCGCGTTGCGCGCCGAGAAGAACTTGTCCTGGGCGGCCTTGAACCGCTGCCACAACGCATCGTCGACGTCCTTGGACGCCCGGCCCGCGGCCTTCCATTCGGCCAGCAGATCGCGGAACAGACCCGAGGTCGGGCCCCACTCCGTGGAATCGCACAGCTCCTCGGCGCGCTCGCACAGCGCCTCCTTGGCCTGCTTGGCGCCCGCGCGTTCGCGATCCAGTTCGGCGAAGTGGGAGCCGCGGCGGCGGTTGAACGTCTCCCGGGCCGCCGAGTAGCGCTTCCACAGCGCGTCGTCGACCTTGCGGTCGAGCCCGGTGATCGTCTTCCACTCGTCGAGAATCGCCCGCATCCGGTCGCCGGCGGCTTTCCACTGCGTCGCGTTGGCGGCCAGGTCCTCGGCCTCGGCGGCCAACGCCTCCTTGCGGGCGGTGTTCGCGGCGCGGATCTCCTCGCGGCGGGCCTTCTCCTCCTGCGTCGCGCTGTCGGCCTGCTCGATGATCGCGGCCAGCCGGGCGGCGAGTGCATCGACGTCGCCGAGCACGTGAGCCTCGGGAAGTGTCTCGGCCAGCGACGTGGCCGCCGACCGGATCTTGCGCGCGTCGCCGGACCCCGACGCCAGCCGTGTCTCCAGCAGCACCACCTCGGTCTGCAGGTCGTCGAACCGGCGGCCGAAGTGTGCGTACGCCGCCTCGGCGTCGCCGGCCTGCCAGGACCCGATGGTGCGCTCACCGGAGGCGGTCACCAACCAGACGGTGCCGTCGGGATCGACGCGGCCGAACCGGTGCGGATCACTGGTGGGCACCGCGGTGACCGGCGGTGCGACCACCGCGGCAGCAGCCGGGCGGGCGCCCGGGCGCGGGACGGGTCCGGGTTTGGGCCTGGCGGCCGCTGACGGTTTCGGGCGCGGGGCGGACGGAGTCTGCGGGGCTGACGTGTCCTGCCCGGCCTCCGAAGTCTGCTGGCCGGCTTCCTGGGATCCGCCCGACTCTGTGATCGTCATATCCGTTACCTCGTGTCCTCCGCGCGGTCACCCACGCACGTGCCGCGCATCGCGGCGCCGGTAGCTGTTTCGTCGTCGACCAACCGTTGCACACGGTTGCCCAGACCTTATTGAAACAGGTTGCCCGGCGCTGCGCCCACGCGTTGGGCATCGCCGGTGCCTAGGCTCTGTCCGGAATTCCCACCGCAGGACGGAGACCACCGATGGCGCAGGCGGACATCGCCGCACTGCTGGCCCTGCTGGCCGCATTGTTCATCGCCGTCGGCGACGTGATCCACCAGCGCACGGCGCACGAGGTGACCGACGAACCGGTCGGTCACCTCGCGCTGTTCCTGCGCCTGCTCAAGGACCGCACATGGTGGCTGGGCAGCGGGATCGCCGCGGGCGGATTCGTCTTCCAGGCGGCGGCGCTGGGGTTCGGTTCGGTGCTGCTGGTCCAGGCACTGCTGGTGACGTCGCTGCTGTTCGCGCTGCCGATCCACGCGCGGCTCGAACACCGACGCGTGACCCGGTGGGAATGGGTGTGGGCGGTGCTGCTGGCCTCGTCGGTCGCTGTGATCGTCACCGTCGGCAACCCCACCGAGGGGTCCTCGCGGGCCTCACTGGAGACCTGGGCCGGGGTCGCGTGCGTGCTCGGCCCGATCCTGGCGCTGTGCCTGTGGGGTGCGCGCCGGTGGTCGGGCCCGGCCGCCGCGGTGTCGATGGGCATCGTCTCGGGCGCGCTGTGGGGCGTGTTCGCGGTGCTGACCAAGGGCGTGGTGCACCGGCTCGACGTGACCAGTCTCGCCGGCGTACTGGAGCTGGCCCGCACCCCGGAGGTGTACGCGTGGGTGATCGTCGCGGTGCTGGGCACCTCCACCCAGCAGGCCGCGTTCCGGGCCGGTGCGCTGACCGCGTCGCTGCCGACGATGACCGTGGTCGAACCGATGGTCGGCTGCATTCTCGGCGTCGTCGTGCTGGGGGAGACGCTCAATCCGGGGGAGACCGGTTGGGTCACCCTGGTCGTCTCGGTGATCGTGATGGTGGTGGCCACCGCGGCCCTGGCCCGCGGCGAGGCGAGCAGCCACGACCCGACGACCGTGTGATTAGTTGGTGACCGTGCTGAGCGCCATTGCGATCGTTCCGTCGGCACCGCTGCTGGTCCCGGAACTGGCCTCGTCGGCGGCCGGTGAGACCGAGGATGCGCGGTCCGCCGCGATCGCCGCGGCCGCCGGGCTGCCGTCTCGGTGGATCGCCGTCGGTGTCGCGCAGGACGACGGCGTCTACGGTCCGGCGGCGGCCGGAACGTTCGGCGGCTACGGCGTCGACGTCCGGGTCGCGCTGTCCCCGCAGGCCGCGGGCGCGGACCCGGTCGCGCTGCCGCTGTGCGCGCTGATCGCCGGCTGGCTGCGCGGGCAGGCACGCCCGGATGCGACGGTCGAGGTGCACACCTTGCGTGGCGACCTGCCGTCGGCCGCCGCGGTCGACCACGGCAAGGCGCTGCGTGAGCGGCTGGACGCCGACGCCGACGCGGTCGGTGTGCTGATCGTCGCCGACGGGGCCAACACGCTGACCCCGGCCGCGCCCGGGGGCTACGACGAACACTCCCCGGCCGTCCAGGCCGCGCTCGACGACGCGCTGGCCGCCGGCGACCCGGCGGCGCTGACCCAGCTGCCCGACGGTGTCCTCGGGCGGCCCGCCTACCAGGTGCTGGCCGGGCTCACCGGATCGCGGCCGCAGGGGGCCGAGGAGCTCTACCGCGGTGCCCCGTACGGCGTCGGCTACTTCGTCGGCGTCTGGACGCCATGACTGCGGTGCGTCCGCTGGCGATCGTCGGCCCGACCGGCACCGGCAAGTCGGATCTGGCGCTGGCAGTGGCCGATGCGCTCGCCGGTGACCTCGCGGTCGAGGTGGTCAACGCCGACGCGATGCAGCTCTACCGCGGTATGGACATCGGCACCGCGAAGCTCGCGGTACACGAACGGCACGGCTTGCCACACCACCAGCTCGACGTCCTCGAAGTCACCGAAACCGCGAGCGTGGCCCGCTACCAGCAGGCCGCCGCCGCCGACGTCGAGGCCATCGCCGCGCGCGGCGCGCTGCCGGTCATGGTCGGCGGTTCCATGCTCTACGTGCAGTCGCTGCTGGATCAGTGGTCCTTCCCGGCCACCGACCCGGCGGTGCGGGCACGCTGGGAACAACGCCTCGCCGAGGTCGGGGTCGCCGCGCTGCACGGTGAGCTGGCAGCGGTCGACCCGGCCGCCGCGGCGTCGATCCTGCCGACCGACGGCCGCCGCATCGTGCGGGCGCTGGAGGTCGTGGAACTCACGGGCCGGCCCTTCGCCGCGTCGGCGCCCACCATCGGCGCGCCGCGCTGGGGCACCGTGATCATCGGACTGGACTGGGACACCGCGGTTCTCGACGACCGACTGCGGCGCCGCACCGACCTGATGTTCGAGCGCGGCCTGGTCGAGGAGGTGCAGATGCTGTTCGGGCGCGGGCTGCGCGACGGCGTCACCGCGGCCCGCGCGCTCGGCTACGCGCAGGTGTTGGCCGACCTGGACGCCGGTGGCGACGGCAGCGCCGCCCGCGAACCCACCTTCATCGGAACCCGCCGCTACGTGCGCAGGCAGCGGTCGTGGTTCCGCCGTGATCACCGCATCCACTGGCTCGACGGTGGGTCGGACCGCAAGGTCGACGACGTCCTGCGCATCTTGCGCGCCGTATCCTGACCAGGTGGAGTTCGCCAAAGGGCACGGCACGCAGAACGACTTCGTGGTGCTGCCCGACCTGTCCGCAGCGCTGACGCTGACCCCCGGTGCGGTCGCCGCGCTGTGCGACCGTCGGCGCGGGCTCGGCGCGGACGGGTTGCTGCGGGTCACCACCGCCGGCGCGGCGCTGGCCGCGGGCGTGTTCGAGCGGCTGCCCGACGGCGTCGCCGCCGACGACTGGTTCATGGACTACCGCAACGCCGACGGTTCGGTCGCCGAGATGTGCGGTAACGGGGTGCGGGTATTCGCGCATTACCTGCGCGCCAGCGGCCTGGAGCAGCGCGCCGAGTTCGTCGTCGGCTCCCTGGCCGGCCCGCGGCCGGTCGTGCTGCACTCGGTCGACGACGTCACGGCCGAGGTCACCGTCGAGATGGGCAAGGCGAACCAGCACGGCGCCGGTGCTGCGACCGTCGGCGGCCGGACGTTCACCGGGCTCGCCGTCGACGTCGGGAACCCGCACCTGGCGTGTGTCGACGCCACCCTGACTCCCGACGAGCTGATCGCGCTCGATGTGGCGGCGCCGGTGAGTTTCGACGCCGCGCAGTTCCCCGACGGGGTCAACGTCGAGGTGCTCACCGCCCCTCGCGACGGCGCGGTCTCGATGCGGGTGCACGAGCGCGGAGTCGGCGAGACCAGGTCCTGCGGTACCGGCACGGTGGCCGCGGCGGTCGCGGCCCTGGCGCACGAGGGCGCGCAGACCGGTGCGCTGCAGGTGCGTATCCCCGGCGGTGAGGTCACCGTCACGATCACCGACGCCAACAGCTATCTGCGCGGCCCGTCGGTGCTGGTGGCCCGCGGCGAACTCGCCGACCGATGGTGGGCGGCGCAGACATGACGGGAATGGTCGCGACGGCCGCCGCGTTAATCGGGGTGCATGAGAAGTGATGTTCGTGCGAATCTTTATTCGCCTATGACCCATCCCGAATTCCCCGACAACACTCCCAGCGTCGGCGAGCTGGCCCTGGAAGACCGTACCGCGCTGCGCCGTGTCGCCGGGCTGTCCACCGAACTCGACGACGTCTCCGAGGTCGAATACCGGCAGCTGCGCCTCGAGCGCGTGGTGCTGGTCGGCGTCTGGACCGACGGCACCGCCGCCGACGCCGACGAAAGCCTCGCCGAACTGGCCGCCCTGGCCGAGACCGCCGGCTCCGAGGTACTCGAAGGGCTGATCCAGCGCCGCGACAAACCCGACCCGTCGACCTACATCGGCTCCGGCAAGGCCGTGGAACTGCGCGAGATCGTGCTCGCCACCGGCGCCGACACCGTGATCTGCGACGGCGAACTGAGCCCCGCTCAGCTCAACGCGCTGGAGAAGGTCGTCAAGGTCAAGGTCATCGATCGCACCGCACTGATCCTCGACATCTTCGCCCAGCACGCCACCAGCCGCGAGGGCAAGGCGCAGGTGTCACTCGCACAGATGGAGTACATGCTGCCGAGGCTGCGCGGCTGGGGCGAGTCGATGTCGCGTCAGGCAGGCGGCCGCGCCGGTGGTGCGGGCGGCGGCGTCGGTACCCGCGGACCCGGTGAGACGAAGATCGAAACCGACCGGCGCCGCATCCGTGAGCGGATGTCGAAGCTGCGCCGCGAGATTCGTGACATGAAGCAGGTCCGCGACACCCAGCGCAGCCGCAGGCTCGCCAGTGACGTGCCGTCGGTCGCCATCGTCGGCTACACCAACGCAGGCAAGTCCAGCCTGCTCAACGCGCTCACCGGCGCCGGTGTGCTGGTGGAGAACGCATTGTTCGCCACCCTCGAACCCACCACGCGCCGTGGCGAACTCGCCGACGGGCGGGAGTTCGTGCTGACCGACACCGTCGGGTTCGTGCGGCATCTGCCCACCCAGCTCGTCGAGGCGTTCCGCTCGACACTGGAAGAGGTCGTCGACGCCGAACTGCTCCTGCATGTCGTCGACGGCGCCGACGCCAACCCGCTCGCCCAGATCAACGCGGTACGCACCGTGCTGCGCGAGGTGGCCACCGATTCAGACGCGCCATTGCCGCCGGAGTTGTTGGTGGTCAACAAGATTGACGCCGCCGACGATCTCGCGGTGGCTCAGCTGCGGCGCGCGTTGCCGGATGCGGTGTTCGTCTCGGCGCACACCGGGGAGGGCCTCGACCGGCTGCAGGCGCGGTTGGCCGAGATGATCGCCCCGCGCGACGCGGTGATCGACGTCACGATCCCCTACAGCAGAGGCGATCTGGTGAACCGTGTGCACGCCGAGGGGCGGGTCGACGCGGTCGACCACCTGGAGGCGGGCACCCGGATCAAAGCGCGGGTGCCGATCGCGCTGGCGGCCGGCCTGGCCGAGTTCGCGACATTCTGAACAGGGTGAATGCGACGTTCGGACCCCGGTCCGGTAGAGTCGGACCCGATGTCGGCCGTGCACGGCCAACGTAGGTCCCGCATTCAGACCCGCCGACACACCCAACAGCTCTTGTGTGGCGCCATCGCCACCATTGTGTGCGCACTTCCGCTGGACGGACCTCCGTCGCGGCTGCCGGGCACACGCTGCCCGACAAGACCGTGAAAGACAGGACTCCATCATCTCCACCGAAACCGCCACTCAGGCAGCCACAGCGTCGTCCACCACGGCGACCTTCGCCGACCTCGGCGTGCCCGCACCGCTGGTGCGCGCACTGACCGCGCAGGGCATCGCCGCACCGTTCCCGATCCAAGAGGCCACGCTGCCCGACTCGCTGTCCGGGCGTGACGTGCTCGGCCGCGGAAAGACCGGCAGCGGAAAGACTCTCGCGTTCTCCATCCCGCTGGTGGCCGCCCTGTCCGGGGGTCGCCGGCAGGCGTCGCGGCCCACCGGCCTGGTGCTTGCGCCGACCCGCGAGCTGGCCACCCAGATCACCGCGACGCTGGAACCCCTTGCGGCAGCAGCAGGTCTGCGTGTCACCACCATCTACGGCGGTGTCTCACAGGGCAGGCAGGTCTCCGCGCTGCGCGCCGGCGTCGACATCGTCGTCGCGTGCCCGGGCCGCCTCGAAGATCTGATGCAGCAGAAGGTGATCAGCCTCGACAACGTCACGGTCACCGTGCTCGACGAGGCCGACCACATGGCCGATCTCGGCTTCCTGCCCGGCGTGACCCGCATCCTGGCCGCGACCCCGAACGGCGGCCAGCGGCTGCTGTTCTCGGCCACCCTGGACAACGGGGTGGACAAGCTGGTGCGCCGATTCCTGAACAACCCGGTGCTGCACTCGGTCAACGAGGCCGCCGAGGCGCCCGCGCAGATGACCCACCACGTGTTCCATGTCGGTGGTGTGCAGGAGAAGAAGGATCTCGTGCACCGGCTCGCATCGGGCACCGGACGCCGGATCCTGTTCATGCGCACCAAGCATCAGGCGCGCAAGCTCGCCAAGCAGCTCACCGAGGCCGGTGTGCCGTCGGTGGATCTGCACGGAAACCTGTCCCAGCCGGCCCGTGAGCGCAACCTCGCGGCGTTCTCCAGCGGCGAGGCCCGGGTGCTGGTCGCCACCGACATCGCCGCGCGCGGTGTGCACGTCGACAACGTCGAGCTGGTCGTGCACGTCGACCCGCCGATGGAGCACAAGGCCTACCTGCACCGGTCCGGCCGGACCGCCCGCGCTGGCAGCGACGGCGACGTCGTGACCGTCGTGCTGCCCGAACAGCGCCGCGACACCCAGGCGCTGCTGCGCAAGGCCGGGATCTCGGTTCGTCCTCGCGACGTCCGTGCCGACTCCCCTGAGGTGGTCGCGCTCGTCGGCGAGATCGCGCCGCTGCGCGCCCCGGCCCCGACGGTCGCGCCCGCGGCCAAACCGGCCGCCAAGCGTCCCGACCACCACCGCGCTCCGCGGGGTGGACACCAGGACCGCACGTCGCGTGGTCCCCGGCGCCGTCGGCCGCGCCAGGGTGCCCAAGCTCAGCGCGGCGCCAGCACCGGAGGCTGATGCGCGCGTACCGCGGGCGGTTGCGCGGTGTACTTCTCGACCTGCACCAGCACATGGGCGCCGGT
Source organism: Mycolicibacterium parafortuitum (assembly GCF_010725485.1). Classification (NCBI taxonomy): domain Bacteria; kingdom Bacillati; phylum Actinomycetota; class Actinomycetes; order Mycobacteriales; family Mycobacteriaceae; genus Mycobacterium; species Mycolicibacterium parafortuitum. The sequence continues at coordinate 5,061,489 of NZ_AP022598.1, read as the reverse complement.
GCAGCCGTGGGCCAGTGACGACGTCCCGACGTCGTCGGTGAGCACGTTCGGATTGCCGTGCACGCACATCGAATCCAGGTCCGCGGGATCGGCAGGATCGAACCACGCCCCGGTGGCCAACTGCACCACGTGGCGGCGCACGCCGTCGTCGAGGACCGCGCCCGCCAGGCAGGCGCCGCGGTCGTTGTACACCCGGACCACATCGCCCGCGGTCACGCCGCGCTCGTGCGCGTCGTGCGGGTTCATTCGGATCGGCTCTCGCCCAGCGACTTTCGAGCGCTGACTGGCCGCGCCGCCGTCGAGTTGGCCGTGCAGCCGGTTCGCCGGCTGGTTGGCCACCAGGTGCAGCGGATAGTCCGTCGCGCGCCGGCCGCCCAGCCACTCGGTGGGCTCGAACCACGTCGGATGGCCCCTGCAGTCGTCGTATCCGAAGCCGTCGATCTCGGCGGAGAAGATCTCGATCCTGCCGCTCGGCGTGGCGAGCCGGTGTGCCGCCGGGTCGGCGCGGAAGTCGGCCAGCAGCGTCAGCCCGTCGTCGGTGGGCAGCCGAAGCTGTCCATCCGCCCAGAAGTCGTCGAACGTCGGCACCTCGAAATCGAGTGTGACCCTCCACTTCTCGTAGATGTGGCGTAACCACTGCCAGGACGTGCGGCCCTCGGTGAAGGCATCCTCGACCCCGAGGTGGCGGGCCAGCGCGGTGAAGGTGTCATAGTCGTCGCGCGCCTGCGCATACGGTTCGGTCAGCTTCGGCATCGCCATCAGCAGCGGATCGTTGCGTGACCCGGACAGATCGTCGCGCTCGGCGAACGTCGTGGACGGCACGACGATGTCGGCGTGCTTGGCCATCGCCGTCCAGTACGGGTCGTGCACCACCACGGTGTCGGGGCGGCACAGCGCGCGTCGCAGCCGGGGCAGGTTCTGATGGTGGTGGAACGGGTTGCCGCCGGCCCAGTACACCAGCCGGATGTCCGGGTAGGTGAGCCGAAGGCCGTTGTAGTCGAACGGTTCCCCCGGATGCAGCAGCATGTCGCTGATCGCCGCGACCGGGATGAACGTCGACACCGGGTTGATGCCCTGCGGCAGCCGGGGGAGTGCGCACCGGATCGGGGCCAGCCCCGGCTCGTTCATCGAGCCGTAGCCGTGCCCGAACCCGCCACCCGGCAACCCGATCTGCCCGAGCATCGCGGCCAGCGTCATCGCCATCCAGGGCGCCTGCTCGCCGTAGCGGGTCCGCTGCAGCGACCAGCTCACCGTCACCAGGGTCCGGCCCGCGGCCATCCTGCGCGCGAGCGCCGTCAGCTCCTCGGCGGCGAGCCCGCACAACGACGCGGCCCACTGCGGGGATTTCGGTGTCCCGTCGTCCACGCCGAGCAGATAGCGCTCGAAGCGGTCGTATCCGGTGCAGTACGTGGCCAGGAACCGGCGGTCAGCCAGCTTTTCGGTGGCCAGGACGTGCGCCAGCGCCAACATGATCGCGACATCGGTGCCCGGCACCGGGGCGTACCAGTCGCACGGGCCTTCGACGTCGTCGCGCAACGGTGAGAACGACACGATGGTCCCGCCCCGGTCCCGAAACCTGTTCAGCGCGTGGCGCGCTGGGTGGGCTGTGGTGCCGCCGTCGTTGACAGCGGTGTTCTTCAGCGCCAGGCCGCCGAAACACACGATCAGATCGGTGTTTTCGACGATGACGTCCCACTGGGTGGATCGCTTGAACAGATCGTCGTGGGTGCCGACGACGCGCGGCATGATCACACCGGTGGCGCCGAGGCTGTACGAGTGACGCGAATACGTGTAGCCGCCAATGCAGTTCAGGAACCGGTGCACCTGGCTCTGGGCGTGGTGGAATCGGCCGGCGCTGGACCACCCGTAGGAGCCGCCGTAGATCGCCTCGTTGCCATGGCGATCGGCGACGCGGCGCAGTTCGTCGCCCAGCAGCGAGACCAGTTCCTCCCACGTCACCGCGACGAACTCGTCTGCGCCGCGGCGTGTGGTGGGGCCGGCACCGTCGTCGAGCCAACCGCGGCGCACCGCGGGGGTGGTGATCCGCGACCGGTGCCGGACCGAACCGGGCAGGTTCGCCAGTGCCGGTGACGGATCGGCGTCACCGGCCCAGGGTGCGACGGAGGCGATATCGCCTGCGTGGACGGTCGCGGTGAACGCGCCCCAGTGCGTCAGGCTGGTCTTCGAGGGCGCCACGCGGTCGAGTCTACGGACGGTCTCCGGGCACTTCTTTTGTGATCGATTCGGCGAGGTGACTTGGTTATCGACGTCAACTGACGCAAAGTGAACGGACGCGGTAGCTTTTCTCAGCCTTTTGCAAGAAAACTTGCACGAGGAACGAAGGACCTGTCACCGACCGCGGGGAGGATGAATGATCCGGCAGCCCAAGCTGCGCCTACGTGTGGTCGGTCGGTTGACCGTCGGGTTGTTGGGGGTGGCCACGGCGCTGCTGCTGGCACCCGCCGCGGTGGCCCAACCCGAGGTCGACGCCAACAACTCCATCACCGCCGCCTGGGAGGCCAGCGGCGGGGACACCGGACCACTCGGTCCCCGAAACGGTGACGTGTATCCGGCCGGCGAGGGCTTCGCGCAGAACTTCGCCGGCGGAAAGATGTTCTTCACCCCCGCCACCGGCGCCCACTTCATGCAGGGCGCGATCCTGGACAAGTACGAGTCGCTGGGCGGGCCCGCCGACGGCGATCTGGGCTTCCCGAAGATCGACGAGGGCCCGGGTCGCGCGCCCGACAGCCGCAACAGCACGTTCTCGGCGCCCGACAACCCGGTGATCTTCTGGACCCCGGCGACCGGCGCCCGGGTGGTCCGCGGTGCGATCAACGCGGCGTGGGACAAGCTGGGCGGCTCCGCGGGTGCACTCGGGGTGCCCGCCGAGGATGAGACGTACAACGGCGCCGTGGTGACCCAGAAGTTCACCAACGGCGAGATCTCCTACGACTCGCGCGCGAAGACGTTCACCACGGTGCCGCCGGAGCTCGCCGGGCAGTTGGGCGACCTGACGATCCCCGACGATCCCATCGTCGCCATCAATGCCGCACGCCGCGCTGCGGGCGGGCCGCTGGGCCCGCTCGGCGCCGCCGAGGGCGAGCCGTATGAGATCGGCGATGACGGCATGGGCCAGGACTTCGCCAACGGAGCCATCTTCTACAGCCCGGACACCGGCGCCAATGTGGTCACCGGCCAGGTGCTCGCGAAATACGAGAGCGTCGGCGGACCCGAGGGCGACCTCGGCTTCCCGGTCACCGGGGAGGAGGACGGCGGACTCGCACCGTCGAGCCGCAAGAGCGAGTTCGCCGCGCCCGACAAACCGGTGATCTTCTGGACCCCGGACCACGGTGCGTTCATCGTGCGTGGGCCGATGAACGCGGCCTGGGAGAAGCTCGGTGGCGCCACCGGTGAGCTCGGCGCCCCGGTCGCCGATCAGGACGAGAGCGGCAATGTGATCTCGCAGCGCTTCAGCGGCGGCGTCATCTCCTGGGACACCTCCAGCAGGAAGTTCAGCACCGAACCCGCCGCGCTGGCCTCGCAGCTCAGCGATGTGGAGGTGCCCGGCGCCGAGGCGCCCGCTGCGGCCCTGCCGTCACCGCAGGCCTCGGAGAACTCCGAGAACGCGGGCAGCAAGTGGAAGCGGTGGTGGCTGCTGGCGATCGTGCCGCTCGTGCTGCTGGCGGGCCTGGTCGGGCTCGCGCTGTCGCACAAGCGGTCTCGCCCCGGTGCCGAAGACACCTCCGCCGGTTCGGGTCGCGGTGACGCGCCCGCCCCTGCGGGGGACACCGCACGTGGTGGCGACGACGGTGCCGAGGATGCGTTGTTCGGCGATCGGTACGCCCGTGAGGGTCTGGGATCGTTGACTGCCGCCTCGCCGTCGGCGGCGTCGTTGCCCGCCGAGGACTTCACGCCCGAGCCGATGGGCTTCTGGGGTGCGCCGGTGGGCAGCGAGGCCGAGTCGGCCGAGGGGGATGGCGTCGAGCGCGACGAAGTCGGGCAGCGCGAAGGCGCTGAGGATCCCGACGCCGATCCCGATGCGGTGGATACGGCGCCGACCCGCGTGCTGACGGCGCCTGACGTGCCCGACGACGCCGAATTCAGTGATGTCGCCGAGTTCTCCGATGATGCCGAGTTCTCCGATGACGCGGTCCCCGATGACACGGTCTACGTCGAGGAGGTCTCCTACATCGACGTCGAAACGTTCGAGGACGCACCCTACGAGGACGCACCGTCAGCGCAGGGCGCCCCGTTCGCCGATGCGGAGGTCGACGCCGACCGCGAACCGCTCGTGGCGCCGCGCAACGCGTTGACCGACACCGGTCGCCACGCACGCATCGACATCGACGAGCCGATGCCGCTCGGCACCGCGTTGCACATGCCCTTCGACGACCCGAACGAGGTGCCAGAGGGCTATCCGGTCAAGGCCGACACCAAGACCGGCCTGTACTGGACGCCGGACAGCGCCGACTATCACGAGGCGCCGGTCGAATTGTGGTTCGCCACCGAGGAGATCGCGATCACGAACGGGTTCGTCCGGGGCGAGTGACGCCCGGTCTCAGATCTTGCGGATCACGGTGACGACCTTGCCCAGCACCTGGGCGTCGTTACCGGGAATCGGGTCGAACGCCGGGTTGTGCGGCATCAGCCAGACCTGACCCTTGGTGCGCTTGAAGGTCTTCACGGTGGCCTCGCCGTCGATCATCGCCGCGACGATGTCGCCGTTGTCGGCGACGCTCTGCTGCCGGACGACCACCCAGTCGCCGTCGCAGATCGCCGCGTCGACCATCGATTCGCCGACGACCTTGAGCAGGAACAGCGACCCCTCGCCGACCAGTTCGCGCGGCAGCGGGAACACGTCCTCGACGGCCTCTTCGGCCAGGATCGGGCCGCCGGCGGCGATCCGGCCCAGGACCGGGACGAAGGTCGGCTCCGGCAGCGCGTCGGACCCGGCGACGTCGGTGGCCACGATCGGGGTCACCTGTTCGTCGGCGCCGCGCACGTCGACCGCGCGCGGCCGGTTGGCGTCACGCCGCAGGTAGCCCTTGCGTTCCAGGGTGCGCAGTTGATGTGCGACCGATGAGGTGGACGTCAGGCCGACCGCGTCACCGATCTCTCTGATGCTCGGGGGATAGCCGCGCTGGGTCACCGAGGCGCGGATGACGTCGAGGATGGTGCGCTGACGCTCTGTCAGGCCGGAATCACGGCCGCGGCCAGCGCCGGGGCCTTCGGTGCTGTCACTGCTGTCGTCGCTCATGTGCCCGAATGTAACCCGGCGACAACGATTAATCAAACATGTGTTCGAGGCGTGTCGGGTCTCCAGGCGGCGGATCCGAAACGCGACCCGGACTTGTCGGTGGCTGCCGCTAGCGTTCGCAACAGTTCGATCACGTGTTCTATTCATCGAACACCTGATCGAGTAAAGTTCGAACACAAGAGCGAATGACCCGGAGTGAAAGGCAACGCCATGACCATTCTCGACGATCGCGAAATCTGGAACGAGTTCGAGCGCGCGCCGCTGCAGATCGCGGGCGGGCAGATCCGCCCGGTCCGGGCGTCGCGGCGTCCGGCCTCCCGACGCCCGGCCGGCGCGGCGGTGCGCCATCGCGGAACCGGGGTCCTGGTGTCCCGGGCCCCGCACCGGCGTCGCCCGATCACCCCGCTGACCACCGTCGCGCTGGCGCTGGTCGCCGGGGCGATCACGTTGTGGCTCGGGCTGATCGCGCAGGTCGGCGGCGCGACGGCCGCGGAGACGGAGATGCCGGGTCGGCTCGCCGTCGTCCAGGTGCAGAGCGGCGAGTCGCTGCAGCACGTCGCGCGACGGGTGGCGCCCGATGCCCCGGTCGCCGAGGTCGTCTCGCGGATAAGGGAACTGAACCAGCTGGAGTCGGCGGCGCTGGACGCCGGACAGACGCTGATCGCCCCGGTGGCCTGAGCCGCCCGCGGCCCAGGAACCAAAGAATCTGCTGCCCAACCACTTCGAGGATGTCGCCGATGCGATACGCGTTATCGGGTCCGGCCTTCGGCCGCCCGCGGGCGACGCAGGTACGCTCGAAGACGTTCGAGACCGTTGTCTGTCGGCGTGGGGAAGGAGCGGCGATGCACTGTCCGTTCTGCCGTCACCCGGATTCCCGGGTCGTCGACTCCCGTGAAACCGATGAGGGGCAGGCCATCCGCCGGCGCCGGTCCTGCCCGGAGTGCGGTCGCAGGTTCACCACGGTGGAGACCGCGGTACTCGCGGTGGTCAAACGCAGCGGCGTAACCGAACCGTTCAGCCGCGAGAAGGTGATCCGCGGGGTCCGGCGCGCATGCCAGGGGCGCCAGGTCGACGACGACGCGCTCAATCTGCTCGCCCAGCAGGTCGAGGATGCGGTGCGGGCCACCGGATCCCCGGAAGTGCCCGCCCATGAAGTGGGACTGGCCATCCTCGGGCCGCTGCGCGATCTCGACGAGGTCGCCTACCTACGATTCGCGTCGGTGTACCGCTCGTTCTCCTCGGCCGAGGACTTCGAGCGCGAGATCCAGGCGCTGCGCGCGCACCGCGAGGTATCCGCCCCGAACTGAGCGGGTCAGTCGATCTGCCGCACGCCGTCGTCGACCACGCGGCCCGCGACCTGCACCCAACCCTCCGGGGTCCAGGTCGTCTCGATGACCGAACCCTTTCCCTGCACGATGGTCAGGTCCTGACTGAGGTATTCGGTGATGCGTACCGCGGCCGCCCCGGTCGCCTCGTCCTCACGGATTCCCAGGCTCGGTGCGAACATCCGGGACCGGATCGTGCCGGCCTCCTTGTCGAGCCAGGTCCACAGGTAATGCTCGGCCCCGTCGTCGTCATAGTCGTCGGGGTCGGCAGCGGCGAGCTCATCGACGGTGGCTACGTCATGGATCGAGAAGGCGGGTGCCCAATCGGCGCGGGCGCTGACCGAGGTCACGTCGCCGCGGTAGGTGACCTGCACGATTCCGGCGGGCACCTGCAGCGTCTTGACCGGCATCCCGCGGTCCCTGAGCCACCATGCCGCCCCGACCGTCGGATGCCCGGCGAACGGAAGTTCCGTGGTCGGGGTGTGGATGTGCGCCTGCGCGCTGTGCGTGCCCTCCGGAGGCAAAGTGATGAAGATGGTTTCGCTGTAGCCGAGCTCGGTGGCGATGCGCTGCCGATCCCGCGGGTCGACGGCGGCGGAGTCCACCACGCCCAGCGGGTTGCCGAATGTGCCGTCCTGGTCAGTGAATACGCGAAGCACCGTCACATCGATGGCCATGCGCCAGATGCTACGTGGCCGGACGTTCGTCCTGGTCAGGTTGCGCTGCGTTCGTCCGAGCCCATCGCGTCCAGCACCGCGACCCGGGTGTCGACGTCGCCGGTGATCGTGTTCTCGCTGATGCCGGTGCGTAGCAGGTCGCGCAGGAAGTCCTGGTCGTAGACGGCGGGCTCGGTGGAATCGATGAACTTCTCGACGAGCTCGACGAACCGGTCCGGGTCGTCGTGGAACGGGAAATGGCCCGAACCCTCGAAGATCTCCAGCTGGGATCCGGGCATCGCGGCGTGCGCCATCTCCGCGTGGCTCATCGGGATCACCGAATCGTGGCTGCCCCAGATCAATTGCACCGGCACCGACTGGGTGAGATAACACCGGTCCAGCATCGTCACCACCTGGCCGCGCCAGTCCACCACCGCGCGCAGGGTGCGGGCGAACGCCGACGACGCCGTCGGCTCGGGCAGGTCGGCAAGGATGCGCAGCATGTCGGGGATGTCGCGGCTGACGCCCGTCGAGCCCAGCACCGGCGCGCCGAGCCGTCCGAGCAGCCGCAGCGCGGGCAGCACCATCGGCAGGCGCAACACCGCCAGCGCCTCACTGCCCAGCGGCAACGACGCCACCCGCAGCGCGATGTTGACGTCTTTTGTGACACCTCCGGCACCGACCAGGATCAGCCGTTCCACGAGCTGCGGGAACTGGTAGGCGAACTGCATCGCGACGCCGCCGCCGAGGGAATGGCCGACCACGGTCACGCTGTCGATGCCCAGCACGCTGAGCAGATCCCGCATGCCGTTCGCGTACGCGGCCACCGAATAGTCGGCACGAGGCTTGTCGGACTTGCCGTGGCCGAGAAGGTCGGGGGCGATCACGGTGAACCGTTGGGCCAGTTGCGTCTGCACGCTGCTCCACGTCGTGGAGTTGTCGCCGATGCCGTGGATGAGCAGAATCGCCGGGCCGGACCCGGCGATCCGGAACGCGCGCCGGTATCCGTGGATGGTGCGGTACTGCAGCGTCGGGGTGAGATCGCGCACCGGCTGCAGGTTGGGTTTGCGTTCGCTCACCGCGTACGCCCCGGGCTACTCGTCATGTACGCCAGCCTCGTCGTCGGGCCGGCGCTGTGCCGCAGGACGTCAGACGCCGTCGCGCGGGCTGTCGTCTCCGTCCTTGCGCTTCTTCTCGCCGGCCTGCTGGGCGAGGAATCGCTCGAATTCGGCACCGAGCTCCTCTCCGCTGGGCAGATCCTCGTCGCGCGCGAGCAGAGATCGATTCTCCTGTGCGGCAACGTAGGCATCGTACTGTCGCTCCAACGCCTCCACCACTTGAGCGACCTCGGGACTGGCGCCGACCTGCTCGTTGATCTTGTCGAACACCGCAGCGGCCGCCGTGGTCAGGTCGGTGGTCGGGATTTCCAGCGAAGCGTTTCTGGCGACCTCGACGAGCAGTGTCTCGGCGGCGGTCGGATAGTCGGTCTGCGCCAGGTAGTGCGGCACGTGCACGGTGAAACCGACCACCTCGTAGCCGTGCTGCGCCATCCGGAACTCCAGCAGATTCGACGCGCTGCCGGGCACCTGCACCTCGCTGATCCACGGCTGGTGCTCGGCGATGAGCTCCTTGTCGTTCGAATGCGCGGTCAGGGTCATCGGCCTGGTGTGGGGCACCGCCATCGGGATCGACCCGAGACCGATGACCCGGCGCACCCCGAGCCGCTCGGCGAGCAGCCGCACCGCGGTGATGAAACGCTCCCACCGCAGGTCCGGCTCCAGGCCCGACAGCAGCAGGAACGGGGTGCCGACGGTGTCGCGCAGCGCGTACAACTTCAGTTCGGGCTCGTCATAGTGGGTGAAGTGGTCGGTCTTGAACGTCATCAACGGACGCCGTGACCGGTAGTCGAGCAGCTCGTCGATGGCGAATGACGCCACCAGCTCGGTGTCGAGGGTGTTCTTCAGGTGCTGGCTGGCCAGCCGGATGGCGTGGCCGGCGTCCGAGAAGCCCTCCAGGGCATGGATCAGGACCGGGCCGCGGCCGTCGGGGGCGGACAGCTGCGGGCCGGGGAACTCGAGCTCGTACATGCCGGTCTGCTCCGGCTGATACTGCTGACCGGGATCGTGAACCTCGTCTGCCATCTTTCGTCTCCTCGCCTCGACGCGTCCCAGATCTGGTGCTCGACCGGGGCCGCGAACCACAAGTGTCCCGCACGCCCCTGACGTGGCCGCCGCTGGATGGCGTGTGGTGTCACCCATGTGTTCGAACGCCCGCACGCAGACGTGAATTTCCGCAGTGGTTCGGCATTCCCCGCCGCAACCGTGCGGAAACAGGCCGCGGGCACGATGGATACATGCGACGAGCCCTCCGCGCCGCACTGCGGCTGATCGCCGGCGCCACGCTGCTGACCGTGCTCGCCGGTTGCGCCGGTCCCGAGGCGCCACCGGCGGTACCGTCGCCTGCGCCGCCGACGGCGCAGGCTGCCCGCCCCGATCCCCGCATCGGGGCCCTGTTCATCGGCGACGACGTGCACGTGTGCACCGGCGCGGTGCTGGCGGCGTCGGCGGATGTGATCCTGACCGCCGCGCACTGTGTCGCCGAGGGCGTGGACACCACGTTCGTCCCCGGCTACACCGAGGAGGAGGACGCCGGCGACGCCGGCAGATGGCGCGTCGACGCCGTGTACCTGGACCCGCGCTGGGTCACCGACCAGGATCCCGCGGCCGACTTCGCGGTCGTGCGGGTCAGCCGCGACGACGGAGCGCGGCTGGACACCGTCGTCGGCAGCGGGTTCCGGCTGGGTACCGCGCCAGGGCCGGGACGTGAGTTCACGGTGACGGGCTACCCGGCCGGTGTCGGGGGCGGGCCCGTCGCATGCGCGGCCGCGACAGCCGGTGCGCGCGAGGGATTCCCTGAACTGCACTGCGACGGGGTGGTCGCGGGATTCTCGGGCGCACCGTGGGTCTCGGGATCCACGGTGTCGGGTCTGGTCGGCGGTCTCGACGGCGGGGGCTGCGTCGAGGAGACCTCCTACTCGCCGCCGTTCGGCGCGGCGCTGGACCTGCTGCTGTCGAGGGCTGAAGCCGGCGGGCCCGGCGACACACCACCCGACTCGTTCGACGACGGCTGCAATTGACGCACCCGCGGCCGCGCCCGGGAGTGTCGGTCGCCATCCCCAGATCCGAATTCATCCCCAGATGCGCGGCGCGGCGCAGCAGTCGGGCCGCCGACGTCGGCACCGGTTGCGAGGTTGGCGGTATGTCCTCACCACATCACCCCGGAAATCATCCCGACACCTCGCTCGACTGTCCCGGCGCGTTGATCGCGGCGCTGCCCGCGGTTCTCGGCTTCATACCGGTGGCCTCACTGGTCGTGCTCACCGCCGCCGACGGCGAGCTGGGCGCGGTCCTGCGCGGCGACCTGTCCGAACAGTCGCCGCAGCGGCTTCGTGAGCTGGCCGAGCTGGCCGCGGCGTCGGGGGCTGAGATCGCGATCGCGGTCGTCGTCGACGACGAGGGCGCCGGGTGCCCGTCGTGCGTCGACGAGCACCGCGGACTGACCCGGACGCTGAGCGCCGAATTGGCGCGCCGCGGCGTCGAATTGGTGGCGGCCCACGTCGTCCCCGAGGTCGCGGCCGGGGCGCGCTGGTACTGCGTGGACGGCTGTGGCCGGTCGGGCGTGGTCGACGACCCGACAGCGTCGCCCACGGCGCTGGCCGCGGTACTGGACGGTCGCCGGCTCTACACCCGGCGCGAGGATCTGGTGGAGGTCGTCGCGACCAGAGATCCCGCGCGTACCGCGATGCTGGAGACCGTCATCGGGTCTGCGCGGCCGCCGGACCGGATGCGGCCGGACTCGGCGGCGCGCCGCGACATCGAACACGCGCTGGCCTGCGCCCGGCGCTACGAGGCGGGGGAGCCGTTGACCGACACCGACCTCGGCCGGCTCGCCTGGGCGTTGACCGACACGCGGGTGCGCGACACTCTCTACGCGCTGGCGGTCGGCGACGGTGCGGGGCCGGCCGAGTCGCTGTGGGCAGAGCTGTCGCGCACCCTGCCGGAGCCGTGGCGGGTGGAAGCGCTGGTTTTGCTTGCCTTTTCGGCGTATGCGCGCGGTGACGGCCCGCTCGCGGGTATCTCGCTGGACGCGGCACTGCGGGGAGCACCGAACAGGATGGCCGCGATGCTCGACCAGGCGTTGCAGGCCGGGATGCGGCCCGAGCAGATCCGCGAACTGGCAACCACCGGCTATCGGCTCGCCAAGCAGCTGGGCGTGCAACTGCCCGCGCGCCGGATGTTCGGGCGGCGGGCAGGCTAGCGAATCAGACCTTTTCGACCTTGACCGCGTGGGCCATCTCGTGCGGCAACTCGACCTGCTCGTGGCCGGGGATGACGATCATGACGCCGCCGTGGTCGTTGGTCTCCACCGTCACACGGGCATTCGGCACGACGCCGGCGTCCTTGAGCCGGGCGATCAGCTCGACGTCGCCCTGCACGTGCTCGGTCAGCTGGCGCACCACCACCGCGACGGGCATGCCGGCGGGTAGTTCGGTGAGCCGGACCAGGCTCAGTGCCTCGTCGCTGAGATCGTCGCCGACACCGAGCTCGGACAGGCCCGGGATGGGATTGCCGAACGGAGAGGTGGTGGGGTTGTTGAGGACCTGCACGAGGCGCCGTTCGACGTCGACGCTCATCACGTGCTCCCAGCGGCAGGCCTCGGCGTGCACTTCCTCCCACGGCAGACCGATGACGTCGACGAGAAGGCGCTCGGCGAGCCGGTGCTTGCGCATCACCGCGACCGCGAGCGCGCGGCCCTTGTCGGTCAGTTCGAGATGCCGGTCACCGGCGACGTGAAGCAGGCCGTCGCGTTCCATCCGGGAGACGGTCTGGCTGACGGTGGGGCCACTCTGCTCGAGACGCTCCGCGATGCGCGCGCGCAGTGGGATCACGCCCTCTTCCTCGAGGTCGTAGATCGTCCGCAGATACATCTCGGTGGTATCGACTAGATCGTTCATTGCACACCCTCCGTCCCACAGGAGTCTACCGGCCGCGCAGGCCCACAGCGGTCCTTCCTGACGCGACACGGGTTACACCACGGGCGACGGAAAAGGCCCGCCGAAGTTCTCGGCGGGCCTTTCGCAGTCGATGCCGGCGGGTCGCTCAGCTGGCGTAGGAGCGGAGCCGGTCGGCGCGCTCACCGTTGCGGAGCTTGGCCATAACTTCGCGCTCGATCTGGCGGACCCGCTCACGGGACAGCCCGAACAGCTTGCCGATCTGGTCGAGCGTGCGCGGCTGGCCGTCGTCGAGGCCGAAGCGCAGCCGGATGACCTGCTGCTCGCGCTCGTCGAGCGTGGCCAGCACGTAGCGGATGTCGGTGTGCAGGAGCTCGGAGATCACCGCGTTCTCCGCCGACATGGCCTCGGCGTCTTCGATGAAGTCGCCCAGCGGGGCCTCCTCGTCGCTGCCGACGGGCATGTCGAGGCTCACCGGGTCGCGGCTGTGCTCGAGCAGGTCGGTGATCTTCTCCACCGGGATGCCGGATTCCTCGGCGAGTTCCTCGTCGGTGGCCTCACGGCCCAGGTTCTGATGCATCTCGCGTTTGATCCGCGCGAGCTTGTTGACCTGCTCGACCAGGTGGACGGGCAGCCGGATGGTGCGGCTCTGGTCGGCCATGCCTCGGGTGATGGCCTGTCGGATCCACCACGTCGCGTACGTCGAGAACTTGAATCCCTTGGCGTAGTCGAACTTCTCCATCGCGCGGATCAGGCCCAGGTTGCCCTCCTGGATCAGATCCAGCAGCGGCATACCGCGCCCGGTGTAGCGCTTGGCCAGCGACACCACCAGCCGGAGGTTCGCCTCCAGCAGATGCCGCCGCGCCGCCTCACCGTCTCGAACCACCGCAGCGAGGTCACGCTTGCGGTTTTCGCCCAATCGCTTCTTCGTCGCCAGCAGATGCTGCGCGTAGAGACCGGCCTCGATCCGCTTGGCCAGCTCGACTTCGTCGGCGGCGTTGAGCAGAGCGGTCTTTCCGATGCCGTTCAGGTATACGCGCACCAGGTCAGCGGCGGGGCTTTGAGCATCCAGATCTTGGTCGATGCGGCTGGTGGTGGCATTTGCCATGACGGCCTCCTGATCGGGTGGAACTTTCACGAGCTACAACGCCCGGAGCGGGCAAAGAGTTCCCACCTTTTCGGAGGTTCACACGTCCTGATCTGCGGTTTTCAGACCCTGACCTGAGAATGTGCTGAGAATAGGCCCAGAAGCCGCTCAGCCGGCGGTCTCACCGCGCGCATCGCGGCTGCCTGGTTGCGGCGCGCCGGGATGGTGCTGCTCGATAGCGGGGCGCTCGGCCGTCGGGAACAACGGGATCCTGCGGGGTGCGTCGTAGCGGCGGGGCTCCTCGGCGCTGCGCGGCGGCCGGTCGTTGGCGATCAGCACCGCCATCCACGGCAACGGGATCGAGACCACGATGATCGCCAGCGAGATCAAGCCGTTGTGCCAGATGCTGTAGGCGACGGCGGCCAGCACCAGTGCCGGGATCCGGAACGCCATCAGCGTCAGGTACTTCCGGACCCGTTGGCGGTGCTGTTCCTCGTAGGCGAGCGCGGCCCGGGTGATCAGAACCGGGCGGCCCTCGTCGTCGAAACTCAGTTCGGAGTCACGCACTAGATCAGTGGTTCAATCCGGCGTTCATACCTCCACTGTTCCACATGTCGGCGCAGGTGTGCCCATCGCGTTTCTTACCGATTGATGGCCAGGCAGAATAGGGGCCATGGACACCCAGACGATCGAACGCACCGACACCGACGAACGCGTCGACGACGGGACTGACAACGACACTCCCAAGTTCTTCCACTACGTCAAGAAGGACAAGATCGCCGAAAGCGCGGTGATGGGCACCCACGTCGTCGCGTTGTGCGGCGAGGTGTTCCCGGTGACCCGTTCGGCGAAGCCGGGTTCCCCGGTGTGCCCCGACTGCAAGCGGATCTACGAACAGCTCAAGACGTAGCGCCGCTGCCATTCCCGTTGCGTGATTCGGCTTTGGCCTTGAGCCAGAACCGCAGCCGGGTGGCGTGGGTGTCGGGCGCGGGCCATTCCTCTTCGATGGCGGCATTCAGTTCGGCGCCGATCATGATCGCGAAGCCGAGGAAGAACGCGAACAGCAGGAAAGCGATCGGCGTCGCGAGCGCGCCGTACGTGTATCCGGTGCTGGTGATCCACGTCAGGTACACCCGCAGGCCCCAGGTCGCGATCAGGAAGACGACCGCGGCGAGCACCGATCCGAGCAGAAGCCGGTGCGTCGGCAGCGGTTTCGGAAGCGACACCCTGTAGAGGATGTTCACCGCGATCACCAGCGCGACGAACAGCACTGGGTAGTAGGCGAAGCGCAGGCCGGTGTCCCAGCTGTCGGGGATGAACTCCGCGACCTTGCGCGGACCGAGTGCCAGAAACGGCGCGGTGATGATGGCGCCGATCAGCATCACCACGTAGAGGCCGAGCGCGTAGAAGCGCTGCCGGACCGGGTGTCGCAGCGGTGTCTGGTCGTGGGCTTCGGTGATCGAGTCGACGAACGCCGAGATCGCCGATGAGCCCGCCCACAACGAGATCACGAAACCGAGCGAGACCACCTCGCCCCGGGCGCCTTGGACGATGTCGCGCACCGTCGGTTCGATGATCTCGCCGACGACGTTGGGGGAGAAGAACCTTCCCGCGAGGCTGATGAGCTGGTTCTCGATGGTCGGCAGTGTGTCCGGGCCGAACAGGGGGGCGATGTAGGCGAGGCTGCCGAGCATGCCCAGCAGCAGTGGTGGCAGTGACAGCGCGCACCAGAAGGCAGCCTGAGCCGACTCGGAAAAAATCGAATCGTCCCAGCTTTTGCCCAACGTTCGGGCGGTGATGTGCCGGATGTGGTGGCGCGATGGCCTGGCTTTCGCGGGAGGCCGTCCCGGCGGCAACGCTGTCTGGTCACTCATGACCAGAACAGCATTGCCGATGGGTGGGACTACGGCTGCAGCGGGCTCACTTCGATGACCGCGGCGAGCTCGATGAGCCTGGCCTCGTGCTCGTTGGCGTGATGCTGGCAGAACAGCAACTCACCACCCGAGGGAAGCTTGGCCCGTACCCGGGCCGCGGCCCCACAACGGTCGCAGCGATCAGCCTTGGTCAATTCAGGGCTGGTGAGCGTTGCGGTCATGGCACCTCCATTGGGTGGTAGCGACGTACATCTACTCTGTCAGACGCTTGGGGATCCAGCCTTGTTCCCCGGGGGTTTACCGGTGTGTCGTGTCTCACGGATGCCGGCGTTACCGAGACAGGGGTGCACGCAAATGGGTTCGCAGCCAGACGTCCTCGTCCACCTGTGCACCGAACAGGAGTGGGCTGCCGCCCAGCGCACCGGATCTCACGAACCGGACTCGCTGCGGACCGTCGGTTTCGTGCATCTGTCGAGTCCAGCGCAGGTGCACCTGCCGGCGAACCGGCTCTACGCCGGCCGTTCCGATCTGGTGCTGCTACGCATCGATCCCGCACGCGTGGGCTCTCCTGTCCGCTGGGAGCCGGGGGTCCCGACCGATCCCGATGGCATGGTGTTCCCACATCTGTACGGTTCTCTACCTGCCGAAGCTGTGATCAGTGTCACCACATACCGGCCGGACGACGACGGCCGATTCGCGCCGCTCGACGCGTGATCCGCGGCGCCGCGGGTAAAGAGTGGCATTCTCATTTGTGACATAGGACGCTGCCACGGCGCGGCGTGACTCAATACACTGCCTGCCGTGGGCATCATCTTTGGTTTCGCGCCGTGGCTCGTCTACTGGGTTCTCGTCGGCAACGTCCCGTTCCCCACCGCCGTGCTGATCGCACTCGCGGTGTCCGTGGCCGCGGTGGTCGCGGCGCGGGTCTCCGGATCGCCGGGGCGCACGCTGGAGGCCGGCGCCGTCGTCGTGTTCGCGATCCTCACGGTGCTCACCTTCACCGTCAGCGCGTCGTTCATGGAGCAGTGGCTGCAGCCGCTGAGCAATGCGGGCATCTTCGTCGTCGCGTTGGTCGGTGCGCTCATCGGGCGACCCTTCATCCGGGAGTTCGCCGTGGTGGGTCAGCCCAAGGAGGTCATCGAGAACGAGACCTTCCAACGCATCACGTCGGTGCTGACGTGGATCTGGATCGCCGCGTTCGCCGGTATGACGCTGTCGTCGGCGATTCCACCGATCGTGGACGGCGACGCGACCATCCTGGACACCGAGACGCCGCTGTCGTTCGTCTGCTACTGGGTGGTGCCGTTCGCGCTGCTGGCCGTCGCGGCGTTGCTGACGCGGATCCTGCCGGACCGGATGGTGCCGCCTGCGGAGGAGATCGTCCGCAAGACCACCTTCGTCGCGTTCGCCGAAGCCGAGATCGACCAGCTGATATACCTGGCCACCGAGCACGCCAACCGTGAGGTCGGCGCGGGCAAGGAGGCCTACGACATCAGGATCGGCTCCAAGGGCGTGCCACTCGTCGGCGACGAGACCCGCGAGTCCTGGCCGTCGACCTACAAGGTGCGCGAGCGGAAGCGCTGACCCGGGCTAGATCGCGCGGGCCTCCAGGAGTGACAGCGGGCTCACCGTCGGGATCACCCGGCGCAGCTCGAAACCATTGGCGCGCAACAATTCCGAGTACTGAGCTCGAGTGCGTTCCTTGCCGTGCAGCATCAGCAGCATCTCCAGGTCGAGCATGTGCCCGATGAACGACGTGGCCCGGGGCGGAAGCACCATCTCCAACAGCAGCAGGGTTCCGCCGTCGGCGATCGCGGCGCGGATGTTGCGCAGGATCGTCGCGCTGTCCGCGTCGTTCCAGTCGTGGATGACGTTCTTCATCACGTACAGGTCGCCACCCGAGGGCACCGAGTCCAGGAACGAGCCGCCGGTGACCGTGCACCGGTCGGCGACACCGGCCGCGGTCAGCAGCGGCGGCGCTCCCGCCACGACAGCGGGCAGGTCGTAGAGGACCCCTGCAGCCGCGGGCGCGCTCTGCAGGATGCGGCTCAGCACCGCGCCGTGTCCACCACCGACGTCGACGATCAGCCGGGCCGCGGTGAAGTCGTAGGCCTGCAAGGCGATCTCGTTGGACAAGCCGCTGACGGCGGTCATCGCATCGTTGAACACCGCCGCGAATTCCGGGTCGGTGTCGAGGTATTCGAAGAACGGCATGCCGCGCAGCATGTCGGCGGCGGGTTGGCCGGTCTGCACCGAGTACGACAGCGCGCCCCAGTCCGCCCAGCGGGCCGGATGGCCGATGAACAGCACCATGTCGCGCAGGGATCCCTCGCTGTCGGAGCGCAACGCGTCACCGACGGCGGTGAGGGCGAAGCGACCGTCGCGGCGCTCCCGCAGCGCCCCGCGGCTGGCCATCGCGCGCAGCAGCCGGTGCACGGCGTCGGGATCGGCACCCACCCGCACCGCGACGTCGGCGGCCCGCATCGGGCCCGAGGCCAGACAGTCCGGGATGCCGAGCTTGGCGGCGACGTAGAGCACCTGGGTGGTCCACGCGCCGGTGGCGAGTTCCAGCAGGGCGATGTTCCCGGGAACCATCGAGCGGTGGATGCGGGCCAGCCCGGCCCGCGCGATATCCAGGGCACGGATCAGCCGGGCGGGCGGAACCCGTTTCGGTGCCGACGGCGCCGACGCGGGTGCGGCGACCAGTTGCTGTGTCATGCGGCGACCGTAGGGCGGCCGCCTTAATTAATTCTTGGACTAGTCCAGGTAGTCGCGCAGCACCTGAGAACGGCTGGGGTGGCGCAATTTCGACATCGTCTTGCTCTCGATCTGACGGATGCGCTCGCGCGTCACGCCGTAGACCTGACCGATCTCGTCGAGGGTGCGCGGCTGGCCGTCGGTGAGGCCGAACCGCAGCCGGACCACGCCGGCCTCGCGCTCGGACAGCGTCTCCAGCACCGACTGCAGCTGATCCTGCAACAACGTGAACGACACCGCGTCGACGGCCACGACCGCCTCGGAGTCCTCGATGAAATCGCCGAGCTGCGAATCGCCCTCGTCGCCGATGGTCTGGTCCAGCGAGATCGGCTCACGCGCGTACTGCTGGATCTCCAGCACCTTCTCCGGCGTGATGTCCATCTCCTTGGCCAGCTCTTCGGGAGTGGGCTCGCGGCCCAGGTCCTGAAGCAGCTCACGCTGGATGCGGCCGAGCTTGTTGATGACCTCGACCATGTGCACCGGGATGCGGATGGTGCGGGCCTGGTCGGCCATCGCGCGGGTGATGGCCTGACGGATCCACCAGGTGGCATAGGTGGAGAACTTGTAGCCCTTGGTGTAGTCGAACTTCTCGACCGCGCGGATCAGGCCGAGGTTGCCCTCCTGGATCAGGTCCAGGAACGCCATGCCGCGGCCGGTGTAGCGCTTGGCCAGCGACACCACCAGTCGCAGGTTCGCCTCCAGCAGATGGTTTTTCGCGCGGTCACCGTCGCGGCAGATCCACATGTAGTCGCGGCGCTGGGCGGTGGTGAGCTTCTCGCCGCGCTCGGCCATCTCGGCCATCAGCTGGGTGCAGTACAGGCCGGCCTCGATGCGCTTGGCGAGCTCGACCTCTTCCTCGGCGTTGAGCAGCGCGACCTTGCCGATCTGCTTGAGGTAGGCGCGCACCGAGTCCGCCGAGGCGGTGAGCTCGGCGTCCTTGCGGGCCTGCCGCAGCGCCTCGGACTCCTCTTCGTCCCAGACGAAGTCGCCGGAGGCCTTGTCCTTCTCGGACGGCTCCGGCAGCGAGTCGTCCTCGTCGGTCGCCTTGGCCGCCTTCGCGGCCTTCGGCGCCGCCTCGCCCTCGTCGGCGTCGTCGTCGGACTCCTCGGCGGCGTCGTCCTCGACCTCGATGTCGTCGAGTTCCAGGTCGCCGTCGTCGACCAGGTCGTCGCCGGGTTCGATGTCCTCGGTGGCCTCGACGTCGTCGGTGGCCAGATCGTCGTCGACGGCACCGGGCTCGGCGGAGGTGGCCTTCTTGGCGCGAGGCTTGGTGGCCTTGGCGGGCGCGCCCTTGGCGGCCTTCTTCGCAGGCGCCTTCTTGGCGGCTGCCTTCTTGGCGGGGGCTTTGGCGGCGGTGCGCTTCACCGGCTCGTCGGTTGCCGGGCTTGCCTTGGTCGCTGCCACGTACACCCTTTCGGTCGTGCGGGTCTCGGCGCGCACGCGTGCGCCACCGAAAGTTCGGCTATGTCGATTGTCGGCGTCGATCTCAAAGCGTCATGTCGGGGTCGGCTGAATCTCCCCGTCGCTGTCTGGTCGTTGGCCGCCGTCGACCATTGTAACGACAGTCTGGGTTGCGGCTGACCACAGCGGCAAATCTGACCGCTGTGCGAGCACGCCGAAACGACTACTTACCGGTTGCCGTGACGTCGAACTCGGCGGCCATCGCCGCACCGACGATGCCCGCGGTGTTCTGCAGCGTGGCCGCGACCACGGGCACCCGGTTCTGCAGTAGCGGAATCCACTTGTCGGCCTTGCGGCTGATCCCCCCACCGGCGATGAACAGGTCCGGCCAGATCGCGTTCTCGATGGCGACCAGCACTTTTGTGACCTCACGGGTCCACCGCTCGTACGTCCATTCCTTGCGTTCCTTCACCGAGCTCGCGGCGCGATGCTCGGCTTCCTTGCCGCCGACCTCCAGGTGGCCGAACTCGGTGTTGGGCAACAGCACCCCGTTGTGGATCACCGCCGAGCCGATCCCGGTGCCGAACGTGAGCAGCACGATCACGCCGGTGTTGTCGCGTCCGGCACCGAATTTCTCTTCGGCGAGTCCCGCCGCGTCGGCGTCGTTGAGCACGGTGACCGGCTGCCCGTCGAGCTCGGCGGAGATGACGTCCCTGGCGCTGCGTCCGATCCAGGCCTTGTCGACGTTCGCGGCGGTGCGCACGATCCCGTCGGAGACCACGCCCGGGTAGGTGACCCCGAGCGGGCCGGTCCAGCCGAAGTGCCGGACGACCTCGGCGATGGTCTTCGCGACAGCTTCCGGGGTGGCCGGCTGCGGGGTCAGCAGTTTGAACCGCTCGCCGATCAGCGCCCCGGTGTCGAGGTCGACGATGCCGCCCTTGACGCCGCTGCCGCCGACGTCGACCCCGAATGCTCGGCGGTGACCGGTGGACCCTGGTTCGGTGGCCGCAGCTGCGGTCGATGACTCGTCGGCGGTCATGCGGGCTCCTCTGCGCAGGTGGGCGACGAACGCGATGCCAACCCTATCGGCTGACCAATTGTCATGGGGGCCGGTCGCGCATCCCCTGCGGCGCCCACCGGCCCCCGGATGTGCTGCGATGGACCGGTGAGCGATACGAACCCCGGCACAGATCCCGCGCTGCTCCGTGAGGTGGCCGAGCAACTCGCGACCGAGGCCGCCGAGTTCGTGCGCCGCCGTCGCGGTGAGGTGTTCGGCCGGGGCTCGGCGGACACGGACGGGGCGGTACGGGTCAAGAGCAGTTCGACCGATCCGGTGACCGTCGTCGACACCGAGACCGAGCGGCTGCTGCGCGACCGGCTGGCGCAGTTGCGTCCCGGCGACGCGATCCTCGGTGAGGAGGAGGGCGGCGCCGTCGGCGCCGCACCCGGGCAGCTCACCTGGGTTCTCGACCCGATCGACGGCACGGTGAACTTCCTGTACGGGATCCCCGCGTACGCGGTGTCGGTCGGGGTGCGGCGCGACGGCGCCTCGGTCGCGGGCGCGGTCGCCGACGTCGCCGCCGGGTCGGTGTACTCCGCCGCGCTCGGTGGCGGGGCCAGGGTCCGGCACGGCGACGTGGTCACCGAGCTGCGGTGCTCCAATGCGGCCGATCTGTCGACCGCATTGGTCGGTACCGGGTTCTCCTACGACCGCGAGCACCGTCGGCGTCAGGGCGAGATCATCGCGGAGCTGCTGCCGCAGGTGCGGGATCTGCGCCGGATCGGTTCGTGCGCACTGGATCTGTGCTCGGTGGCCGCAGGCCGGCTGGACGCGTACTTCGAGGACGACGTCCACGTCTGGGATTGGGCCGCAGCCGCGCTGATCGCCGCCGAGGCGGGCGCGCAGGTTCGCCCCCCGGAATCGACGCAGGGCGGTGGCCGGATGGTCGCGGCCGCGCCGGGGATCCGCGAGCAGTTCGAGGCCGCGCTGGCGCGCGCCGGAGCGCTGGACGTCTAGCGGCGCCGGCTGAGCTCAGCAGGTGCCGGTGTGGGCCTTGACGAGCAGATCGGGATCGGCGGGCTGGGTCGCCTCCGGCATCAGGCTCGACAGCACCGCGTCGATGTCGTCGCTGTGGGTCAGCTCGGTGAAGTCGGTGCCGATGGCCAGATCGACGGTGTCGTCGGTACGGCCGTCCTGGAACAGCTCCGTGCACGGCGCGACGAGCCACAGCGAGGCCGCCGCGGCCCGCCCGGCCGGACCGAACCGGATCTGGCCCTGGCACTGCAGCCGCGCGGAGGCGTAAATCGGGTCGTTGGCCGCCTCCGGATCGGTGAACCCGAGATCGCGAAGCTCACCGGCGACCGCGCCGGCCTGCCCGCCCTGGCCGCTGGCGTTGAGCACGCGGATCCTGGTGTCGGCCAGTTTGGCCGGCGTCACGTCGAGCATCGTCGACCGGGAGACCTGTTCGCCGAGGTCGGGCACCGGGGCGTTGGGCTCGGTGGGTGCGGGCGGCGGGTTGCAGACCGCGGCCTGGGGCACCTCGGGTGGCCGCGACAGCGCGATCATCCAGACCATCAGGGCGGCGACCGCCAGGCACCCGAACATCACGATGCCGGGGATGACATTGCGACGGCGGAACGGGCGTCCGTGTTTGTCGAACGCCGTGCCCTCGGTGATTTGCGCGACCACGTCCAGCACTCTAGAGCCCGCCCCACCAGGGCACCGACCGGCTCTACAACCATCGAGATCTGTACTGTGATGTAAATCACAGTAGAATGGGTGTCATTCCGGGCACGAATCATTTGGCGGCAGCGTTCGACGCTGGTACAAAGCACTGCTGCAACGCTTCATGGAGGGGACAGGTATGGCCACCGACTACGACGCCCCAAGGCGCACTGAGACTGATGACGTCTCTGAGGATTCCCTAGAGGAACTCAAGGCACGGCGCAATGAAGCGCAGTCAGCTGTCGTCGACGTCGACGAATCCGAATCCGCGGAAAACTTCGAACTACCGGGAGCCGATCTCTCCGGTGAGGAGCTCTCGGTCCGGGTGATTCCCAAGCAGGCGGACGAGTTCACCTGCTCGAGCTGCTTTTTGGTGCACCATCGCAGCCGTCTCGCCAGCGAGAAGAACGGCATGATGATCTGCACCGACTGCGCCGCCTGACGGCGGCTTCCGCCGGGTTCTCGCTGCGCTAGCTGATGAGCGCGGCGAGAACCTTGTCCGGATGTCTCGCGCTGATCAACCAGTACGGCGTGGGGTCATCCGGATCGTCGAGAACCAGCAGAACCATCGGGCCGATCCAGCTCTTGTGCACCACGTACGCGGCCGGGTCCAGCTGGCGCCCCAGGGCCGCCGATTTCGCCGATTTGGGCACCACCGCCGACCGCGACACCACCGAGGCGGGCAGATGGGCGTTGCCCACCCACAGTTCCGTTTCCGCGCCGTCGCCACCGGACACCACGCGCACCTCGGTCCTGCCGAGCGCGACCAGCACGACCGCGGCGACAGGCAGCAGCACGGCGTAGGGCAGCCAGTCCGGCAGCGCGCTCACGCCCTGGTCGACCTCCAGCGCGATCAACGCGGCCATGCCCAGGCCGGGCAGCCACCACCACAGCGGCACCCACAATCGCTCGCGGTAGCGGACGGATTGGGCGGTGGCGCGCGTCTCGGACACGCGGTTCAGAGTAATCTCTGACGTCGTGTCCACCTCTCTGGCGGTCGTTCGTCTCGACCGCGACCTTCCGATGCCCAGCCGGGCGCATGACGGCGACGCGGGCGTCGATCTCTACAGCGCCCAGGACGTCGAACTGGGCCCGGGGCAGCGGGCGCTGGTACCCACCGGCGTCGCGGTGGCGATTCCGCACGGCATGGTGGGACTCATTCATCCGCGCTCAGGACTGGCTGCGCGCGTTGGGCTTTCGATCGTCAACAGCCCGGGCACCGTCGACGCGGGCTACCGCGGTGAGCTCAAGGTGTGCCTGATCAACCTCGATCCCGCCGCCCCGATCCACATCAGCCGCGGCGACCGGATCGCGCAGCTGGTGGTGCAGCGCGTCGAACTGCCGGAGCTGGTCGAGGTCACCTCGTTCGACGAGGCGGGGCTGGCCGATACGACTCGCGGCGACGGTGGCTACGGGTCCTCGGGCGGACATGCCAGTCTGTAGGTAGCGGCGACAGCGCGCCAGGAAGAACGATGGGTAGACACCGGAGCGAGAGCGAGAGGGCGGACATGCCCGAGGAGGTGACGTCGGTGGACACCGATGAGGTGCTGGAAGGCCCGTTCGACATCGAGGACTTCGACGACCCGGCGGATGCCGCGGTCGCGCGGCTCGACCTGGGCTCGGTACTGATTCCGATGCCCGAGGGCGGCCAGGTTCAGGTCGAACTCAACGAAGCGGGCACACCGAGCGCGGTGTGGGTGGTGACGCCGTACGGGCGCTTCACGATCGCCGCATACGCCGCGCCGAAGTCGGCCGGGCTGTGGCGCGAGGTTGCCGGGGAGCTGGCCGACTCGCTGCGCCGTGACGCCCCGAAGGTCAGCATCGAGGACGGGCCGTGGGGCCGCGAGGTCGTCGGCTCGGCCGGTGAGGGATCCGCCGTCGTGCGGTTCATCGGGGTCGACGGCTACCGCTGGATGGTCCGCTGTGTGGTCAACGGTGCGTTCGAGCAGATCGACGTATTGTCCGAGCAGGCGCGAGATGCGTTGGCCGACACCGTGGTACGCCGTGGCGATACGCCGCTGCCGGTGCGTACGCCGCTGCCGGTGCAGCTGCCGGAGCCGATGGCCGCCCAGCTGGCCGCGGCGCAGCAGCAGGCCGCGGCCGCGCAGCAGCAGCAGATGGCCGCCCAGCAGCAGCAGGAGCCGCCGCAGCCGAATGCCCGCCGCACCACGGAGGGATCGGCGATGCAGCAGCTGAGGACTATTACCGGCGGCTGACGGTCAGGCCCGGCTCTGGGCCTCCCGCAACGCGGCCAGGCTCATCGCTCCAAGGATGCCCGGGTCCGCGCCGATCTCGTCGAGCGTGACGGTGCGCAGTGCTCCGCAGGGCGCCGCGGACGCCCACTCGACCCCGATCTCCAGCGGGTGCACCGCGTCGTCGGTTGCCGACACCACACCCAGCGGGGCGGTCAGCGTCTCCAACTGCACGGCGGTCGGCGCCGTGTAGCTCGCCGCCTCGTCCATCGCGTCCGGCAGCGACGGCCACTGCCCGAGCCACGACCGGGACAGCTCGTCGGCCAGCCAGCGCGGGCTGCTCGCCCGCATCTGCGCGGTCGCCGACACCAGGCCGTCGCGGCGCAGCAACTCCGCCGAATATCGGGCGGCGTGCGCCGCAGGGGCGGTATCGGGTTCGCCGGTCCAGGCGGGCAGCGCCGCCAGCACGGCGAGCGCGTGGCCGGGGTGGCGCAACGCCCATTCCACCGCCACCGCGGCGCCGATCGACACTCCGCCGACGGCGATCGGCGCGCGGTCACCGGCCAGCCACGCGTCGGTCAGCTCCTCCCGATAGCCGTCGAGCAACCGGTCGGGCTGCGGTCGCGGCGCCACCACTACCGCGCCTTCCTGGTGCAAAGCTGTGGAAAACGCCCGGTAGACGAAGTCGTCGTCGGATCCGGTACCGGGCAGCAGCACCGTGGTGACACCGCGAAGATTGACCGCCATGTTTTGATCGTGCCTGGTCGGGGAAGCCCGCTCGCCGAGACCCACGCAACACCCCTGACGTAGTTAGCACTTCGGAACCAACAGGTCTACCGTGGCGTTGGTCAAAGGGAAGCCACAGAGGCTTGGCAGAAGGTGGAGAGGCCATGGCTACGGCCGAGGGATATCTTCGACGGCTCACCCGCCGGCTCACCGAAGATCCGGAACAATTCGACGTCGCGGAACTCAGCGACGAGGCGGCCAGCACAGGCGCTCAGAAGGCGATCGACTGTCAACGCGGGCAGGAAGTCACCATGATCGGCACCCTGCGCAGCGTCGAGTGCAACGGCAAGAGCTGCGCGGGCGGCGTCAAGGCCGAACTGTTCGACGGCACCGACTCGGTGATGCTGGTGTGGCTCGGCCAGCGCCGCATCCCCGGTATCGAGTCAGGGCGCACCCTGAAGGTGCACGGCCGGGTCGGCAAGCTCGACAACGGTTCGAAGGCGATCTACAACCCCCACTACGAGATTCAGAAGTGAGCGACCCCGGCACCGAACCGGGCACCCAGACCCCACCGCCGCGAGGCGCGGCCGTCCTGGAACAGATGGGCGGCATCAGCGGCCTGATCTACTCGTCCCTGCCGGTCCTGGTGTTCGTCCCGGTCTCCTCGGCATTCGGCCTGATGCCCGCCATCGGCGCGGCACTGGGCGTGGCAACCCTGATCCTGATCTGGCGGCTCTACCGCCGCGACACCGTCCAGCCCGCCGTGTCCGGATTCTTCGGTGTCGGCATCAGCGCGCTCATCGCCTACCTCGTCGGCGCCTCGAAAGGCTACTTCCTGCTGGGCATCTGGACGTCGCTGCTCTGGGCGGTGGTGTTCGCGCTGTCCGTCGTGATCCGCAGGCCGGTGGTCGGCTACATCTGGGGCTGGGTGGCCACCCATGACCGCCGCTGGCGTGAGGTCCGCGGTGCGGTGCTCGCGTTCGACGCGGCGACGCTGGTGTGGGTGGCGGTGTTCGCGGCCCGCTTCGTCGTGCAACACCACCTGTACGACGCGGACCAGACGGGCTGGCTCGGCGTCGCCCGCATCGCGATGGGATGGCCGCTGACGGCGGTCGCCGCGCTGGTGACCTACCTGGCCATCCGGCGGGCCCAGCGGGCCGTCCGCGCGGCCGGCCTCGACGCCAGTGCCGACTCTGAGGCGGCCGACCCTGAAGCCGACGACGCGGCGCGCAGAACGACCTAGGAACGCTGCTGCGGGTTCAGCAGCAGCGTGCGCAAGTCCTCCTCGGCCTCGGCGGCTGTCACGAACAGCAGCTCGTCACCGCCCTCCAGCGGCTCGTCGCGCTCCGGCACGATCACCCGCGGACCCCGCAGGATCGTGACCAGTGTCGCGTCGCGCGGCAATTCCAGGCGTTTGACGGGCTTACCGCCCCACGGGGTGTCGTCGGGCAGCGTGATCTCGACCAGGTTGGCCTGCCCCTTGCGGAATTCCATCAGCCGCACCAGGTCTCCGACCGAGACCGCCTCCTCGACCAGCGACGCCAGCATCCGTGGCGTGGACACCGCGACGTCGACACCCCAGGCCTCGTCGAAGAGCCATTCGTTGCGGGGGTCGTTGACCCGCGCGACGACCCGCGGGACCGCGAACTCCGTCTTCGACAGCAGGCTGAGCACGACGTTGGCCTTGTCGTCGCCGGTCGCGGCGATCACCACGTCGAAGTCCTGCAGGTTCACCGACTCCAGCAGGCTGAGCTCGCACGCGTCCCCGAGGCGCCAGTGCGCGGCCGGGATCGCGTCGACGTCGATGTGGTCGGGATCGCGCTCCAGCAGCGTGACCTCGTGGGCATCGACGAGTTCGCGGGCGATGGAGCGTCCGACTGCGCCCGCGCCGGCGATGGCGACCTTCATGCGACCGTCACCTCCCGTGTCATCGGTCCTCCGCGTCCTCGGCCGGCGGCAGCGCCGCGATGGCCAGCGCCTCGGCGATGTGGCCGGAGATCGCGGCGAGGTAGACCTGGTCGCCGGCCTGGATGACGGTCTTGGCGTCGGGCAGCAGGCCCGCGCCGAACCGGATCATGAACGCGACCCGCCCGGCGGTGGCGGCCTCCAGTTCGGGGATGCGTCTGCCGACCCAGTCCTCGTGCAGCGCCAGCTCGGTCACCCCGACGTTGCCGGTGGGGTCGCGCCATTTGGTGGTCTCGGTCTCGCGGGTCAGCACGTTGAGCAGTCGGTCGGTGGTCCACGGCACCGTGGCCACGGTCGGGATGCCGAGCCGTTCGTAGACCGCGGCGCGTTTGGCGTCGTAGATGCGGGCCACCACCCGCTGCACGCCGAACGTCTCCCGCGCCACCCGCGCCGAGATGATGTTGGAGTTGTCGCCCGAGGACACTGCGGCGAACGCGGCCGCGTCCTCGATGCCGGCTCGGATCAGCACATCCCGGTCGAATCCCATACCGAGCACGCGTTCGCCCGAGAAGTCGGGGGAGAGCCGGTGAAACGCGGTGCTGTCGCGGTCGATCACCGCGACGTCGTGCCCGATCCTGGCCAGGCTGTCAGACAGGGACGCGCCCACGCGGCCGCACCCCATCACCACTACGCGCACTCTGTGGGTCCTTTCCGACCGGGCCTGCTGCAAACCAGTGCACCCGAACGCTACCGCTTTCCGACGGCCGGTGGCCGTCAGGCTTACTCTTGGCAGTCGTGTCCAAGCTTTCGACCGTCACCCGGCGGTTGCTGTTGGGCCGGCCGTTCCGCAGCGACAGGTTGTCGCACACGCTGCTCCCGAAGCGGATAGCGCTGCCGGTCTTCGCCTCTGATGCCCTCTCCTCGGTCGCCTACGCACCCGAGGAGATCTTCCTGGTGCTGTCGGTGGCCGGCCTGGCCGCCTACTCGATGGCGCCGTGGATCGGGCTGGCCGTCGCCGGGGTGATGCTGGTCGTGATCGCCAGCTACCGGCAGAACGTGCACGCCTACCCGTCCGGCGGCGGCGACTACGAGGTGGTGACCACCAACCTCGGTCCCACCGCGGGGCTGACCGTGGCCAGCGCGCTGCTGGTCGACTACGTGCTGACCGTCGCGGTGTCGATGTCGTCGGCGATGTCGAACATCGGCTCGGCGGTGCCGTTCGTCAACCAGCACAAGGTGTGGTTCGCGATCATCGCGATCCTGGTGCTGGCGGCGCTGAACATGCGCGGTATACGGGAATCCGGAACCGCTTTCGCGATCCCGACATACGCGTTCATGATCGGCATGTTCATCATGCTGGGCTGGGGGTTCTTCCAGATCTACGCACTCGGCACGCCGCTGCGCGCCGAGTCCGCCGATTTCGAGATGCACTCCGAGCACGGCGACATCCTCGGGTTCGCGCTGGTGTTCCTCGTCGCGCGGGCGTTCTCGTCGGGCAGCGCCGCGCTCACGGGTGTCGAGGCGATCAGCAACGGCGTGCCGGCGTTCCGGAAACCGAAGTCCCGCAACGCCGCCACCACGCTGCTGATGCTCGGCGCGATCTCGATCTCGCTGTTCATGGGCATCATCATGCTGGCCAAGGCGACCGGGGTGCAGATCGCCGAACGCCCGCTCGAACAACTCGGCGGGGCGCCGGCCGACTACCATCAGCGCACGCTGATCGCGCAGCTGGCCGATGCGGTGTTCCACGACTTCCCGGTCGGGCTGTATCTGATCGCCGGTGTCACCGCGCTGATCCTGGTGCTGGCCGCCAACACCGCCTTCAACGGATTCCCGGTGCTGGGATCGATTCTCGCCCAAGACCGTTACCTGCCGCGCCAGCTGCACACCCGCGGGGACCGGCTCGCGTTCTCCAACGGGATCCTGTTCCTGGCGTTCGGTGCGATCGCGTTCGTGGTGGCGTTCCAGGCCGAGGTGACCGCGCTGATCCAGCTCTACATCGTCGGGGTGTTCGTGTCGTTCACGCTGAGCCAGATCGGCATGGTGCGGCACTGGACCAGGCTGCTGCGCACCGAGACCGACCCGGGCGCCCGGCGCCGGATGGTCCGGGCCAGGGTGACAAACACCATCGGATTCGTCTGCACCGGAACTGTTCTGGTGATCGTCGTGGTGACCAAGTTCGTCGTCGGCGCGTGGATCGCGATCCTGGCGATGGCCGCGCTGTTCGGGATCATGAAGCTGATCCACCGCCACTACGCATCGGTCAGCGCGGAACTGGAGGCGCGTGCGGAGGAGATCGACGACCTCGTCCTGCCCAGCCGCAACCACGCGATCGTGTTGGTCTCCAACGTCCACATGCCGACACTGCGCGCGCTTGCCTACGCCCGGGCCACCCGGCCGGACGTGCTGGAGGCGATCACGGTCAGCGTCGACGATGCGGAGACCCGCCAGCTGGTGCACAAATGGGAGCACAGCGACATCAGCGTGCCGTTGAAAGTCATCGCCTCGCCATACCGCGAGATCACCCGTCCGGTACTCGGCTACGTCAAGCGCCTGATCAAGGATTCCCCGCGCACCGTGGTGACGGTGTTCATCCCGGAGTACGTGGTGGGTCACTGGTGGGAACAGCTGCTGCACAATCAGAGCGCGCTGCGGCTCAAGGGCCGGCTGTTGTTCGAGCCCAATGTGATGGTGACCTCCGTCCCGTGGCAGCTGTCGTCGTCGGAACGACTCAAGAAACTGGCGCCGCAGTCCGCGCCGGGTGACGCACGTAGAGGATTTCTCGAATGAGCGGCGACGAACTGGCCGACGAACTGACGTTGACGACGGTGGCCCCTGCCAACGGGGGCAGCTGCATCGCCCGCCACGACGGGCGGGTGGTGTTCGTCCGCTACGCGCTGCCCGGGGAGACGGTGCGGGCCCGGCTGGTCGGCGACCGTGGCTCCTACTGGAACGCCGATGCCGTCGAGATCCTCGAGCCGTCTGCGGACCGTATCGATTCGCTGTGCCCGATCGCGGGTGTCGACGGCGCGGGCTGCTGCGATCTAGCCTTCGCCGACCCCGCCGCGGTGCGCCGGATCAAGGGTGCGGTGGTCGCCAACCAGCTTGCCCGCCTTGGCGGTTACCGCTGGCGCGAGGAAGCCGACGCCGCCGCCGAGCCGGTCGGCGAACAGGGTGCGACCGGCTGGCGAACCCGGGTGCGGCTGGACACCTCCGCCGACGGCCGGGCCGGCTTCCACCGCTACCACAGCGCCGACCTGGTGCACCGGCTCGACTGTGCGCAGCTTCCGCCCGGAATGGTCGACGGCCTGGCCGAGCGGCGCTGGCACCCGCACTCGGCGGTGCACGTCGTGCTCGACGACGACGGCCACCGGCACGTCGTGGTCGCCGGCGCGCAGGGCAGCGGGCAACGCACGACCGCCGTCGAGGGCGACTACGAGGCGGTGCAGCGCGTCGGAGACCGCACCTGGCAGGTGCCGGCGACGGCGTTCTGGCAGGCCCACCGCGACGCCCCCGCGCTCTACAGTGCGCTGATCACCGAATGGGCGCACCTGCAGGCCGGGATGACGGCGTGGGACCTCTACGGCGGCGCAGGCGTTTTCGCCGCCGCTCTGGCACGCGGCGTCGGCCCCGGCGGGCGGGTGCTGACCGTGGACACCTCCCGGGGGGCGTCGCGCTCGGCGCGCGCCGCGCTGGCCGATCTGGACAACGTGTCGGTGCGCACCGATTCGGTGCGCCGCGCGCTGGCGGCCCAGCCCGCCCGCGCCGACGTCGCGGTGCTCGATCCGCCCCGCACCGGTGCAGGCCGCGAGGTGATCGATCTGCTGTCCGCCGCCGGTGTCCCGCGCATCATCCACATCGGTTGTGAGGCTGCCTCTTTCGCACGCGACGTGGGCCTTTACCGCAAACACGGGTATGACGTCGAGGAACTGCGGGTATACGACTCGTTCCCACTGACGCACCACGTCGAATGCGTCGCCGTGCTGCAGCGGCCCGCGGACGCCTAGGATGACCACAGGTGTGCCGGGAAGTCTGGTCGGCGGTGAATCGTCGACCCCGACCCGAGGCAGGACATGACCCCCACCCCGCCGTCAGACTCTCCTGGGGGCTTGCGGCCCGCACTGTTCTCCCGCGGCTCCTGGTCGGAGACCAGCCGGATCAGCGAGATCCTGCGCAAGGAGACCGTCGGCGGGGTGATCCTGCTGATCGCCGCGACCGCCGCGCTGGTGTGGGCGAACTCGCCCTGGTCGCAGGCCTACTTCGCGCTGCGGGACACCGAGATCGGCGGCAGTCCATTTGGTCTGCACCTGTCATTGTCGATCGGACACTGGGCCGCTGACGGACTGCTGGCCATCTTCTTCCTGGTGGTCGGGCTGGAGCTGAAACGGGAGTTCGTCGCCGGCGATCTGCGTGATCCGCGCCAGGCCGCGCTGCCGATCGCGGCCGCTGTCGGCGGCATGGTGGTGCCCGCGGTGATCTTCGTCGCGGTCGCCGCGCGGGCCGGTGACGGTGCGTTGCGCGGGTGGGCGATCCCGACCGCGACCGACATCGCGTTCGCGGTCGCGGTGCTCGCGGTCATCTCGACCCACCTGCCCTCGGCGTTGCGCACCTTCCTGCTGACGCTGGCCGTCGTCGACGACCTGCTGGCGGTGCTGGTGATCGCGGTGTTCTACACCGACGAGATCAACGTCGCGGCACTGGGCGGGGCATTGGCGGTACTGGCGGTGTTCACCGTCGCCGTGCAGCGCGGGGTGCAGGCGTGGTGGGTGCTGATCCCGCTCGGTGTGCTGACCTGGGTGCTGATGCACGAGTCCGGGGTGCACGCGACGGTGGCCGGTGTGCTGCTCGGGTTCGCGGTCCCGGTTCGCCGATCGGCGACACGCGGAGGAGTCGAGGTCGACGCCGGGATGGCCGAACATTTCGAGCACCGCACCCGTCCGCTGTCGACCGGGATCGCGATCCCGGTCTTCGCGTTCTTCGCTGCCGGAGTGAGTTTCGGCGGCCTCGACGGGCTCGGGCGCGCGCTGAGCGATCCGATCACCCTCGGCATCGTGCTGGGCCTGGTGCTCGGCAAACCGATCGGAATCTTCGTGACCACCAGGTTGCTTGCCGCGTTCACCCGCGCGAACCTCGATTCGTCGCTGCGCTGGGTCGACGTGCTCGGCGTCGCGATGCTGGCGGGTATAGGATTCACCGTCTCTTTGCTGATCGGTGATCTGTCGTACGGCCCCGATTCGGCACGTCACGAATTCGTCAAGGTCGGCGTGTTGTGCGGATCACTGTTGGCGGCGGTGCTCGCTTCGGTGCTGCTGCTCACCAGAAATGCCGCCTACCGGCGCATTCACCTCGAAGAGACGGTGGATGAGGACCGCGACGGGGTGCCCGACGTGTACCAGACTCGACAGGACCGATCCCAATAGCGGTGCGTAGACTGGCCTGATGCTTGAACAGATCCGCGGTCCCGCTGATCTGGCACACCTGTCCCATGCGCAGCTCGACGAGCTCGCCACGGAGATCCGCGATTTCCTGATCCACAAGGTCGCGGCGACGGGTGGACATCTGGGACCCAACCTCGGCGTCGTCGAGTTGACGCTTGCGCTGCACCGCGTCTTCGACTCCCCGCATGATCCGATCCTGTTCGACACCGGTCATCAGGCCTATGTGCACAAGATGCTCACCGGCCGTTGCCAGGACTTCGAGACGCTGCGTAAGAAGGACGGCCTGTCGGGCTATCCGTCTCGCAGCGAGAGCGAGCACGACTGGGTCGAGTCCAGCCATGCCAGCTCGGCGCTGTCCTACGCCGACGGCCTGGCGAAGGCGTTCGAGCTGTCCGGGCACCGCAACCGCCACGTGGTGGCCGTCGTCGGTGACGGCGCGCTGACCGGCGGTATGTGCTGGGAGGCGCTGAACAACATCGCCGCGTCCAAGCGGCCGGTGGTGATCATCGTCAACGACAACGGGCGCAGCTACGCCCCGACGATCGGCGGTTTCGCCGAGCACCTGGCCGCGCTGCGGCTGCAGCCCGGCTACGAGCGGGTCCTCGAAGAGGGCCGCAAGGCGGTGCGCGGCGTCCCGGTCATCGGCGAGTTCTGCTACCAGTGCATGCATTCGATCAAGGCGGGCATCAAGGACGCGCTCTCGCCGCAGGTGATGTTCACCGATCTGGGCCTGAAGTACGTCGGGCCGATCGACGGACACGACGAGTCCGCCGTGGAGGGCGCGCTGCGGCACGCCCGCGCATTCAACGCGCCGGTCGTCGTGCATGTCGTGACCCGCAAGGGCATGGGATACGCACCCGCGGAGAACGACGTCGACGACCAGATGCACGCCTGCGGCGTCATCGACCCCGAAACCGGCCTGGCCACTTCGGTTCCCGGTCCGGGCTGGACGTCGGCGTTCTCCGAGACGCTGATCGACCTGGCCGGCAAGCGCCGCGACATCGTCGCGATCACCGCCGCGATGCCGGGTCCGACCGGGCTCTCGGCGTTCCGTAAACGGTTCCCGGACCGGTTCTTCGATGTCGGCATCGCCGAACAGCACGCGATGACGTCGGCGGCTGGACTCGCGATGGGCGGGATGCACCCGGTCGTCGCGATCTACTCGACGTTCCTGAACCGGGCATTCGACCAGATGCTGATGGACGTTGCGCTGCACAACCTTCCGGTGACGGTCGTGCTGGACCGCTCGGGCGTCACCGGCCCCGACGGCGCGAGCCACAACGGGATGTGGGACCTGTCGATCCTGGGCATCGTGCCCGGCATGCGGGTCGCCGCACCCCGCGACGGCGCGCGGCTCCGCGAGGAGCTCGCCGAGGCGGTCGAGATCAAGGACGGGCCGACGGCCATCCGGTTCCCGAAGGGGGATGTGGGAGCCGACATTCCGGCGCTGGAACGGCGCGACGGGGTCGACGTGCTCGCGGTCCCGGCCGACGGGCTCTCCGAGGATGTCCTGATCGTGTCGGTCGGTGCGTTCGCGCCGATGGCGATCGGCGTCGCCGAGCGGCTGCGCAATCAGGGCATCGGCGTGACGGTGGTGGACCCGCGCTGGGTGCTGCCGGTTCCGTCCCAGATCGGCGAACTCGCCACCGCGCACAAGCTCGTCGTCACGCTCGAGGACAACGGCGGGCACGGCGGGGTCGGCTCCGCGGTGTCGGCGGCGTTGCGCGGCGCCGAGATCGACGTGCCGTGCCGCGACGCCGCACTGCCACAGGAGTTCTTCGCACACGCCTCGCGTGGTGAGGTGCTCGCCGAGGTCGGGCTGACCGAGCAGAATCTCGCCCGCCGGATCACCGGCTGGATCGCCGCGCTCGGCGCCTCCGCCGGTGAGCGCGAGGTCAGTGAGCGCGTCGACTGACACCATGAGACGTATCGGCGGATTTCTCACCGCCCTCGTGATGGTGCTGGCCGCCCTGGTGGGCGTCGCACCGGCCGCGACGGCGAGTGTCCCGGTCTGGTCGGGCCTGGACGCGCGGACCTACGACGGACCCGTTCCGGCGCCGGGCACGCTGATCGACGCGGTGGCGCTGGATCCGGCGCTGTCGGTGACGGCGGCTGCCCGTGCCTATCGCATCCTGTACTCGACGGTCGACCAGCACGACCGGCCCGCGGTCAGCACCGCGGCGGTGTTCGTGCCGAAAACGCCTGCGCCACCGGGCGGTTGGCCGGTGGCGGCGTGGGCACACGGCACCGTCGGGCTCGGTGACGATTGCACGCCGTCGGCCAGGAGCCGCAGCGACCGCGACGACGAGTACCTCTCGCACTGGCTGGACCAGGGTTATGTGGTGGTCGGCACCGATTACGCGGGCCTCGGCACCCCCGGGTTGATGAGCTACCTGAACAGCGTCACCACCGCACACGGGGTGGTGGACTCCGTCATCGCCGCCCACGAGATGGATCTCGATCTGTCCCCGAAGTGGGCGGTGGTCGGTCAGTCCCAGGGCGGGGGAGCGGCCGTCGCCACCGCGCGGTGGGCCACCGAGTTCTCCGCGGGGTCCGGCCTCGACTACCGCGGGGTGGTCGCCACCGGCACGCCCGCCGGGGTCGAGTCCATCGTCAAGCAGGCCGGCCCGCAGATGGTGGTACCGCCCGAACTCGGGCCGATGGGCAGTGCCTACACCGCCTACATCGTCGCCGCGCTGCGTGAGGCCCGTCCGGATCTCGACCTGGACCAGGTGTTGACGCCTGCCGGCCGGGCAGCTGCCGATCAGGCCGAAACCCTGTGTGCCGCAGACCTGGCCGGCGCACTGACCGGGCTGCGGGTCCCGGAGTTCTTCACCGCGCCGGTCGCGTCGATCCCGGGTGCCGTCGAGGCGATCGACGCATACATGGGCATCCCGCCGTCGGGTTACGACCGGCCGGTGTTCCTCGGCGTCGGGATGGCCGATCGCGACGTGCCGCCGAATCTGACGCTGCGCTTCGCCGACCAGCTGACCGCGAACGGCCAGCAGGTGACCCTTAAGGTGTACCCGGAGGCCGACCACAGCGGCACCGTGCTGGTGTCGATGCCGGATTCCACCGAGTTCCTGGCGCGCGCCTTCAGCTGAGCGCCTAGGGTCGGCGGAGTGGATGCCGAACTTCAGCGCTGGCGCGACGCCGGGCAGTATTTCGACTACCTCGGTTTCGACATCTTCTACCGCTGTGAGGGGCAGGGTCCGCACCTGCTGCTGATCCACGGCTATCCGTTCAACACCTTCGACTGGCAGCCGTTGTGGAGCAGGCTCACCGCGCGGTTCACCGTGATCGCGCCCGACATGATCGGGATGGGTTTCTCGGCGAAGCCGAAGGCGTACGGCTACAGCGTGCACGACCACGCGGATGTGCACGAGGCGTTGCTCGCGCACCTCGGTGTGCAGACCGTGCACGTGCTCGCCCACGATCTCGGGGACTCGGTCGGCCAGGAACTGCTGGCCCGGCAGGTGTGGTCCGAGCATGCCTACGGCGCGCCGCGGATCGAGTCGGTCACCTGGCTCAACGGCGGGATGTTCAACGAGTCCTACACGCCGCGGCTGCTGCAGAAGCTGATGTCCGCGACACCGTTGGGGGACATCCTCAGTCCGCTGCAGGGCAGCCGAGTCTCGCGGCGGCTCCTGGAACCGACGATCAGGGAGATGTTCGGCCCCGACACCCAGCCGACGCCGCACATGATGGACCTGTTCCACCAGATCCTGGAGTACAACGACGGAAAAGCAGTGCTGCACAAGGTCGGCCGGTTCGTCGAGGACCGTTACCGGCATCGCAACCGCTGGGTGCGGGCGATGCGGGAGGCGCGGGTGCCGATGCGCCTGATCGACGGCGCGCTCGACCCCAACTCGGGCGCGCACATGGCGCGGCGCTACCGCGAGGTGATCCCGGACGCCGACGTGGTCATGCTTGAAAGTATCGGGCACTGGCCCCAACTGGAGGATCCCGACGCGGTGTGGCGGCATTTCACCGACCACATCGACCGGGTCACCGCTCCGGAGTAGCCAACGCCCGCGCCAGCGCGGGCACCGTGAGATCGCGCTGCCACTGCCGGGCGGTGGTGGTGCGCAGGAACGCGTCGACGGCGGCTGCGGTCGCCTCCCCGTCCTCGACGGGCTGCCAGTCCCAGCACAGCCTGCGGACCGTGTCGGGGGACAGCAGGTTCTCCATCGGCACCGAAACCTGTTCGGCCAGCGCGCTCAACTCGGCGCGGGCGGCCTCAAGCCGCACCGCGGCCTCGGGCTTGCGCCGAGACCACCGCGACGCCGGCGGCGGCCCGTTGGACGGCTCCTGTGCCTCAGGTGGCTCGCTGGTGCGGGCCCGAGCCAGCGCGTCCAACCACACCTGTGCGCTGCGCCGCTGCTTCGAACCGCTGAAAACCGGTAGTGCGGTGAGCTTTTCGAGTGTGTCGGGGTTGGAGGTCGCGGCACTGATGATGGCGCTGTCGGGCAGGATGCGCCCGGGTGCGATGTCTCGGCGGCGGGCGATCTGGTCCCGGGTGACCCACAGCTCCCGCACCGCGGCCAGCGCTCGCGGGTCCCGCACCTTGTGGATGCCGGAGGTGCGCCGCCAGCGGTCCCGCCGGGTCGGTGGCGCCTCGAACGTGCGCAGATATTCGAACTCCTGGCGGGCCCACTCGGACTTGCCCTGTTCCTCGAGCACCGCGGCGACGGCGTCACGCAGCTCCAGCAGGACCTCGACGTCCAGGGCCGCGTAGTTGAGCCAGTCGTGCGGCAGTGGGCGTTTCGACCAGTCGGCGGCGCCGTGGCCCTTGGTCAGCTGCAGCCCGAGCAGCCGCTGCACCATCGCGGCCAGGTTGACCCGGTCGTAGTTGGCCAGCCGGCCCGCCAGCTCGGTGTCGTACAGGGCGGGGGGCCGCATGCCGATCTCGGCCAGGCAGGGCAGGTCCTGGTCCGCGGCGTGCAGCACCCATTCGTCGGTGGCCAGTACCTCGGCGACCGGAGCCAGCACCTGCAGCGGGTCGCCGCCGTGGCTGACCGGGTCGATCAGCACGGTGCCGGCGCCCGCGCGCCGGATCTGAACCAGATACGCCCGGTTGGAGTATCGGAAACCCGACGCCCGCTCGGCATCCACCGCGAACGGCCCGGTTCCGGACGCCAACAGGTCGGCGGCCCTGGCGATCTCGCCGCGGCTCGACGACACCTCCGGCACGCCGTCGCGTGGTGTCAGCAGCGGCTCGGCTTCGGGCAGCTCGGATTCGACCGGATCGGCGTCCACGGGGGAGCCGGTGTTCTCAGCTTCGGACATCGGCCTCAGGCGCGGGTGCGCGAACTCAGGTCGGTCACCCCGGCCGGCGGCAGGCCGGCGGCGTGCTCGAGCACCTCACAGAACGCCTGCACATGCGGGCCGAGGTCCAGCGATGTCGCGGTCCACGATGCGCGCAGCTCCAACTGGTGGGCGCGCGGCGGCCCGGAGATGTCGCCGTAGCGCACCGACGTGGTCGCGGTGACGGTGCCGCCCAGGGCCGTCACCTGCTGTTCGGCACGCTGCTCCAGCGCGTCGACGAGCCAGCTCCACGCCACCTCGGGCAGCAGCGGGTCGACGGCCTCGGTGGAATCGAGGTCGGCCTGGATGTAGGCGACCAGCCGCATGGTGCCGTCCCACGCCTCGGCGCCCTCGGGGTCGTGCAGCAGGATGAGCCGCCCGAACGCATCCCCTTCGGAGCGCTCGGGCACGATCGCGGCCTCGGCGTGCTTGACCTCGGCGCCCAGCGCATAGCTGTAGGGCGCCAGGCGCTGCGGTGGCCGGATGGGCCCGAGCTCGATCTCGGGTCGGACGGTGGTGGCATTCATCGCCGCCACCGCTTCACGGAACGGAGCCGGTTCGGCGGTGGTCACGGCGTTTGACGGTAGTCCATTTGGGCAGGTCTGTCGGCAGGCGCGCCGATAGCGGCATGGCAGCATAGGGAGCGATGAACACGCGCCGCGAGCTGCCCGAATCTCCGTACCTGGCTGCCGCCGCCGGTCGCAAACCCCACCGGGTACCGGTGTGGATGATGCGTCAGGCCGGTCGGTCCCTGCCGGAGTACCGCGAACTGCGGGCCAAGAACACCATGATGCAGGCCTGCTTCGACGCCGACCTGATCACCGAGATCACGTTGCAGCCGGTGCGCAGGCACGATGTGGACGCGGCGATCCTGTTCTCCGACATCGTGGTGCCGTTACGTGCCGCCGGTATCGACCTCGACATCGTCCCCGACGTCGGCCCGGTCATCGCGCACCCGATCCGCACCGCCGACGACGTCCGCGCGGTCGCCCCACTGCAACACGACCAGGTCGGCGCGGTGGCCACCGCGATCGGCCAGCTGACCGCCGCGCTCGGCGAGGTCCCGCTGATCGGCTTCGCCGGGGCGCCGTTCACGCTGGCGTCCTACCTGGTCGAGGGCGGACCGAGCCGCCATCACGAACGCACCAAGGCGATGATGCTCGGCGACACCGAGACCTGGCACGCGTTGATGACGGCGCTGACCGACGTCACGATCGAGTTCCTGCGCGTGCAGCTCGAGGCCGGGGTCGACGCGATCCAGGTGTTCGACTCCTGGGCCGGGACGCTGTCGCTGGCCGACTACCGCGCCTACGTGCTGCCACACAGCGCCCGGGTGTTCGCGTCGCTGGCCGGCTACGGCGTGCCTATGACGCACTTCGGTGTCGGCACCGCCGAACTGCTCGGCGCGATGTCGGAAGCGGTCACCGGCCACGGAGTGCCCGCCGTCGTCGGCGTCGACTGGCGCACCTCGCTGACCGACGCCGCCGCGCGGGTGCGGCGCGGCAGCGCGCTGCAGGGCAACCTCGACCCGGTGGTGCTGCTGGCCGGCTGGCCGGTGGTGGATCGGGCGGTGCGCGCGGTCGTCGAGGACGGCCGCCGCGCGGTCGACGCGGGCGCCGTCGGGCACATCTTCAACCTGGGTCACGGCGTGCTTCCCGCCACCGACCCGGCCATCATCACCGACGCGGTGGCGCTGGTGCACGAGCTGTGAGCGGCGCGCCCCGGTACTGCGTCGTCGGAGGCGGTATCTCCGGTCTGGTCGCCGCCTACCGGTTGCGGGTCGCGGCGGGCCCGGACGCGTCGATCACCGTGCTCGATCCCGCCGACCGGCTCGGCGGGATCCTGCGCACCGAGCGCCTCGGCGGGCAGTTGATCGACGTCGGCGCCGAGGCGTTCGTCGCGCGCCGGCCCGAGATGCCCGCGCTGCTGGGCGAGCTGGGGCTGTCGGGTAAGCAGATCACCACCACCGGAGCGCGTCCGCTGATCTACAGCGAGGGCCGCCTGCACCAGTTGCCGAAGGACACCGTCAACGGCATCCCGTCGCGGCCTTCGGAGCTGGCCGGGCTGGTCGACGACGCGACCGTGCGCCGCATGCTCGACGAGCCGCGGCGCCCGCTGAGCTGGCGCCGGGGTGCGGACCCGTCGGTGGCCGAACTGGTCGGTGACCGGTTCGGTGAGCAGGTCGTGGTCCGCTCCGTCGACCCGCTGCTGGCCGGGGTGTACGCCGGTTCGGCCGCGACGATCGGTCTACGGGCCGCCGCGCCGACGGTGGCCGCGGCGCTCGACGACGGCGCCCCGAGCCTGACCGCCGCGGTGGC
This sequence comes from Mycolicibacterium parafortuitum, assembly GCF_010725485.1. Classification (NCBI taxonomy): domain Bacteria; kingdom Bacillati; phylum Actinomycetota; class Actinomycetes; order Mycobacteriales; family Mycobacteriaceae; genus Mycobacterium; species Mycolicibacterium parafortuitum. The sequence continues at coordinate 5,021,510 of NZ_AP022598.1, read as the reverse complement.
CGCGGCCCTGCCACCGCCGCGCGCCGGCTCGGTCTTCGGCGCGATCGACGGCGGCTACCAGGTGCTGCTCGACGAGCTGATGCACCGCTCCGGTCTGCGGTGGGCGCAGGTGTCCGTGCGCAGCGTGCACCAGGTGGCGGGCGGCTGGGAACTGGTCGACGACGAGGAAGGTCGCTGGCCCGCCGACGCGGTGGTGCTGGCCGTCCCGGCGCCCCGGCTGCCCGCGCTGGTCGAACCGCTGGCTCCGCGCACCGCGGCCGCCGCGCGCCGGATCCCGGTGGCCTCGGCCGCGGTGGTGGCGCTGGCGCTGCCGGGCGGCACACCGCTGCCCGAGCAGTCCGGGGTGCTGGTCGCGGGCCGCGGGCGGCTGCACACCAAGGCGGTGACGCTGTCCTCGCGCAAGTGGGGACGGCGCGGCAACGTCGAGCTGGTCCGGCTGTCCTACGGGCGTTTCGGTGACGAACTGGCGCGCAGTACCGGCGACGAGGATCTGCTCAGCTGGGCGGCCGAGGATCTGCAGACCCTGTTCGAGGTCAGCGAGGAGCCGGTGGACAGCCGGGTGGTCCGCTGGATCGACGCGATGCCGCAGTACGGGCCCGGTCACGCCGCACTGGTCGCGGAGCTGCGCGACGGGCTTCCGCGTGGGCTCGCGGTGGCGGGTGCGTACCTGGACGGCATCGGGGTGCCCGCATGTGTGGCGTCGGCGACCAGGGCGGTGGCCGCGCTGCTCGCGGTGGGAGGATGACCGTATGGCCAAGCTCGATTACGACGAACTGAACTCCACGATCCGCTACCTGATGTTCTCGGTCTTCGCGGTGACGCCGGGGGCACTCGCTGCCGACGGCGACGCGCGCGCGGCGCTCGCCGACGAGACCGCGACGTTCCTCAAACAGCAGGAGGACAAGGGTGTCGTCGTGCGCGGTCTCTACGACGTCGCCGGGATGCGCGCGGACGCGGACTTCATGATCTGGACGCACGCCGAGACGGTCGAGGCGCTCCAGTCCACCTACAAGGACTTCCGCCGCACCACGGCGCTGGGCCGGGCGTCCACCCCGGTGTGGAGCAACGTCGCGCTGCACCGTCCCGCCGAGTTCAACAAGAGCCACATCCCCGCGTTCCTGGCGGGGGAGGAGCCCGGCGCCTACATCTGCGTGTATCCGTTCGTGCGGTCCCTGGACTGGTACCTGCTGCCCGACGAGGAACGCCGCCGGATGCTGGCCGAGCACGGGATGGCCGCCCGCGGCTACAAGGACGTGCGGGCCAACACGGTGCCGTCGTTCGCGCTGGGCGACTACGAATGGCTGCTGGCCTTCGAGGCGCCGGAGCTGTACCGCATCGTCGACCTGATGCGTGACCTGCGCGCCACCGACGCGCGCAAGCACGTGCGTGAGGAGACGCCGTTCTTCACCGGCCCGCGGGTCTCGGTGGAACAGCTCCTGACGACGCTGCCGTAGCTGCCGCCGGTCAGTCCGACGGCACCAGCCGCAGCGAGATCGAGTTGATGCAGTAGCGCTGGTCCGTCGGGGTCGGATATCCCTCACCCTCGAATACGTGGCCCAGATGGCTGTGGCAGTTCGCGCACAGCACCTCCACGCGCCGCATGCCCAGCGAGTCGTCGGGCCGCAGGATCACCGCGTCGGAGTCGGCGGGATCGAAGAACGACGGCCACCCGCAGTGCGATTCGAACTTCTCGGTGCTGCGGAACAATTCGGCGCCGCAGGCGCGGCACTGGTAGATCCCCGGGGTCTTGGTGTCGGTGTACTCACCGGTGAACGGACGTTCGGTGCCGGCCTGGCGCAGCACCGCGAATTCCTGCGGGGTGAGGCGTTCGCGCCACTGGTCGTCGCTGAGCACCAGCTTCGGAGCAGTCATGCACGCCAGGCTACTCGGACGGCTTGGCCGCCGGCGTCAGCTGCTTCATCCACACGGGGTCGATGCCGCCGTCGAGGCGCCCGTCCCGCTTGGCGTCGAGATAGCGGAACAGCAACACCGCGAACACCACCACCATCATCAGCGACCAGCCGTAGGTGATCTTGAGGTATTCCAGCGCGCGTCCGGTGCTGGGCAGCTGCCACAGCAGCCACCGGTCCATCGTCAGGAAGCCGTAGGCGGCCAGCCAGGCCACCCAGCTGCGGATCACCGAGTTGGGTAGCACCACGGTCATCAGGAACGGGAACAGCGCGATCGAGTAGTAGCCCTGCCCGAGCGAGAGCGCCAGCCACGACGTCGTCAGCAGCACGCCCGACGACGTCAGCATCCAGAAGAACGGGTCGCGCTCGCGGTAGTAGCGGTACAGCAGCCACAGCGACACCGCGCCGAGCACGATGAACGCGATCCGCAGCGCCATGATCAGCCACATCGGCAGGCCGTAGTAGAGGCCGTTGCCCAGGATCGAGCTGTTGAAGTAGTCGCGGGTGGACAGGATGTACGGCACCGTGCGGGTGACGAAGTTCATCGGGTCGGCGATCAGCGGCCACGCGGCGGCGTTGAACACGACCGGCACCACGAACGCGGCCACCAGCGCCCGCCACTGCCGGTTGAGCAGAGGGAGGAGAAGTAACGGCGCCAGCAGTGGTTTGACCACCAGGGTGAGCCCGATGCTGATTCCGGCCAGCCATTCGTGGCTGCGGTTGCCGTCCAGCAGCCACCGGAAGAACAACACCTCCAGCAGCAACAGGACGCCGTTGATGTTGCCGAAGACCAGTGTGTTGGTGACGCTTTCGGTGCAGAACATCGCCAGCAGCAGGGCGGGCGCGGCCACCGAGGACAGCGTGTAACCGAACAGCCGCAGCAGGAAATAGCCGGCGAGGATGATCGCGACGGTGTTGAAGAAGATGAACCAGTTGCGCGACGCGACCTCGGGCAGGTAGCCGAACGGCGCGATGATCAGGGTGCCGCCGGGCGGATACAGGTAGTGCGGGTCGACGTGGTCGAAGTGCTCGTTGTAGATGTCCCAGCCGAATTTGAAGTTGATCACCGCGCGGTAGACGGGCGCGAAATCGTCGGTGATGTAGCGGTTGAACACCAGCACGTAGCTGCGGTGGATCACCGCCATGATCGCCAGTGGCCACAGGATCGACCGGAGCACGGACGCCGTCGTCGGGGGGGAGGTGCGAGGCCGGAACGCGCTCAGCACAAGATCACGCACGCCAGGCACCGTACCTCAGCCGCACCCGGAAACTGTCAGGCCGGGCAGTACGTGTCGGTGGCCGGCAGCTCACCGGTCTTGACGTACTCGATCACCGGGGGCAGCGCGCACGGCGAGTAGATGGTCGCGCCGTGCCCGATGCCCTGCCACATCACCCGCCGGTTGGTCGAACCGGCGTTGATCGCGGTGGCGGCCACCGCGGCCACCCCTTCGTTGCCGACGATCGGGTTGTTGGCGACACCGAGCAGCAGGGTCGGGATCTCCAACCCGGCGGGCTCCTTCGGCGCACTGCCGCTGGGCCAGTTCAGGCACTTCACCATGTCCAGCGCGCCGACCGCGCCGAACTGCGGGTAGAGCTTGCCCCAGGCGACGACGAGCTCGCGGACCCGGTCCGGGGTGGGCCGGTTCAGCGCGTCGCTGCAGCTGTTGACGAACTGCCCGTCGGTCTGGCGCAGCGTCTCGGCCTGGTTGATCAGGTTGTTGAGCCGGTTGGTGTCACCGGAGCGGGCGTCGGCGACCGCGAGCGCCAGCTCGTTGCCCGAGTCGACCCGGCCGCCGCGCGGATACCCCAGTGCGGTCGAGATCGCGTCGGCCACCGCGGCCACCGACGCGCCGCCGGGTCCGCGCCCGGCCCGGGCGGCGGACAGCAGCTCGTCGACCGCGGCCTTCGGATCGGGGCCGAGCGGGCAGCCTGTGGCCGCGCACTGGGTGGCCCACGCGTCGAGGGCCGCCTGCTCGCCCTTGACGCGCTGCTCGGTGGCCGCTTCGGCGGAGATACCGAGCGGCAGAGGCGAATCGAGCACCAGCCGGGCCACCTTGTTCGGATGCGACCCGGCGTACGCCAGCGCCACCTGGGCGCCGTTGCCGATGCCGAGGAGTGCGAGCGCGGGCACGTCCCACGTGGTGCGCAGCCGTTCGATGTCCTCGGCGGCGTGGGCGTTGTCGTAGGCCGAGTCACCGGGGGCGATGGTGTCGGTGCAGCTGGTGGTCGCCGTCATCGTGATGGCGCCGAGGTTGGCGACGGGGTCGTCGCCGGCCTGGAACTGCGCCTGCTCGAACATCTCCTGCCGGTCGAACAGATCGCGGCAGTCCAGCGCACCCGACATGCCGATGCCGCGGCGGTCCACCGTCACGATCGGGTTGCTCTTGAGCAGGTCGGCGCCGGCGCGCGACAGCCAGACCGGCAACTGCACCGAGGAGGGCAGGTCGGATCCGGTGGTCATCACCAGTGGGCCGGCGTCGGCGGGGGTCTGCTGGGACGTGGCCCGGACGACGCCGATGCTGACGGTGCCGTTGGCGCCGTTGATCGGGTCCAGGTCGGCGTCGTAGCTGGCGCAGTCGAGTTTCACGCCGGGGATGGCCTGCACGGCCGCCGAGGCGAACACCCGCGAGGTGCAGTCGCGCCAGGACAGATCGTTCTTCGGGACCTCGACGGCGGGCGGGCCCGGGGGCTGGTCGGTGTTCGGCGGTTCGCCCTGGGGGCGGGCGCCGGAGTCGGTCGCATAGCGCGGATTGGCGGCCAGGCCCGGCGAGCACGCCGACACCGGGAGCACGACGGCCAGCGACAGAACGACAGCCTGCACCACACGACGCATGGGCACCACAGTACTGATGGCGGTCACCCCGCCCCGCCGCCCCGCCGACGGACATAACGCAGGTACAGGTAGCCGTGATCGTCGCGCAGGGCCTGCTCGAGGGACATCGCCGTGTGCGCCTCGCCGGCCCCGGCGACGATGCGGCCGCCCGCGCCGCCGAGCAGCAGCGGCGCGACCGTCAGGCACAACTCGTCGAGCAGTCCGGCGGCGGTGAGCAGGCCCAGGATCCCGGGACCGCCCTCGGTCAGCACCCGGGTCAGACCGCGCTCGGCCAGCCGCGCGAGCGCGGTCTGCGGGTCCACCGAATCGGATGCCGCGCCGGAGCAGTCGATCACCTCGGCCGAGGATCCCAGCCGGGTGCGGGTGTCCTCGACGGCCTGCGCCGAGGTCAGGATCAGCGGCGGCACCTCGGTGTCGGCGAACAGTTTCGCGGTGTGGTCGAGTTGCCCGGTGCGGGTGAGCACCGCGATCGGTGGCACCTCGGCCTGGCCGCGGCGCTGCCGCGCCTGCCGCTCGGCGGCGCCGAAGTGCACACCGGAGTAGTTCTCCACCCGCACGGTCTGCGCGCCGACGACGATCACGTCGCACAGCGCCCGCAGTGTCGCGAACACCGCGCGGTCCCCGTCGCCACCGAGCGCGCCGGACGTGCCCGCGCTGGTCGCGCCGCCGTCGGCCGAGGCGATCATGTTCGCGCGCACCCAGCACGAACGCAGATCGTCCGGATACCGGTAGCGGTCGGCGAGGTCGTCGATGCCGAGCACGCCGGCCGATCCCAGAAGTGTGAAGTGCGTCCCGTCACCGTCGCCGGACATACGGGAAATCACAGCACGCCGTTATGGTGCCTGCATGCACGGGTCCAGCGATGTCGGGCATCTGGTCGATCGACATCCCAGCGTCACACCGGAACGGCTGATCGCCCAGCTGGTTCCGCCGCCGACGTTCGCCGACGTCAGCTTCGACACCTACCGCCCCGACCCGGGGGAGCCGTCGCAGGCCGCGGCCGTGCAGACGTGCCGCCAGTTCACCGAACAGGCCGTGGCGCGCCGCGCCGGCAAGAAGAAGCTGTTCGGCAAGCGTGAGGTGCTGCCCGGCGTCGGGGTGTACCTCGACGGTGGGTTCGGTGTCGGCAAGACCCACCTGCTGGCGTCGTCGTACTACGCGGTCGGTGAGTCGTCGGACTACAAGCGGGCGTTCGCGACGTTCGGCGAACTCACCCAACTCGCGGGTGTGTTCGGGTTCATGGAGTGCATCGAGCTGCTGTCGGACTACGTGCTGCTGTGCATCGACGAGTTCGAACTCGACGATCCGGGCAACACCACCCTGATCTCGCGCTTGTTGTCGGCGCTGGTCGAGCGCGGCGTGTCGGTGGCGGCGACCTCGAACACGCTGCCCGAGCAGCTGGGCGAGGGGCGCTTCGCCGCCCAGGACTTCCTGCGTGAGATCAACACGCTGGCGTCGATGTTCACCACGGTGCGCATTGAGGGTCCGGACTACCGGCACCGCGACCTGCCGCCGGCGCCGGAGCCGCCCGGAGACGACGAGGTGGCCCGGTGGGCGTCCGAGGTCGACGGTGCGACGCTCGACGATTTCGACGCGCTGTGCGCGCATCTGGCCACCATGCACCCGTCGCGGTATCTGACGTTGATCGAGGGCGTCTCGCAGGTGTTCATCACCGGCGTGCACCCGATCGACGACCAGAACGTCGCGCTGCGGCTGGTGTCGCTGACCGACCGGCTCTACGACGCGGGCGTCCCGGTGATCGCGTCAGGCACCAAGCTGGACACCATCTTCAGCGAGGAGATGCTCGCCGGCGGGTTCCGGAAGAAGTACCTGCGGGCGACCTCGCGGCTGCTGGCCCTGACCGCCGCCGGTCAGGCCGGGCGCACCATCACGTAGTCCTGCTCCCAGTGGTCGCCGAGGCGGAACCGTTTGGTGCCGGCCACGCCGAAACCGTGCTTGGCGTAGAAGCGCTGGGCCCGTTCGTTGCGCTGGTTGACGCCCAGCCATACCGACGCGACACCGAGGGTGTGCGCGTGTTGCAGCGCCGCGGTCATCAGCGCCGCGGCGGTGCCGCTGCCGTGGGATTCGGGGAGTACGTACATCTTCGACACTTCGACCGTGGGCAGCGCGGTGACGGCCGCGGTGACGTCGGGGTCGTCGGGGACACCGCGAATCATCATGGCGTAACCGAGTATTCGGCCGCCCTCGACGGCCACCAGGACGGTGCGGTCGGGGTCGGCGAGGTAGTCGGTGAAGCGTTCGCGCGAAAGGTTCTCGGCGATGAACGCCGCGACGTCGTCGGGCCCGACCGCGGGCGGGCAGGCCAGCGGGAAGGTGCGGGCGGCGACGTCGGTGAGTTCGGCCAGCTGATCCGGTGCGGCGGGCTGGATGTCTAGGCGACGTTCCATTGGGCCAGGCGGATTCCGGAGATCTTGTCGAGCAGCACCACGTTGGAGACCAGATCGCGGTAGCAGTCCCACCACACGCCGCCGGTGAACGTCTGCCCGGGCTGGGCGGTGAACATCATCGTCTGCAGCGCGTCGGGGGCGTCGCTGTTGCGGGGTTCGTAGGCGTCACCGGTCGGTGTCACGCCGCGGAACGCGAACGTGATGCCCATCGCGTACGGGGTCGGCACCTGTACCGGCGTGATCGTCACATCGGCCCGGTACACCTGGTAGCGCGGCGCGCGCGGGGGATAACCGAACCCAGGCGGCGGGGGCGTCGGGACGATGTTGTTGACCGACACGTCGGCCACCAGCCCCTCGTATTCGACGCGCAGCACATCGCCGAGGCGACCGATCGGGATGACCGCCGCCGACGCCGGGGACGCGACGACCCCGGCGAGGGTGGCCAGGGTGACGGTCAGGAGCACAAGCCAGCGACGCATGCTTGGCATGATCGCACACCGCCGCCGGCCCCTGGATGGTCTTAGGGCTCAGTCCTGCCAGGGCCCGACGCCGCCGACCTTGTCGATCCGGATCCGAGTCAGGTAACCGGGGGGCGCGTCGGGCGGCGGGAAGCCGGAGTCCGGCGCGGCCAGCGTCTGAGCCAGCTGGGCGAGCAGTTCCGGCGCGCCGCCTTCGACGATCCGCGCGGTCCCGGTGATCGACAGGTACGGGCGCATCACCTTGCCGACCGCGCCGGGTGACAGGATCGTCAGCGCCACCCGCGGATCGCGGCGCACGTTGCGGACCTTCTGGTGTTCGCTCAGGTGCGCGGTGACCAGCTCGTCGCCGTCGGGGGTGGACTGCAACGCCACCCAGACGAGCGTGACCTGGGGACTGCCATCGGGATTGAGCGTGACGAGCGTGGCGTCTGCGCCGTTGCCGATGAGGTCACGGGCGGCGTCGTTGAGTTTCATGCCACGTTCTACGGCTGGGTGAGGACTTTCATTCCCGGCCGGCTTCCAGCTCCAGCAGTGCGGTCTTGGCCCGCGGTCCGCCGACGTACTGCCCGCTGGTGCCGTCCGAGCGCACCACCCGGTGGCACGGGATGACCACCGGCAACGGATTGCGGGCACACGCCGAGCCGACGGCGCGCACCGCGCGCGGGCTCCCGACGGCGGTGGCCACCTCGGCGTAACTCAGCCGCCGCCCGTAGTCGATCCGCCGCAGTGCTTCGACGACGCTGCGGCCGAACCCGCGGGTCAGGCTGAGGTCGACGGTCACGTCAAAGCTGGTGCGGCGCTTGGCGAAATACTCGTCGATTTGTCGTGCGACGGCGTCCAGGCGGGCCGGTGCGTGCAGGATGCGCGGGCTCAGCGCCTCGGCAAGGCGGGCCAGCACGATGTCGTGGCCCTCGATGTCGTAGGCCACCCGGACCAGGCCGGCCGGGGTGGCGGCCAGCAGCAGCGTGCCGACCGGGGTGTCGACGGTGCGGTACGCGACGTCGAGCAGCCCGGATGGTTCCGCCGAGGCCGCCAGCCGGTCGTGCAGCCGCCGCAGCGTCGCGTCCTCGTCGGGGGCGTCGAAAGCGATGTCGGTCATGAGGCTTCGTCCTTGCGGTAGTGCGTGCGTAGCGCCTTGATGCCGTCGGCGGCGGCACGGCGGGCGGCGTCGGGGGAGTTGCCGAGGATGACGGCGATCTCGGCGAACGGCAGGCCCGCGATGTGGTGGTAGGCCACCGCGTGGCGCTGTTTGAGCGGCAGGCGCTGCAACGCGGCCCACAGGTCCGGGTCGCGGGCGGCGGGGTCGGCGCGTTCGTCGTGGCGGTCGGGCACCGTCGCGGTCGGTACCGCGCGGCGGGATCGGGCCCGTCCCACATCGAGTGCCCGCCGGTGCGCGATCGTCACCAGCCAGGCCTCGACGTTCGCGTCCTCGGGCAGGTCGGGATAGCCGCGCAGCGCCGACAGGAACGTCTCCGACCACGCGTCCTCGGCGTCGGACGCGCCGACCACCGCGCGACACACCCGCAGCACCGTGGCGCCGTGGCGGGCGACGACTTCTTCGAACGGGCGCACCTTCACATCATGAAGACGTCACCGCGCGCCAGGATGTGAGATCACATCCCGGCGAGCGCGTCGAGGGCCTCGCGCAGTTCCCGCTCGAAGCGGTCGATGTCGATACCCAGACCGTGCAGCACCCCGTCGTCGTCCTCTTCCTCGTACAGCGCCAGCAGCAGATGCTCGGTGCCGATGAAGTTGTGCCCCAAGCGAAGTGCCTGCCGGAAGGTCAGCTCGAGCGCCTTCTTCGCGCGCGCGTCGAACGGGATCAGGGCGGGCACCTGCTCGGCCCGGGGCGGCAACGTGATGCGGTCGGCGACCGCGGTGACGTCGATGCCCTGCCCGGCGATCAGTCGGGCGGCCAGCCCCGTCGGGTCGGCGAAGAGCCCGATGATCAGGTGCGCGGGCCGGATCTCGGTGTTGCCGGCCTCGTGTGCGACGTTCTGCGCCTGGACGACGACGCTGCGTGCGCGGTCGGTGAACCGGCTGAACCCGGCGTTCGGATCCAGTGCCCCGGTGTCGCTGGGCGTCTTGGGCACGAACCGTTTCTGCGCGGCCTGTTTGGTGACGCCCATGCATTTGCCGATCTCGGTCCAGGATGCGCCGGAGCGGCGTGCCTGGTCGACGAAGTGACCGATCAGGTGGTCTGCCACCTCGCCTAGCGCTTCGGCGGCCAGCACGGCATCGGTCAGCTGGTCGAGAGGTTCGTCGTGCACCTGGGTGATGACGTCGATGAGGTCGTCGAGCCGGACCGGGTGGCGGATCTTCTGTGTATCGCCCATGCGTCAACCGTAGGTTGACGAACTCGAAGCGTCAACCCTGGGTTGACGCTTGGGGGTAGCCGCGGCGGACGGTGCGGTCGAGGATGCCGAGCGTGCCGCGCAGCGCGAGCTCGGAGACGACAGGGAAGATGCCGAGCGCGCGCCAATGCTCGTCGATGCCGGACCAGTCGTAGAACGAGGTCACCAGCGTGCCCGTGTCGGCCGGTCCGAGCCGGTAACCGTAGACGTGCCCGATCTGCGGGCGGATCTGCCCGAGGATCGTCCACGCGATGAGGCGGTCCTGCTCGTAGTCGGTGATCTGCACCGTCACGTCGTAGCGGCCCAGTTCGGGGAAGTCGTTGAGGGCCTCGCGGTCCATGTGCACGACGAACGAGTCCCCGGCGCCGCGTACGGGGTCACCGTCGGCGTCCTGCAACATCCCGGTGGCGTCGATCGCGACGTGCCCCTGGGGGTCGCACAGCACGGCGAAGATGTCGGCGGCGGGAGCGGCGATGATGCGGGACACCTCGATGCGGTCGGTCATGGGTCGATGGTGTCATGCAGTGGAATAAGTCACTGATCTGTTTTGTCGGGCAGTCGCTCAGGGAACTCAACCGCATGATGCGGGGCAACGACAAGACCACAGCGCAGCAGCCACGGATGCTGCGGCGCGCGCTGGACTTCATCCACGACAACTCGCACTACGACATCACGATTCGCGACATCGCCTCGGCGTCCGACGTGACACCACGGGCGATCCAGTACGCGTTCCGCGAGCATCTGAACACCACGCCGCTGGAATATCTGCGGCGGATCAGGCTTGAGCGCGCCCACCGCGAGTTGTTGTCGGCCGATCCGGCGTTCGACACGGTGACGTCGATCGCGGGCCGTTGCGGGTTCAGTCACCCGGGCAGGTTCAGCAGCGCCTACAAACAGGTGTTCGGCACCGAGCCGAGCCGCACGTTGCGGAGCTCCTAGACGATCGGCCGATCACATCGGCGTGAAGCCGACACCGTTGTACTTGCCGGCCTGCCAGCCCTGGGCGCCCATGCAGACCAGCGGCCGCCCGTCCGGAGCCTGGGCGGCGGACTGCGGTTTGGGGCACGGGCTGCCGATATCGCGGACGCCGACCAGTTCGTAGCTGGTCTGCCAGAAGCCGGTGTAGATCGGCGGCCACTGGTTCGGGATCCACCGGCACTGCAGCGCTTCGCCGCCGGGCCCGCGGCCGAAGGTGAAGCGGTCCATGTTGGTGCACGGGCCGGTGAGGTGGGCGTCGTAGTTCATGCCCGGGACGTCGGTGGCGTAGTGCCCGGGATCGTCCCAGTACATCGGTCCGGGTTCGGCGGTCGCGGCGGGGGCGCCGCACAGGGCGACGGCGAACGAGGTCGCCAGCAGAGTCTTGCGGATCATGTTCCACCCCTACGTCGTCGACAGCCGAACCGGCGTCTTGCGACATTAGTCGCTGGGGTGGGGGAGCTGGAAGCTTTCGGGTCGGCAACCGTGCCGTGGAGACTCTGCAAAAAGATCTCGGCCCGCCACCTGGGGGGATGGTGGCGGGCCGAGCGATCGGGGTTGGTTTCTCAGTTCGGTCTTTCAACCGGACACCACTGAAATTAGGGGCCCAACCTGAGAGTGGCCTGATAGCCACTTAGGGTCTGCATGCGAAAAGTTGCGTGCTCTTGGCCGTCGTTTTGCGCCGTCAGGGGCGCTTGAGCCGCAGGACCGATGCGGGCACCCAGTGCGTGACGCGGTCTTTCTCGCCGCCGTGCCGGATCGGGTAGGTCACCAGGCCCCACCAGCGGCCCTGTTCGCTCAGCCCCCAGCAGCTGAGCGTGCCCTCGACGATCACGTCCATCTGCAGACCCTTGGGGTGGTAGCGCCCGTCGCAGTGCGGCTCGCGCGGAAACAGGGCGACCAGGTCGATCAGCACCGGCCGGGCCGGGTGGACGCGGCGGAACACCGTGCGCAGCGGTTGCCCGCCGTGGCCGATCTCCTGCATTCCCACTGTTCGATCATATGTTCGAAGCGTGGGCTGGGGCGAGGGGTGTCCGGAACCGACTCAGGCCCGGTGGAAACCGGGCCTGAAGTGCGTAGATATGGTGCGCGATACTGGGATTGAACCAGGCGGCAGCAAACAAGAAAATACTGGTTTCACCTGCGAAAACAGGTCTCTAGCTGCAATTTCAAGAAATAGTTCCTCGCGCGGGAGTGGACATGGCTACCAATAACGCTACTCTCATCTGGTATGTATCTGGTATGAAACTGCCACCCCACGCGACCGCCGTGGCGCGGTACGGCCGACACGTTTGACGCGGGAGAGCAAACTGCGCAACCGAAGATTCTGGGGGTGACTCGCGCCCGCCCCCGGCGCAGCAGTCGACAGTAGCCTGCTGGAATCCGTCAGTCCGTGTCACGGGAGTCCGGACGATGCGACTCGCCGATGCTGACCTCGCAATTGACGAACGAATCGGCAGGCGCTGCGGTACTGGCTCAACTCGGGCCGTGGCGATGTGTGGCGACAAGGCCGGAGCGCTACCCCCGGGGCCTACCTGGCACGGACTCCGCACACCTACGCGAGCCTGATGATCGCGGCGGGACGGCGACCGTTGGAGGTTGCGCGGTTCATGGGCCACGCGAAGGTCACCACGAAGCTCGGCGTCTACCCCCACTTGTACGAGGACGACCACGGCGACGCGATGGCCGCGCGTGGAGCAATGGAGGCCGAACCGAACTACGGCCCGAATGTGGTGCCGCTCTGGGGTTAAGTGGGCTCGATTAGTTTCTTGGTTTCGACGTACTGCTCACCGGCAATGGTGATGCGGATCAGCGAACCGTCGTCGTGCAAGTAGTGTTTTTGCTTGAGGCGAGTCAACGTAGAAGACATGTTTGACTTCGCGCTCTTCGCGCTCATCCAGTCCAGCAGTTCGGGCCGACTCGCGCCCGTGGCACCGCGCCAATAGAGCAACGTCATCACTTGGTCGGGTTGGCTCATGTCCTTCAGGAAGACGGGAAAACCGTCGAACATCTGCATCGCTGGAATCTCTTTAGCGACAAGATCTTCGATGAGGGTCTGAGCCACGTCGGCGGTTACGCTGTGGTACAGCCGTACCAGTTCGGCTAGCACCCAGTCCATCGAGTGGATTATGAAAGTCGCGTCCTGACGGTTCGGGTCGATCCCATCCGCGAGGTGAGCGATGTTGCGCTTGTTGCGGATGTCATAAATCGCGCGAAGCGTGCGGGGAATGTGGAATCGAACACTGTCGGGCGCATGCGTCTGATTCTCCAGTTGGTTTACAAGCGTTGGTACTTTTGTGAGCGTCGCACCTAACGGGGTGAAAGCTCCCGTTGTCTGCCATTGCAGGATGCGGAATGCCGCCTCTGAAAAGCGCCCTCCCTCAACAGCGCTCGGTCGTAGATCGTCAAGATGAAAACGACGTTTTGCCTCGGTGTAGGCGTCCAACAGGTCAGTCACAACGGCTGCCGGCAGTCCTGCTGCGAGGAATCCCGCCTCAACTGCAGCAAGATTGCCAGCCGCACTCACTCGACGCTAACCCCGAGCTTCTTCAACGATTCCTTCGCTGACTTCACAAGCGGCTCGCGCACCTTCGCCTTGGTATCGGTGCCCGTCCCGGTGAGCAGTAGGTCGTCGATGCGGCCAACGTCGCGCTTGAAGTTGTCGTTGAGGCAACTTAGGCGCTTGCATTCCGCCAAACAGTAGGAGAGCGCTACTTCGTTCTCGTCGTTGTAGTAATGCCTGGCGAGGATGATCAATAGAGAAACAACCTTCTGCGCCTTGGCGGCCGCGTTCGGAAGTTGGGATGCCTTCAGCGCGATGCGCGGTGCGCCCTCATGGATGTCGATGAGCCTTAATAGGGCGTCTTCGCTAATGCCAGTCGCCTTGCACATTGACTCGTAGAAGGCTGACTCCGACTTGATGGTGCCGGTCGATGCACCCGAACCCGTCGTATTGCCCGAGCCGTTCGACGCCACATCGGGTGAAGGTGCAGTGATTGGCGGCTGCGCTACGGACGGTGCGTACCCATAGAGGTCGACGGCGCGATTGAAGGCGATCTCTTGCATTTCCTTCGGGACGCCGGAATCCTCGACGGCCTGCCATGCGTCTTTCAGCACCTTTGCCACGTCCACAGCTGCCGACCTCCCTTCCTGTGCTCGGCTGAGAATCACGTTACGAGTAGAGGTTGCGCAGGCAAGACGACACGCCGCTGCATTGCGCGCCGGATTTGACGTCGGCGCAACATGCGTCACACAGGTCTCAACAGGCTCTTTGATCCCAACAACAACGCAGCGTCGCGGAGCGGCAACGGCCCCGGTGTACGGGACGGATGCGGGACCGCATGGGCGGTCGAAACCGAGTTCGACCGGCCATGCGCTGGTCCTGGTGGAGTGGGCGACGGGAATCGAACCCGCGTAGCTAGTTTGGAAGACTAGTGATCGCTGAGCGGTCGCTACGCAGGCTGTAGAGCAATGACACGCCCGTAAACCACCAGTGAGTCACCTGGACAGTCATACGGCTCGTCTGGCGCGAACAGGGACCACCTGGGCATGAGATCAGGATCGAGTGGGGGCCGTCCGTCGCTCTCCTGGAGTGCATCGCGACTCCGCGCGCAGAGGAAGTAACTGTGATATTCACTACGTCTGGTTCCGTAGTAGTCAAAGTCGGGCGGTATCGCGCGGTCACGACCGCATGGTGTAGAGCATCGGAAGGCTGCGCATGGCCGTAAGGGTTTCCCAGCAAACTTTGCTGGGAAACCCTTGAAATTGCGATACTGGGAATCTCCCAGTATCGCAGGCATTGACCTGCGGTGATGGGAGTAATGCACCGTGACTTTGACCCACATCTGGTATGGCATCTGGTATGGATCAAATTAGATAAACTATATATATAGTTTGACCTGCGGCGATACTGGTGCGCGATACTGGGATTGAACCAGTGACCTCTTCCGTGTCAGGGAAGCGCTCTCCCGCTGAGCTAATCGCGCCGGGACGTCTTCGGAGGTGGAGACGGGAATCGAACCCGTGTGCACGGCTTTGCAGGCCGTTGCCTCACCACTCGGCCACTCCACCGCTGGGATTGATGCCACGCATCCTCGAGCGGATGACGGGATTCGAACCCGCGACCCTCACCTTGGCAAGGTGATGCGCTACCAACTGCGCTACATCCGCGTGCTACGGGCGAGTTCGTCGTCCGTCGCGATGCACGACATTAGTCCACGCAGCTCGGCATATACAAATCCCTTGTTCGCACGGCGCGCCGCAGCCCGAAACTCCTGGTCAAAACAGCTGGCATGCCTCGCGGGCGAGGAGGAAGCCGTACCCGTCGGAGTACGACAACCGTATGCCGGCGGGTTCGCCGGCGCAGCTGCGGGAATCCAGCCACACCCTGTGAGGCGTATACGGCCGAAGACGGGTCGCGCCCAGCGGATTCCCGGGACGGAACCGCCGCGTGTTAGTCTTCTGCCTCGTTCGGCTCTGTCGAATACCCGGTCTCGTAGCTCAGTGGGAGAGCGTCCGCCTCACACGCGGAAGGTCGCTGGTTCGAACCCAGCCGGGACCACCACACACCATCGCGGTAGCCCCGCGATGTGGGCCACAACGGGCAAGTTCATTTCTGCGGTGAAAAGCCGATACTCACGCAATCTTTGCCGCTTCGTTTGGCGTGATACATCAACGTATCTGCCTGCCGCAGCAGGGTCTGGGCGTCACACTGGCCGTGCCCTATCACGACGCCGACGCTGACCGAAAGTTGGTCGTAGCTATCTCCGGCGCTGAGTGTGATGGGTCGACGAAGATCTGCTCGAAGCCGCTCTGCGATCACCTCTACTTGCGCAATGTCGCACGTTGCAGGACACAACACCGCGAACTCGTCACCCCCCAGTCGGGCCGCGGTGTCGGTCGGTTCGATCGCCGCTGCCACCCGCGCTGATACTTCGAGAAGCACGTCGTCGCCTTCGGCATGTCCCCATGTGTCGTTGACTGCCTTGAAGCCGTCGAGGTCGAGGAGGATCAGACCCACGCCACCCGAAACGCCTTCCCGTGCTCGCTCTAGGGCGCGCTCAACCCGCTCAGTGAACAGTGCGCGATTGGCCAATCCGGTCAGTGGGTCATGCGACGCGAGATGATCCGCCCTGTCGCGCGCCTGTTCGAGTTCGGCGATCAGTCGTGCGCGCGAGTCGCGGTAGAGCGACAGTGTCAGCACGACCAGAGTCAGACTGCAGACCATCCCTTGTGCCAGCAGCGCGCGCATCTGAACATCGTCGACGGTGAATCCCCTGTCGGACAGCGTCGTGTAAACGATCCACGCGCCTGCAGCCAGCAGGAACACCGTGCTGACCGGCGTGCTGTACCGCAGCGCGACCCACATGGCGGGCACCAACGAGATGAAAGCTATGGGTTGGCCGTAATTCAGCCAGTACGTCCAGAAGAACACGACAGCCAGCCCACAGCTGACCAGAAGCGCCTCGCTGACCGATGCCGCACTATAGCGTCGCGGTCGTAGCGGTCTGTTGCGCAAAATCAGCCAGATCGACAGTCCGAGAAGCGCCGTCGCGCCGTTGCGCACAGCGAAGAGGGCGAATGTCTCCCACACCGGTGCCTCGAAGGCGACCACGAAGTACCCCGTCGCCAGCACCGCGGCCGCACAGGTACCTGCCGCCACGGCGGCGACGAGGTGGGCGAAGTCGGCAGGGTCGCGAAGCTCGACTTCTCCTCGGCCGGCAGCCAGTGTCTCGACGGTGACGACGGACAACACAACGTTGACAAGGACGAACCACAGGCTCAGGGGTACCGACGCTCCTGTTGCCAGGTTCGTCATGAACGCAGCGACAGCCAGAAGGGCGACGTGCACCACCCACGCCCGCCTGCCGCGTTGTCTCGCCGACAGCAGCCAGATCACTCCGACCGCCGCCGCCGGCCACAACAGCGCAACCTCGCCGCCACCTAGTCGGGTCGCCCGCCCAGCGGCTACCGACAGGGCGTAGACGAGGGGAAACACGATCAACGAGGTCGCGGAGCGCATCAGTGAACCCCCACCTCGGTTTCGGCATCGGCGGCACCTTCAGGATGCAGTCCCTGCCGGTCCCGCGAAAGAGAAATGACGCTCTCGTTAGAAAAAGGGGGTGTCTTCGGCTCTCACGGCCGCACCGGTACAGCCCCCGGGTCGAAGTAGATGTGCGGCCTGCCGGTCCCCGGGTGCGCGACCACGGTCGCGCTCACGTTCCAGACATCGGCGATCAGCTCACCGGTGAACACCTCCGCCGGCGGTCCGGCCGCGATCTGCTTGCCCTCGCACAACACGTGGATGACGTCGCAGTAGTGCGCGGCCAGGTTCAGGTCGTGCAGGGCGATGACGGCGGTGACGCCGATCGCCGCCGGCAATGCCAGCACGTCGAAGATGTGCCGGACGTCGAGGTGATTGGTCGGCTCGTCCATGAGCAGCAGCCGCGGCTGTTGAGCGAGGGCGCGGGCCACCAGCACCCGCTGTCGCTCACCTCCCGACATCAGCGCGAACGGTCGCTCGGCCAGGTGGGTGGCGTCGACCGCGGCCAGCGATTCGGCGACGATGCGTGCGTCAGATGCGTTGTCGCCGTCGAACATCCGCTTGTGCGGTGCCCGTCCCATCGCGACGACGTCACGCACCCGAAGGTCGAAATCACCGGTGGAGTCCTGCAGTACGGCGGCAACGGTCTGCGCGACGCGACGCGCACTCATCGACGCGATGTCGGTGCCGTCGAGGTGCACCGTCCCCGACGTCGGGCGCAGGATCCGGCCGAGAGTGCGCACCAGGGTCGACTTACCGCATCCGTTGGGTCCGACGACGCCGACCACCGCACCGGGCGCCGCGTCCAGCGACACATCGTCGATGATGCGACGGCCACCCAGATCGACGCAGAGCTGCGAGGCGCGCAGGCCGGCCGGCGTCATGCCGGGCCGCCCGTGGCGGCGCGGCGGGCGTCGCGGCGCAGCAGCCACAGGAAGAACGGCCCGCCGCACAACGCTGTCAGCACCCCCACCGGGATCTCCTGGGGCGAAGCCAGTGTGCGCGCGGCGATGTCGGCCACCACCAGGAAGCTCGCGCCGGCCAGCGCGGCCGCGGGCAGGGCGCGGCGGTGGTCGCTGCCGACGAGCAGTCGCACGGCATGGGGGAGGATCAGCCCGACGAAGCCGATCGGCCCGCTGGCCGCCACCAGCACACCGGTCAGCAGCGACGTCAGCACGAACGAACGGGCCCGAAACCGTTGGATGTCAACGCCCATCGTCGTCGCCGCATCGTCGCCGGCCAACAGCACGTTCAGGGTCCGGCCGTGCGCGAGCAGCAGCGCGAGGCCGACACCGACGACGAGGACGGGCAGCCACAGCGTGTCCCACCGCGCCCCGCCCAGCCCGCCGAGCAGCCACGTCAGCACCTGCCGCGCCTGGTCTCCGGTGCGGGCCGTGAGCAGCAGCAGGCTGGTCACGGCCGACAGCACGTACGCGACGGCCACCCCGGCCAGCACCAACCGCGTGGTGGTGATCCGGCCCCCGGAGCGCGACAGCCCGTACACCAGCAGCAGCGCCGTCAGCGATCCCGCGAATGCCGCGACGGACGTCGTCACCGTTCCGGCGAGGGCCGCGCCGAAGACGATGACGCCGACGGCCCCGACGGAGGCGCCCGAGGACACGCCGAGCAGGTACGGGTCGGCGAGCGGATTGCGCACCAGCGCCTGCAACGTCATGCCGATCACGGCCAGCCCGGCGCCCACGGTTGCGCCGAGCAGCACCCGCGGCCCGCGTACCTGCGCGACGACGGTCTGGTAGTGCGCCGGGCCGCTCGCATCCACCAGGCCCGGGGCGATCTGATGCGCGAGGATGCGCGCGACATCGCCGGGCGGAATCGCGATCGAGCCGACGGCCAGGCCCGCGATCATCGAGATCACCAGCAGCGCAGCCAGTCCCGCGATGATGGCCGGGTATCTCAGGCGTACGCTCACCGGCGCGCGCGCCTGCTGGCGGCGACGGATCCGGCGAGCGGACAGTCCCCACAGGTGCGGCGCGCCGCGGTGCGGTAGTACAGACAACAGGTGCGCCGCCGGAGGATCTCGCTGTCGTGCAGGTGACCCGCCATCGGCGGCGAGGCCAGCAACATCTTCGCCACCTCTCCCACCCGCCGGTCGCCGTCGCGCGCCGTCAGGGTCCGGGTGGCCAGGGCGGCCCCGGTGGCCGCGTTGCCCCACAGCAGCCCGTCCGCCACGCGGGTGGTCGCGCGCAGCCTGTGATGCACCGTGTTCAGGTGCGGGATCACCTGAGCGGCGATCGACCTCGCGATGCGGGCGGGTTCCGGGCCGGCCTGCTCGACACCGTCGGGTTCGGCGATCCGGAACCTGATCCGGCCGTTGGGCGCGGCCTGACAGACCAGCGAGCGCAGATCGGGGACCACCTCGTCGAGATGCCAGCACCCGAGGCTTATCGACCACAGCCGTTCGGCGAATTCGTATTGCAGCGATGACGCGGCGACCCGGGCCTCGTCGCTGCCGATCCGATGCGCGACAGCCGCGAGCGCGGCGTCGAGATGCCCGGCCGCGCAGAACTCGTCGACCACCACGAAGCCGTCGCAGGCGCCCACGCCGACACTGAAGTAGGAGCCGATCATGCCGACCTTCTTCAGCGCGCGCCGTGCCCGGTCGGCGCCGGAGGAAACGGGCGCGGTCACGCGAAGCGGTCCGGATGCAGCTGCCGGGCCAGGGTTTCGACCGCGTACGGCGCCCGCACGCCGAGGACCGCGTCCTGCAGCGTCAGCACCGCGAAACGGTCGTCGCGGATCGCCGCCACGTCCGCGAGTTCGGGGCGGCTGCGCAGGAATGCCTTCTTGTCCTCGATCGACGGGGTACCGAAGTAGTCGTAGATCACGATGACCTCAGGATCGCGCTGTACCACCTGTTCCCAGGAGACGTCGGCGAAGGTGTCCTCGACGTCGGAGAAGACGTTGGTTCCTCCTGCGAGGCGGATGATCTGGTCGCCGATACCCTGCCGGCCCGCGGTGAACGCGGTGTCCTCTCCGCTGTCGTAGACGAACACCCGGGCCGGCTCGACCCCGTCGACCGGGGCCCGCCCCGCCTCGACCGCGGCACGCATCTCCTGGATCAGCCCGTCGGCACGGTGCGGCACGCCGAAAAGGCCTGCGATCGTCGTGATCTCGGCGTACACATGGTCCATCGTGATGGGGCCCGTGGCGCAGTACTCCGGATTCAGGTAGGTGGCGATCCCGGCGTCGTCGAAGGCCTGTCGTGACCGTCCCGCGGTGTCGTCGAACGCGCTGCCGTAGCCGCCGTAGACGAAATCCGGTGCCGTCGAGAGGATCTGCTCGAAGGACGCGTCCTTGTCGGAAAGCTGTGGAATCGTTTGGTAGGCCTCGGCATAGCGTGGCAGCGGCGGGTTGTCCGGGTAGACGGTCGCCACGATCGAGTCCTGCAGGCCGAGCGCGAGCATCAACTCGACGGGGTGCTGGAAGTAGCCGACCGCCCGCTCGGGTGGGGCGTCGAGGTGTACCGCGCGGCCGCAGTTGTCCGCGGCGGCCGCGGGCGGCGCGTCGCCGGCGGGTGCACCGCACCCGGTCAGCGCCGCGCCGAAGAAGATGAGACACAGCAGGGCTGCCGTCAGTCGAAAGGGTCGAGACAGCACGATATCGGCTCCATCCGGGATTTCCACGTCCCAGTAAGAGGGCCGACGAGAGCAGTATCCTGACTCCCGGATCAGCGCTCACCCCGACCTTCCAGCTGTGCGCCGTGGTCGTGGCGGGGTTCGCTCCCCGGTCACAGTGGCGGGACCGTGCCGGATTCACACCGGCTTCCTGCCTGCTCATCGGGGCCGGTCGGGCCGACCGGCCACGGTGACCTTAACCGATGCGCGCTGCACCCCGGAGTCCGGGACCGACGAACTCGGGCCCCACCCATGAGGGTGAGGCCCGATTCGCGGTGCTGTGCTACTTGGCGCTCTCGGCGCTTTCCTGACGGGCCTCCGCGGCACTCGCCGCTGCGCGGGCCGCCTCGGCTTCGGCTTCCTTCTTCGCGACGTCGCGTTCGGCCTCCGCCTTGTCCTGCTGGGCGCGGCCTTCTTCGCGCAGGCCGTCGTTGTCGGTCACGATGCCGATGACTTCCTTCGCCTTGCCCTTGACGTCTTCGACGACGCCTTCGACTGCATTCTCAGGTCCGCTGTCGCCCATCGGATTTCCTTTCGCCATGTGGGTGGTTTTCGAGCTGACCGTCCAATACCCGCTCACCCCGCCGGGGCCCACGGGTTGTGACGGACGTCATCTACAGGTGGGGGGCTTCCTTGATGGTGCTGTCCTGCTTGCCGACGGTCTGGCAGAACGCGGTGATCGACAGGCGGGTTCCGGTCAGCTCGGCGTTGGCCGGCTCGTTCTTGCCTTCGTCGGTGAGCATCTTGGTGATGGCTTCGTTCTGCTTCTTCTCGTCGGCCCCGGCGAAGTCGGCGCACGTGGTGTCGCCACCATCGTTCGTGACCTGGGAGCAGCCGCTGAGCACAGCCATCGCCGCCACCGCTGACATCAGAAAAACTTTCGCGTGCGTCATGGGGATACTTGTTGCCCAGCCGGTGCCGCATCCAAACCAGGTTCCGGCAAACAAGATCAGCCGGTGCGCCAGCCCGACCGTCCCGACCACACCAGCGGGGCGCGGCGATGCGCGAGCCGGTCCAGTCGCTCCAGCGCCGACGCGAGATCGTCGGCCAACGGCAGTTCTGACTGCGGATCACAGATCGCCAGCAGCCGTCGCACGGGCGGGCTGGCCACGATCGCCCAGTCCACGTCGCTGCGGGCGCAGTGCACGCTGATGTAGAACAGCGCGGTGAAACCCTGGCTTCCGAAGAAGTCGACGGCGCGCAGGTCGAGCACCAGTTGCCGCGAGATCCGGGCGTGCCGTTCGACGTAGCGTGCGAGATCTCGGCCGTTGACCGCGTCCACCTCGCCCTGCACCGCCACCGCGAGGCGGTGATCGGAACACGAACGGGCCGAGAAAACTGCTGCGCCGCAACGCATTTGGTCGTCGTCGGCCGAGATGGGGGAGCTGAAGATCCGTTCCGTCTTGATGGCTACCATTCTCACTTTCACGGTCAGTGCGGAAAGGAGCCTCGCAGGTCGTCTACCGCCAGGAGGGCGCGCCGAATGGCGCTTCCGCTGGCTGGCAGCTCAACCGGAATCCAGAGTAGTACGAAATCCGAAGCATGCGAAACACTTGGGACAAATTGCCGAAACTCGGCTCTAACCGGACTTTTCGGATATCCGGCAGTGTTCTAAATGACGCCTACGTCAATCCTTGGCCGCGAGCGCGACGGATTCCGTAGCCCTCAGTGGCCGGGCAGGCGCACCACCTGGACGAAGAACTCGTCGATCTGGCGTACGGCGCTCATGAACTGATCGAGGTCCACGGGCTTGGTCACGTACGCGTTCGCGTGCAATTTGTAGCTGCGCAGCACGTCTTCCTCGGCGGAGGAGGTGGTGAGCACGACGATCGGGATGTCGCACAGCTCCGGATCGGACTTGATCTGTTCGAGCAGCTGGCGCCCGTCGTACTTGGGCAGGTTCAGGTCGAGCAACACCAGGTCGGGCCGCGGCGCGGTCTCGTGCGCGCCGCGCCGGTACAGGAAGTCCAGTCCCTCCTGGCCGTCGCGGGCCACGTGCAGGGTGTTGGCTATCTTGTTCTGCTCGAACGCTTCTCGGGTGATCAGCTCATCGCCGGCGTCGTCTTCGACGAGCAGGACATCGACCGATCGGGTGGGGGCTGTCATGAGGATCCCTTCAGTGCCTTCTTTCGCGCGGGCGCGACGATGCCTTCTGTCGCGCGAGCGCGACGATGTCAGTGGTGTTGGCGCTGAATGCTGAACGACAACCCGAACCGGAACCCTCGAACACGGAACCTGGTTCAGTGGGTGCTCATTCTCGCACAGATCGGAACCGCCGCGATCCGTTAAGCGAATCTGCTATCCAGAATCGTCAGCGCGCGGTCGAGGTCCGCACCCGGTAGCGGGCTGTTGTCCGACATCGCGATCAACACGCCGACGATCGCGGCGGCGATCACCCTGCGTTCGGTGCGGCCGGTGGGTGCGGCCAGCCGGTGCACCAACGCGTCGGTGACCAGATCGATCAGCCGGGTGTACTCGCTGTAGATCAGCCCCCGGGCATCGGGCACCGTGTAGAGCAACCGCTGACCGACGATCGCGTTCTCCCGCTCGGCATCCGAGAGCCCACCGAATACCTGCCCGACCGCGTATCGGTACGCCGCGACCGGGCTGAGCTCCGCGGGGGCGGCCACGAACGCGTCGACGATCGGCTGGGTGTGGTCGTCGGAGATCAGGACGGCTTCCTTGACCGGGAAGTACCGGTAGAACGTGCTGGCCGAGACCTCGGCGGCCTCGGCGATCTGCTCGACGGTGGTGTGGGCGTAGCCCTGGATCTCGAACAGCCGGAACGCCTCCCGCCGGATGGCGAGCCGAGTGGCCGCCTTCTTGCGTTCCCGCAGCCCTGGCGAGGGGCCGATCTCCGTCACGCGTCCAGTGTGGCAGCCACGCGGCCTGCGCGGACGCGGCCGACAGATTTGCCCGCAACGGGGCCCGTCGGCGATAGAGTGCAGAAATGGCACAAGTGAACGGCGACGACACGACGGGCCTGGCCGTCGGTTGTCGGGTCCGCACCGTCGGAGACGATCCGGCAACGGGCGAGATCGTCGAGGACTTCGGAGACCTGGCGGGCACACCAGTGGTCGTCGATGCCCAGAACACCGTGCGCTCCCGGCGCTGGGCGGTCGCGCTCGACGACGGCCAGTTGGTATTCCTCGACGACGATCAGTTGGAGCCGCTCAGCTGAACCAGGCGCGGTGTCCCGTCGGGACCGCGGGTGATCAGCCCGCGCTCCTCGAACGCCGACAGCCAGCCCTCCATCGGCCACCGGCCCCAGCGCCGGTGGAACACGTAGGCATTGCGCACGATGTCGTCGAGGTGATCCACCGGCGGCTTCTGCACGTCGTGGTGCTGGTGGAAAGCGTGCGCGCCGCCGACCCACCGCATCGGCACGCCGCGGGCCTCGGCACAGCGGGCGAAATCGGTGTCCTCCCCGCCGTAACCCTCGTAGTCCTCACAGAATCCGCCGACGGTGTGCCAGGTGGGCGCGGTCAGCGCGAACGACAGCGACCAGAACAGCGCATAGTCACCGGTGTCGTGGACGGCGTCGTCGGGCGGGCACGGCCGGGCCGGGTGCGGGTCGACGGCCTCGGCGAGCCTGCCCAGGTCATACCCCGACGGTCCGGCCGGTGGCAGGTAGGTGACCGGCCCGCACAGCAGCGCGTCCTGGTGCCGCGGGTCGGCGGCGACGGCGCGGTAGCGCGCCACCAGCGTCGGGGACGGGATGCAGTCCACGTCGAGGAAGACGATCATGTCCGCGCCCGCCTCGAGGGCGTGCGCGGCGCCGATATTGCGGGCTCTGGCGAGCGGCAGATGCGCGCCGGCAGGACATTCGATCACGGTGGCGTGCCCTGTGGCGTACCCGGGGTGCGCGCGTATGACCCCGGCGATCGCGGGATCGTCGAGGGCGACGACGACGTGCAGGTCGGGGTGGTTCGTGCCTGACCTCAGACCCCGGAGCTGGCCGCTGAGGTGGTCGTGCCTGCCGTGCGCGATCGTCACCACCGCGGTTCTCATGATGTCTGCCCTCGGCAGCGCTTCGCGGTGGACTCGATAGCCGCCGCGGCGCGAGCGGCGGCCCCGTCGACCTGCCATCGCTCCCACCGGGACGGGTCCGTCTCCCGGGCGCGGGCGAGCAGCCGCGGCCACTCGTCGTCGGCGGGCCACGCCGAGGCGGTGACGGCCAGCCGGTGGCGGGTCAGGACCTCGGCGGTGGCATGCTGTTCGTCGAACGGGCGGGCCTGCGGGATCACGACGGCCGGGCGCCGCGCGGCAGCGACGTCGGCGACGCTGTTCTGGCCGGCGTGCGTGACCACGACGTCGGCGGTGCAGATCGCCTCCCAGGGATCCTCGACCCAGCTTCCGGAACCGCCGCCCAGGCTCCGCCAGGTGATATGGCACGCACCGGATTCCGGGGCCGGCGCGTCGAAGCCGCCGCCCGCCCCGCCGAGCAGCAGCACGTCGAGATCGCCGGGCCCGCGGTGGTGGTCATCGATTCGGCGGCGCCCCTCGAAGCGGCTGATCCCGCCGACGAAGGATGTCTTGCCGGCGTGCGGGCGCAGCCAGTGCGGTGTGTTCAGTTCCCGCGGCCACGACGCGACGATGTGGTCGGCGATCCGATAGACGACGTCGTGGGGCGGGTCGGTGCGCTCGCCGGGCTGGGTCACGACGACGACCGGGACACCGAGCAACCGCAGAAAGATCGCGACCTCGACCGACACGTCGACCACGCACACGTCGGGGCGGGCCTCGGCCACCCACCGGGCGAGGGTGTGCATGCGGGCGCTGTATCCCGGATCGTGGTGCGGTGCCCAGTGCAGCCCACCGTGCGCGGTCGGTTCGTGGACGCGATCGGCGTCGTCGTCACGGGGAAGGTTGACGATCGCGGAGAACGGATGTGGTTGGGGCACAGGTCGAGACGTCAGTGCCGTGACGGGCCTTCGCAGGTGCGCGCTGATGCTGACGGCCCGGGCCAGATGCCCGAAGCCATGATGGTGGATGTAGTAGCCGATCATCTGCGTTTTCGCTCCTGGCAGCGATCATCTGCCGGTAGAGGGACAGGTAGGCGCCGACCATCGCGCCGGCCGAGCAGCGGCGCAGCGCGTGTGCCCGCACCCCGGGCCGCGCCAGCCGTGCCGCCTCGGGGATCGCGGCGGCCAGCGCGTGCACGTCGTCCGGCGGTACCAGCCGCCCGGATTCCTCGGACAGCAGTTCGGGGATCCCGCCGCGGTCGAACGCGACCACCGGCGTGCCGCAGCTCATCGCCTCGGCCACCACGAGGCCGTACGGTTCGTCCCACACCGGGGTGACGAGCGCGACGGCCGCGGCGCCGACCAGACGGGCCAGATCCCGGTGCGTGAGATGGCCGGCGTAACGCGCGTCGGGCCCGAGGCGGGGTTCGACCTGATCGGCGAAGTACGCCCGATCGGAGATCGGTCCGGCCAGCGTGATGGGTCGTCGGGCGATCCGGGCGGCATCGATGGCCAGATGCGGCGCCTTCTCCGGGGTGAGGCGGCCGAACCAGACGACCGAGTCGCCGCCCGGCCCCAGCGGCCAGCCGCGGGCGTCGATTCCGTTGGGCACCACGGTGAACGGGACGCCGGCAGCCGCCCACGTCGTGGCGGTGTGCTCGGAGACGGCGGCGAAGCGGGTTCCGTGTCCACCGCAGGCCTGGATCGCCGATTCCAGCCACGGCGTCGGTGGGGTGTGCACCGTGGTGAGCATCGGGGTGGACAGTGTCGAGGCCATCGCGACCGGCAGGTAGTGCAGGCTGTGGTTGTGCACGACGTCGAAACTGTCGGCGTCGGGCCCGGCCAGCTGCAGCATCAGCGCGAGATAGGCGTGGTGCTCGGACATGAAGTCCGCGGCGGGCATGGACACGTCGGCGCGCGCGGCGTCGGACAGTTCGAGGCGGCGCACGGTCAGCGAAGCGCAGTCCAGGCCGACTTCGGAACCGGGTGCGGCGTAAAGGGATACGTTGTGCCCCTGCCGAGCGAGGGCACGGGCCAGGTGCCACACGTGGGCCTCCAGCCCGCCCGCGAACGGCTGGCGGATGGGGAAGCGAGACGATCCGATCAGCGCGATCCGCAGCGGGCCGCTCATCTGAGCACCTGTTCGTAGATGCCGCGGTGTGCCTCGGCCAGCATCGCGCGTTCGCTGTGCCGCTGCCGCCATGTGGCCCGCGGCGCGGCGACGCCGCCGAGCCAGTCGGAGTACGCCTCTTCCACCGCGGTGTGCAGGGAGTCGGCGTCGAACGCATCGTCGGTGAACGTGAACTCGCGGCACGGCCGCTGCTGGGCGTAGAAGCCGCACGAGGGTGCCACGACGGCGGTGCCCAGGTCATAGCAGGCTTCCAGCCATCCGGAGTGGGTGCCGAACCGGTATGGCAGCACCGAGACCGCCAGCGAGGACAGGTAATCCCAGAGCTCGTCCTCGCAGAAGTACGGATGCTCGACGACACGGACGTGCTCGTGGCGTCCGAAGGAGCGGATGGCATCCCCGATATCCGGTGCGTACCAGTGGTTGTCGGGGAAGAAGACTTCGTCGTGGATGTTGACGACCAATTCGGCGGCGGGCAGTCCGGAGACGGTCTCGGTCAGCGCCTCCAGCACCGGCAGCGGATCCATGTTCGCGCGGATACTTTTGACGTGCACACCGACGGTGAAGGTGTCTGTCGCAGCACGGGGTGCCTCGATCCGGTCCCGGTCGAGCACATGCGGGTGCGGGAGTACCTGGGCGTCTCTGTCCCATCGGCGTCGGATCTCCTGTGCGGCACCGGGTGTCAGCGTGATCAGCGCGTCGGCGGCGGCGACGAGAACATCCTGCTGCAGGATGTGCGGTTCGGGGTCGGGATGATGGGGATTGCGCAGATCGTGGACGGTGTAGACGAGCGGTTTGGCGTGCGCCTTGAGTTCCTGCATCACCGCGGTCAGCGTGGCGGCGTCGACGGCGTCGAAACCGAAATGGATATGGAACACGTCGAAACGGTCGTGGTTCTCACTGACCCATCCGGGTTCGAGCATCAGCGGCGGCCACCACCCGCCGGGTACCTTGCGGCCGTCGGCGGGCACCGGGTCGGCCAATCGGACCACGTCTGCGACCGAAGGATCGGACAGGTGACGGACGTAGATGTGCGACGCGGGCACGGAAGCGACACGCAGCAACGACGACTCCTCTGCGGTAAAGGCCTTTCCGGGAGGGCGGCTGTGATCTACACCGCGGTACTGTCCGGAAGGCGAACGCCGAGCCTGCGTACCCGCGCGCGGGCGTTCAAAACGCGCTGACGGGTCGGGAACCCGCGGCGCGACGGCGCGCTAGGCGACCTGGCTTCGGCGCGTCGCCGTCAGCTCGGCGGCCGTACCGTCATTGACCGCTTGGCTGCGCAACGTGCCCAGCGCCTTGGCCAGCAACCGGCTCACGTGCATCTGTGAATAACCCATGCGTTCGGCGATCTGGGTCTGCGTCATCTCGTCGAAGAAGCGCAGCTTCAACACCGCCTGCTCGCGCGGCGGCAACTTCTCGATCAGCGGCCGGATGGTCTCCATGTCGAGCACGGTGTCCAGCCGGGCGTCGGGTTCGCCGAGCGTTTCGCGCAGTGCCACGAAATCCCCATCGGGACCCGTCGTGCTGTCGGTGGACAGCGTCGAGTAGTTGCTGCTGGCGATGGTCGCCTGCACGACCTCTTCGCGGTCGATGCCGAGATGGGCCGCGACCTCGGTGGCCGTCGGCGCGCGACCGTGTGTCTGTGTCAACTCCGCACGCGCACGGACCAATTGGCCGTTGAGGTCCTTGAGCCGGCGCGGAACCTTGACCGCCCAGCCGCAGTCGCGGAAATAGCGGCGGACCTCACCCATGATGGTCGGGACCGCGAACGCCAGAAAGTCCGATCCGCTGTCCGGATCGAAGCGCTTGACGGCGTTCACCAGCCCGACGCTGGCGACCTGGAACAGGTCGTCGTGCGACTGTCCGCGGCCGCGGAAGCGCCGGGCGGTGTGATCAGCGAGTGGAAGGGTCAGCGCGATGATGTCTTCGTGAAGTCTGCGGTATGCGGCCGACGTGCTGTCCAACTGACGCAGTTCACGGATCATGTTCGGCACATCGGCGTACTCGCGGCGGGCCTCAGACAACTCAACAGCTCCTCTATCGGTCGACTACGGCTCGTCCCTGAACCAGGTAGCGCGGTTTACCCCGACAGAGCGGTGGACAAACCTGCCCGACTCAGCGCGCGATGCCGTCGGCGTCGTAGCCGACCTGATCGCGCAGCGTAGCCAGCGCCCGGGCCAGCAGCCGGGACACGTGCATCTGGGAGACGCCGATCTGCTCGGCGATCTGGCTCTGGGTCCGGTCGTCGAAGAATCTCAGCTTCAGCACCAGCCGGTCCCGCTCGGGCAGCGCCGCGAGCAGTGGCTGCACGGTGTTGACGTCGATGACCTTCTGGATGTTGTCGTCGGGCGCACCGAAGGTGTCCTGCAACGACAGTCCTTCGCCGTCGTTGCCGACGTGCGTCGGCTGTTCGGTGGAGCGGGTCGAGTACGCGTTCGCGGCGACCAGACCTTCGACGACCTCTTCGCGGTCCACACCGAGGTACTCGGCGAGTTCGCTGGGAGTGGGGGCCCTGTTGAGCTGTTGGGTCAACTCCGCGCGGGCGGAATTCAGCCGGACGTTGAGTTCTTTGAGCCGGCGCGGCACCTTCAACGACCATCCGTGGTCGCGGAAGTACCGGCGGACTTCGCCCATCATCGTCGGGACCGCGAACGCGAGGAAGTCGTTGGCGCTGTCGACGTCGAAGCGGTTGACGGCGTTGAGCAGGCCGACGCGCGCGACCTGGATCAGGTCTTCGTGGGTTTCGCCGCGGCCGCGGAAACGGCGGGCGATGTGGTCGGCCAGCGGCAGGCAGCGTGCGATGATCGCTTCGCGCTGCCGCCGGTAGGCGGCGGATTCGGGATCGAGGACGCCCATCTCGCGGAACATGTCCAGCACGTCGTGGTAGCTATCGCGCCTGCGCGCGGGGGTGGGGGTTTCGCGGGGCGAAAGAGTCTGGGTTTGCACTTGGGATCACGGCTTCCGTGTCGTAGACGTTTCGCGTTGCTTGCACTCGGTTGATGAGCGCTGGTGTCGTCAGCTCATTCAGACCGACGGCCCGTATTCTTCTGCTCCTCAGCAGGCAGGGCCTTCGACGGCGGCAAGCGGTCGCGTACGTCGTGGGCCGCTGGCTTGCGATTGGCGTCTGACCAAGGATCACGCCGGATTCTCGACATGCGCTTGCTGCGGCAGTATTTGTTCGCCGTGGCATGGGTGGGGTTCGGCCCCCCGGGGGGTTGTCACCACGGCGATGACACACGTTTTGCACCTGATTACGACCATACGTCGTCTCACCCCGAAAGCAACCTCAGCCAGGAGGTGCCCTCGGACGGCGTCCGCCCAGATCAGCCGGGAGAATGTCATGATCAGGGCTTTTGTCGCCGGTGCTTCGTGTTCTGTCCTCGAAGGCGCCCCAAGGTCTCACTAAACCCTCAGGAAAGGCCGCGGACATGCGATTTGACGTTCCACGTCACTCGTATCGCACGGCGCCGTTATTGCTGAAATGCAACGTGATTGGGTGAACGACAGGCTCAGGCCAGCTTCGAGAGCGCCTTCTCGGGGTCGTAACCCTGGAAGCCGTCGAGTGTCCCGTCCCGCAGTCGGTTCACCCATGCCGGGTCTGCCAGCAGTGCGCGCCCGAGTGCGGCGATGTCGAACTCGCCCGCGTCGAACTGGGCGACCAGTCGCTCCGCAGACTCGGGTTCGATGAGCTGCCCGGGCTTTTCGCTGCGGAACTGGGTCTGCAACCCGACCGATCCGACGGCGATGACGGGGGATCCGGTCACGGCCTTGGTCCAGCCCGCGAGGCTGCGCACCGGGTCGGCGGCGGGGTAAGCGGGCACGTAATGTCTGCGCGTCGAGGGATGGAAGATGTCGACGCCGGCAGCGGTCAGCGGTGTGAGCAGCTGCGTGAGCTGGGCCGGATCTTCGGCCAGCGACGCGCCGTAATCGGTGCCCTTCCACTGGGAGAAGCGGAAGATGATCGTGTAGTCCGAGCCCACCGCGGCGCGTACCGCGGAGACCACCTCGGCGGGGAACCGGGTTCGCCCCTGCAGGTCGCCGCCGTAGTCGTCCTCGCGCAGATTCGTCTTCTCCCAAAGGAATTGGTCGAGCAAATAGCCGTGCGCACCGTGTAGTTCGACCGCATCGAAACCGAGCTCGCGCGCGGTCGCCGCCGCCTGCGCGAACTGCGCTGCGACCGAGGGGAGTTCATCACGGCGCAACGCGCGTCCCTTCGGGTTGCCGAGCCCGTCGACGCCGGACGGGCTCACCGTCACCACGCCGTCGGCGTCGTCGCGTTCGGCGCCCTGATGCCACAGTTGCGCGGCGATCGTCGCCCCCTCGGCGTGAACCGCGTCGACGACGCGCCTCCACCCGGTCAGAACCTCGTCACCGGTGATCGTCGGGATCGTGAACGGATACCCCGCGGCGGGGTCGGGCAGGCGCACCCCTTCGGTGATGATCAGCCCGACGCCGCCGGCAGCGCGCCTGCGGTAGTACTCGGCGACGTCGGCGCCGGGAATCCCGCCCGGCGAGCCCTGGCGCGTCATCGGCGCCATCGCGAACCGATTGGGCACCGTCAGCGAGCGCACGGTCAGAGGTTGGAACAGGTCGTCAACAGCCATGACAGGTGACAACGCCGAACCGGTCGAAGACCATCCCGCGTTTAGTTTGCTGCTTCCCGGTTACCCGTGCCGGGTCGGGACCAAGTGAGGGAGCAGATCATGATCGGAACCATCATCGGCGCAATCGTCGTCGGACTCATCATCGGCGCTCTGGCCAGGCTCGTCATGCCCGGCAAGCAGAACATCGGTGTACTCATGACCATCGTTCTCGGAGCGCTGGGTTCGTTCCTGGGCACGTGGCTGTGCTATCAGTTGGGTTACTCGAACTCCAACGGCGGCTTCGAGATCATTCCGTTCCTGGTGGGCATCGTCGTGGCCGTGGTGCTGATCGCCATATACGTCGCCGTCACCGGCCGCCGCACCACCCAGCCACGCGTGTAGCAGGTGAGTGTCGCGCGCCCCGCGGCGATCGCCGGTGCCTTCGCCGCGGGGTTGGCGACCGGCGCGCTGACGCGGTCCAAGCGGGAACCGGCCGTCGGGGAGGACCTCGGCGAGGGCCCCTGGGAGGACACCGGTCAGGGCGGCGCGCCGCCCGTATCCGAACCGCCCGAGTCGCCCCAGCAGGATGCGCCGCCGGCCGACGATCCGGGTAAGCCCGATTCACCGACCGACCTCACGCGGCCGTCGATGATGTTCGTGCTGCGCAAGACCGCCGATGAGTTCAGCCGCGATCAGTGCACCGATCTGGCGGCCGCGCTGACCTACTACGCGGTGCTGTCGCTGTTTCCCGCACTGGTCGTGGTGATGTCGCTGCTCGGGGTGATCGGACAAGGCGAACGCACCGCGGACGCGATCCTGCAGATCGTCGACGACATCAGTCCCGGGGCCGCCGTCGACGTCCTGCGTGACCCGATCCAGCAGCTCGTCGACGCCCCCTCGGCCGGGTTCACGTTGGTGGTGGGCATCATCGGCGCGCTGTGGTCGGCGTCCGGGTTCGTCGGTGCGTTCGGGCGCGCGATGAACCGGATCTACGAGGTCGACGAGGGCAGGCCGGGGTGGAAACTTCGTCTGCAGCAGCTGGTCCTGACATTGGTCGGGTTGTTGGTCGCCGCGGTCGTCGCCCTCGCGCTGGCCCTGAGCGGGCCGGTGGCCGAGGCGATCGGCGGATACCTGGGCGTCGGTGCCACCGGGCTGACGGTGTGGAACATCGCGCGCTGGCCGGGTCTGCTGGTCCTCGTCATCCTCGGCGTCGCGATGCTCTACTACTTCAGTCCGAATGTGCGGCAGCCGAAGTTCCGCTGGATCAGCGTCGGCGCGGCGATCGCGATCGTGACGTGGGTGGTCGCGTCCCTCGGATTCGGGCTCTATGTCGCCAATTTCGGCAACTACAACGAGACGTTCGGGGCCCTCGCCGGTGTCATCGTCTTCCTCCTCTGGCTGTGGCTGACCAACCTGGCGCTGTTGTTCGGCGCGGAGATCGACGCCGAACTCGAACGCGGGCGGCAGCTGCAGGCCGGCATCAAAGCCGAGGACACCCTCCAACTGCCGCTGCGGGACACCAGCGTCATCGAGAAGAACCGGGACAAGGAGCACAAGACGCGGTTGAGCGGCCGGCTGTTGCGGCGGTCCCGGGGTAGGCGCGCGTGACGGTTTCATCCATCAGGCGCACGGGTACCGTTCGCTCGAAAGCCGCTGTCCGTCCGAGGCAGGTCCGTCCGACACAGGGGAGTCTTCCGTGGGTGTGATCCGCAGTTCGCGGTCGCTGGCACGTCGCGGCGCGAAGGTGCAACGCCGGATCGCGTTCGCGCAGTTGCTGTTCTGGCCCCTGGTGGTCGTGACGCTCGGCGGCGCCGGGGTCGTGGCCGCGGTGTCACTGCGTCGGGGATCTCAGAGTTCGGCGGCCGAGGGCTTACGGCCGGACCCTTTGGTCCCGAATCCGCCTGTGAACCGGTAACGGGCGTGCCGCAGCAGGTTCATGCGTGGGATGCGCCAGCACTTCAGCGGATGGTGCTCGTCGTGCATCAGGCAGATGTTGCACGATACGCACGCCGGTGAGGTCTGTGCACCGGCGGCGAGTCGGTTGACCAGGTCGGGCTCCCGGATGAACGGGCGGGCCATCGACACGAAATCCGCACGGCCGCCTGCGATCAGGCGCTCTACCGTGTCGAGGCGGCGGATACCGCCGACGAGGATGATCTTCGTGTCCACCCGGGCGCGGACCGCATCGGCGAAATCGAGGAAATAGGCCTCGGGTTCGGGTGACTTGTGGAGTCGGTGCACGAGTATGTCGGCGAGCGCACGGCGACGGGTGACCGCGACATACGGTCTGATCGACGCACTGACGTAGTCGCTCATCAGATTCGACGAGATCTCGACCCCGTCGAGGCCCGCGTCGACGAACGTCCCGATGCCTTCGACCGCGTCGGTGACGTTCAACCCGCCGGGTTCGTCGACCAGGTCGGCGACGCCGACCTTCATCGTGAACGACCGTCCGGGAGGAAGCTGGGCGCGAATCGCGCGGATGATCTCCACCGCGAGCCGGTCCCGGCGCTGCCGGCTGCCGCCCCATTCGTCGTCGCGCCGGTTCGTCAGCGGCGAACGGAACTGGCTGATCAGGTACCCGTTGGCGCCGTGCAGGTGGATACCGTCGAAGCCGGCCTCGACGGCGCGGCGCGCCGCCTGCGCGAAAGCATCGATGACGTCTTCGATCTCGTCGACGCGCGCTGCGCGCACTTTCCTGCCCGTCATCACGTTGTCGACCGCAGAAGGCGCCAGCGGGTCGTTCCCCGCGATCATGGACTGGCTTCCGGCGTGCGCGATCTGGGCGACGATGCGCCCGCCGCGACGGTGTACCGCGTCGGTCACCGCACGGAACTGCGGGATGGCGTCGTCGTCGTGCAGTCCCGCCTGCAGTTCCCCGTATCTGCCCCGGGGATGGCAGAAGATGTGCCCGGTGAACGCCAGCCCGACGCCGCCGCGGGCCAAATTCTCGTGTAACACCGCATATCCCGGCCCGATCCGGCCGTCCTTGTCGGCCATCGACTCGCCCGTGCCCGCGCGGATGAAGCGGTTCGGCAGCAGCAGCGGCCCCAGCTGCGCCGGAGTGAACGCGGCGCCGCCCACACCGCTGTTGAGCACAGTTGAACTCATTTCAACGATGTTAATCGGCTGGCCCGATGCGCGCAATGGTGGGCAAACCTGCGCGAAGAGGGCCCCTGGCACACTGAAAGCCCCTGTGGACAGGGGCTTTCAGTGTGCGTCAGAAGCGGCTGGGTGCCGCTAGAACCAGACTTTGCGACCGCCGACAGGACGTCCGACCGCGCCCAGGATCCAGAGCACCACACCGACGACCACGAGGATGCCGCCGATCGTGTAGAGGATCGACAGGTGCGTGAAGTAGCCGATCAGCAGAAGGATGATTCCGAGGATGATCATGTCAGTTCCAATCGCGTAGGTGGGTGACGCTGGCGCCAGTGGTATTGCCCGCTTCGTCAAATCCAAACGCCCGTCCACCAAGATCATCGCGAGGATCCTGTGCTGGTCATCGCGGGCCGAGGGCGCCGAGTGACCGCGCCGGCCGCCGCATCCGATTACCCGCTCCCAGTTCACGACAGTGTCGATGATTGGAGATTATTATTAGCTACCGCGTGTGAGAGCAATGTCGGAGCGTGGACAGGTCTCCGCCTCTCGTGGTGGTGAAAGCCATGGCGATGCACCGCGAGATAAATCGACTTAAAGGCCCTGCCGTTTGCCTCATGCGCGTTGATGAGAATTGCTGGTTTGGTCTATTCGTTCCACGAACATCCCTTATTCGCGCCGGTCGCGGCGCACATGTGACGAAATCTACTGATCAATGGGGGAATCTTCATGCGATTCACTAAACGCGGAGCACGTGACACGGGCATTGCATGCGGCGCTGCCGCGGCGTCGGTGGCACTAGCCGTATCGACCGCGGCGTCGGGGTGGGCGGCCAGTACCGCGCTGGTCGTCGGAGGTCTCGGAACACCGAGCCTGCACGAGGTCGTGATGTCCCAGCTCCTGGGCGGGGCGTTGCAGGACTACGACCGGCGGGTCAGCGTCAACTGGCCGGCCGAAGCCAGTCAGACCCGGACGCTGGGCCAGTCCATCGAAATCGGGCGTGCGAACCTGAACGCGCAGATCGACCAGGCGCTGGCGCAATTGGAGCGAGACGCCGACGGCAACCTGCTCGACGGGGAACAGGTGACTGTCGTGGGGTTGTCGGCAGGGTCACTGGTGGTCACCGAAACCCTGCGCGGATGGCAGAACGACGGTGAAGCCGACCCAGCCGCCGAGGAGATCAACTTCGTCGTCGTCGCGGACTCCAGCAGGCAGGAGATCATCGACGACACGGAAACCTATAACCCGCAGTATGACTACACCTATCGGCGGCCTCCTGCCACGGTGTACGACACCGTCGAGGTGACCGGCGAATACGACGGTATGGCCGACTTCCCGGATCGCTTCAACCTGACCGCGATCTCGAACGCGATCACGGGTTCGGTGCTGCGACACGTTCAGACGATGTTCTCCGACCTGTCCGACGTGCCGAAGCAGAACACCACCGTCACCGAGAATGCACTGGGCGGCACCACGGTTCGTTACCTGGTCCCGGCCGAAACTCTGCCCCTGGTGCAGGCCAATCCGCGGCTGGCGCCGCGCGAAGCCGAGCTGCGCGCGCAGGTTGACCGCGCCTACAGTCGCAACGATCCCGCCAACGTCGCGGCCCGCCTCGGCGGGCCTGATGTGCCGCAGCGCATCCGTGACATCGTCACCCGCGACGCGGGCGACCAGGACGCGGGCGGGGTGAACCTGGGTCTGACCGCCGCCGCGCAACAGCAGGCTGAGATCGACGCGGGGGCGGGCCCCGAGATGGACGGACAGCGCAGCCTCGGGGAGCAGATCGCGGCCACGGAGCGCACCGTCGACGAGGCC
This sequence comes from Mycolicibacterium parafortuitum, assembly GCF_010725485.1. Taxonomy (NCBI): domain Bacteria; kingdom Bacillati; phylum Actinomycetota; class Actinomycetes; order Mycobacteriales; family Mycobacteriaceae; genus Mycobacterium; species Mycolicibacterium parafortuitum. The sequence goes on along the minus strand of NZ_AP022598.1, from coordinate 4,985,280 downwards.
ACCCCGGGCGCGGCGATGCCCAGTTCGAGCACGGTCGGTGCGGCCCTCGACGCCGCGGCCGACAAGCTCAGCGGTGCCGATGACGAGACCACCGCGACGCAGACGTCGAAGAAGCCGACCAGGGACCGTGACGGCGCCCGAACGTCCCGCACCGACACCGCGTCGGACAAGGCGGCGAAGTCGGACAAGGCGGTGAAGTCGGACAAGGCGGCGAAGTCGGACAAGTCGGCGAAGTAACCCCGCAACGCTTCGTGCTGTGCGCCAAGGGATCTCACACCGACCGTGGCCGGCCCGCCACCCACCCCAGAGCACCCTGGATCAGCGTGACCGCGCCGAGCAGCAGGATCGGGAGCCTCCAGCCGGCCGAGACCGCGTGCAGCACACCGAAGGCCAGGGGACCCGTCGCCGCGATGAGGTAGCCGAAACCCTGCGACATCGCCGACAGCGCGGCGGTCTCGGCGGTGGCCCGGGCACGGAGCGCGACCACGCCAAGCGCGATCGGCAAGGTGGCGGTCCCGACGCCGAACAACACCGTCCACAGCCACGGCGCCGCGGTCGGTGCGACCCACAGCCCGACGGTCGCGATCATCGTCGCCGACGTGACGGCCAGGATCCACCCGGACTGGGAGGGCCTGCGCAGCGCGAACATCGGGACGACGAGGTTCAGCGGAATGCCCATCAGGTTCATCAGCGCCAGCATGAGTCCGGCCTCGGGCCGCGGAATTCCGTGAGACACGAAGAATTCCACCAGCCATCCCATCAGGATGTAGGCCGAGCACGACTGCATACCGAAGAAGCCGGCGACCGCCCAGGCCACCGGGTTTCGGAGCAGCGAACGGCGGGGACCGTCGGTGGGAACCGTGTGGTCGGGCACCTCACCGTGGCGGACCCCGATGCTCCACAGGATCAGCGCTGCCGCAGACAACATCGCCCAGGACCCGACCGCGGGCCGCCAGCCGCCGAGCAGCGAATCGAGGGCCGGTGTCGCGGCGGCGGCGATCCCGCCTCCGGCTGCCAGCGCCGCGGTGTACATGCCGGTCACCCGTCCGACGGCATCGGGGAAGGACTGCTTGACGACCACCGGAATCAGCACATTGCCGATCGCGATGCCCGACGTCGCGATGAACGTGCCGCCGAGCACCAGCCACGGCCCGCCGACGACGCGCAGCGCGAGCCCTGCGGTCAGGACCGCCAGGGCCAGACCGATGGCCCTGGCGAGTCCGAACCGGCGGTTCAACCACGGTGCCGCGATCGCGGCGAGGCCGAAACACACTGCGGGAACAGCGGTCAGCACGCTCGCCCAGACCACCGACGCGCCGAGGTCGCCCTGGACCTCGCCCAGCACGGACGCGATGCTGGTGACCGCCGGGCGCAGATTGAACGCCGCCAGTGCGACGCCCATCAGCAGCAGGGGAGTCGCGGTCAGCGCGGTGTGACGGCGGGCCAGCCGCGAGGTCATCCGAACGCGCGCTTCACCATACGACAACCGAGCGCAGCACTGCGTCGTCGTCGCCGGCGTGCATTTTGTGGAAGGCGTCTTCGATGTGGTCGAGTCCGATGCGTTCGGAGACGAATTTGTCGAGGGGGAAGCGGCCTTGGAGGTAGAGGTCGATGAGGGTGGGGAAGTCGCGTTCGGGGAGGCAGTCGCCGTACCAGGAGGATTTGAGTGCTCCGCCGCGGGAGAAGAAGTCGATCAGGGGCATGTCGAGGGTCATGTCGGGGGTGGGTACGCCGACCAGGACGACGGTGCCGGCGAGGTCGCGGGCGTAGAAGGCTTGTTTCCAGGTTTCGGGGCGTCCGACGGCGTCGATGACGACGTCGGCGCCGAACCCGTCGGTGAGATCCTGGATCGTGGCAACCGGGTCGAGGTCGCGGGCGTTGATGGTGTGGGTGGCGCCGAAGTGGCGGGCCCAGTCGAGTTTCCGGTTGTCGGTGTCGACGGCGATGATCTTTTTGGCCCCGACCAGTGCGGCGCCGGCGATGGCGGCGTCACCGACGCCGCCGCAGCCGATGATCGCGACGGTGTCGTCGCGGGTGAGTGCGCCGGTGTTGATGGCTGCGCCGAGGCCGGCCATCACGCCGCAGCCGAGTAGGCCGGCGGCGGCGGGGTCGGCGGCGGGATCGACTTTGGTGCATTGGCCTTGGTGGACGAGGGTTTTGTCGGCGAAGGCGCCGATGCCCAGGGCGGGGGTCAGTTCGGTGCCGTCGGTCAGGGTCATCTTCTGGGTGGCGTTGTGGGTGTCGAAGCACAGCTGGGGGCGGCCGCGTTTGCAGGCGCGGCATTGTCCGCAGACGGCGCGCCAGTTGAGGATGACGAAGTCGCCGGGTGCGACGTTGGTGACGCCCTCGCCCACGGTTTCGACGATGCCGGCGGCTTCGTGGCCGAGCAGGAACGGGAACTCGTCGTTGATGCCGCCGTCGCGGTAGGTCAGGTCGGTGTGGCAGACCCCGCAGGCCTGGACGGCCACGACCACTTCGCCGGGTCCGGGATCGGGGATGACGATGTCGACCACCTCGACCGGCTGGCCCTTGGCCCGCGAAATCACACCACGCACTGTCTGAGTCATCTCATACCTCTCCACTGAATGAAACGGATCGGCCGGTCAATGGCCGTGACTGTTCGGCACCGACACCTGCGCGATCAACAGCGCTTCCGCGGGTTCGGCGCCGTCGTTGGCGAACCGGTGCGGGCAGTCGGCGTCGAGCCGGATCGAATCGCCGGCGTCCAGGTCGTGGGACGCGGTACCGCTCTGCACGGTCAGGCGTCCAGCCTGGACCACCACGATCTCCTGGCCTTCGTGCCGGACGAGTTCGGTACCGGTGTGCGCACCGACGGCGAGCTTCAACGATGCCACCTCGAGGCCGTGCTTCCTGCTGCGCTGGATCACCCGCCGCGTGACCCCGGGTCCGAGGGTGAGCTCCTGTTGATCGGCATGGCGTACCAGCGACAGCTCCGGACCTCTGGCCGGATGGAAGAGGTCCCCGATCGCCACGTCGAGTGCCGAGGCCACCGCGACGAGCGAACCGACGGACACACCGGTCTTGCCCCGTTCGAGCATCGACAGCATCGATGCGCTCAAACCCGTCGCCGCTGCGATGTCCACCAGCGTGAGACCCGATTCCATCCGGATACGCCGGATTTCGGCACCCAGGCGGCGGTTCGTCATTTCCGAGGCGGCCTGGATATCGAGGAACGGGCTCTCGTCAGGCACGCTCATATGTCTCCCGTGCTGTTTACCGAGGCTGAACTTATCTAAGAGAGTTTCACTGTAACTGACAATCGCTTGTGCTGTCGCTGTGTCGGCGCGATGGCCTGGCGGTGGTTTTCGCGGACACTTCACATACGGCGATCGCGCCAGAAGATTCAACAGCACTGATGTCGGTGCCCATCCTGCCCACTCCCGGGTCCTTCAGTGGCAGTGCAGTCCCGCTACCCGCCGATGCCCGGGACCCCGGGACCATCGGATACGCCGGCGCGCGCCGTTCGTCGCCATTGCGGCGCGCGCTCGACCGGTGTCGGCGGTCGGACACCGGAGCCGGTGGCGCGGGCCGCACCACCTTCAGTCCGGCTCAATCCGCCAGTCGGTCCGGCATGGCAGGCCGTGACGCTCGGCAACCGTAGGCCCGGGCCTGTGCCGCAGCTGCGAGGAACGCGGTGAGCCGCGACCAGAGACTTTCTGTGAGGGCTGTTCCCCGTCGATTTCACCGGTATCGAGGTGTACGGACCGCTGACCGGCAGGGTTGCCGGAGTCCGGCGGCGTACCTCGATCGTCCCGGTGGTGCCGCAGGCCCCACTCGACGTAAAAAATGTGTAACCATTTCAGTTCGGATGAAGTCGAACGCGGACGATCGGCGTGGGACGTCACCCGCGTGTGCATGCCGCGAACGCCTGGCGATCGACGTCCGGTGAGTGCCGGTCACCTGCCAAAACGGCAGGCCGACGCGCCGCCCGCAGAGCCTTGCGATCTGCGTCACACTGACCTATTCTTTCAACCAACTTGAAGTTATAGGTGTGCAAGTCACCCGTTCTTCGGACCGAAAGATGCGCGAAATCCTGCGTGAGTTTCAATCCCATTGTACGCTCAGCGACATCACAGCGGGCCGTGTTCGGACCAGCCGTGTTCCACGAACCAGCGTCGGAGGTCATGAAGTGAAGTTGAAATCTTGCTGTCGCGTCATCGGAGTCGGGGCCGCGTTGAGCCTCGTCCTGACTTCCTGTGCCGACGGAGACGACCGCGGTGGCCAGTCCTCTGGCGGATCCTCCAGCGGTGACATCGTCTTCGGGCAGCTCATCGGCGTCACGGGTGACTATGCGCCGTTCACCCCGCCGGCGATCTCTGCCGCGAAGATCGCCGTCGACGAGATCAACGACGCGGGCGGGGTGATGGACCGCAAAGTCGTGCTCGTCACCGAGGACAACCGCTCGACCGTCGACGGAGCCGTCGCCGGCTTCTCGAAGCTGACCACCGTCGACAAGGCGATGGTGATGGGCAGCCTCGAATCCGACGGACAGGTCGCGCTTTTCGACCAGATCCAGCAGCGTCAACTGCCCAACATCTGCTCCTCTTGCGGCACCACCTTCCTCGACGATCGCGGCGGCAAGTTCTCCTTCCGTGTCACCGCTTCCGACAGCGATGCCGGCATCATCGTCGCCCAGGTGGCGCGCGATGCGGGGGTCAAGAAGCTCGCGATGATCGTGCAAAACACCGAAGGCGCGTCCGGCCCCGCCGAGGTCGCGACCGAGGCCTTCGAGAAGGCGGGCGGCACCGTGAACTCGGTGACCATCGAACCAGGCGCCTCGTCGTACAACAGCGAGGTGGCCAAGGCGCTCGAATCCCAGCCGGACGCACTGTATCTGGCCGCCGGCGTGGAAGCGGGTATCCCTATCCTGCGTGAGATCAACCGGCGCGGCTACGACATCCCGATCTATGTCTCACCCGACCTGATCACCGACGAGGTCGCCGCGCTGCCCAACGCCGGGCAGCTGACCGCCGCGCTGACGGCGTTCGACGTCGACAGCCCTGCCTACAAGTCCTACGCGGAGCGGTTCCGTGCCGCGACCGGCGGAGACCCGGAACCCGGTATGTACGACGCGAACAACTACGACCAGTACGTGCTGTTCGCGCTGGCGATGGAGGCCGCGCAGAGCACCAACGGCGCCGACGTCGCCGCCCGTATCGTCGACGTGGCCAGCGCCCCAGGCAAGAAGGTGTACTCGTTCGCCGAGGGCAAGGAAGCCCTCGCCAACGGTGAGGAGATCGACTTCGACGGTGCCTCAAGCACTCTCGACATGAACGAGTTCGGCAACCTGGAGTCGCCGATCCTCGCGGTCCTGAAGGTCAAGGACGGCGTGTGGACACCGGGTGAGCAGGTCGAGGTCGATCCGGCGCTGCGCCCGGAATGACCCGCCCAGAATGACCACGGCGCCGGGGCGGTGCCCCCACCCCCAACCGCCCCGGCTCCGTCCTCCGTTGGAAAGGTAATTCGTTGGACAACCTGCTATTCGGGTTACTGACCGGCAGCATGCTGGCGGTGGCGACCTCGGGTTTCGCGCTGCTGCGCAACACCGAGCGCTTCCTGCACATCGCGCACGGACAGTTCATGGCCCTCGGCGCCCTGCTCGCGGTCGCGCTCGGCGAAGCCCTCGGGGTCGTCGGCGGCATCGCCGCGGCGATCGCGATCACCTCCGCACTGGCCGTCGTGTCGGGCAAGGTGTTCTTCGACCCCGTGAAGCACCGGGGCGGCAACGTCCTGCTGTTCACCTCGGTGGGTCTGGCGTTCGTCACGTACGGAGCCATGATCGCGGTGTTCGGCACCGACCTTCGGGTCTTCTCGATCGAACTCGGCGCCGCCCGCCAGGTCGGGCCGTTCAACGTCGCACCCGGCGAGATCGTGATGCTGTTGGTGGCCGTCATCGTGATCGGTGGGCTCTGGCTGCTGCTCGGCCGCACGGGGGTGGGCCGCGACATCCGCGCGGTGGCGTCCAACCGGGAGCTGGCCCAGATCCGTGGCGTGGCGATCGGCCGGGTGAGCACCACCGTGTGGGCGATCTCCGGTGCGCTGGCCGCCGTGGCAGGCATCATGACCGGAATTCTCGGCTCGGTGTCCACCGAATCCGGTTGGGGCTACATTCTTCTGGTCCTCGCCGCGGCCGTGCTCGGCGGCACCGGCAACATCCTCGGCGTCATCGCCGCGGCACTGGTGCTCGGCATCGTGATGGACATGAGCTCGCTGGTGATCGACACCGCCTACCGGCCGATCGTCGCGTTCGCGATCCTGATCGGCGTGCTGCTGATCCGCCCGCAGGGCCTGTTCTCGTTCCAGTCCCGTAAGGAGGCGGCGGCATGATCTCGGTCGAGTTCCTCGTCACCATCGCGACCTTGGCCTTCGTGTTCGCGATGGCCGCCCAATTGCTGAATCTCGAAGCCGCCTGGGGCGGTATGTGGGATCTCGGTATCGCAGGGCTGATCGGGGTCGGCGCGTACTCGTATGTGCTGCTGACCACCTCGGCGGACGCGCTGGTGCCCGGGCTGGGGCTGGCGTGGCCGCTGGGAATGCTCGGGGCGGGGCTCATCACCGCCGCGGTCGCAATCGTGATCGGCTGGCCCGCACTGCGGCTGCGCGGTGAGTACTTTCTGATCACCACCTTCGCGTTCGCGGAGATCCTGCGCCAGATCATCATCATCCGGCGCGACATCACCGGCGGCACGTTCGGCCTCACGACGATCGTCAAGCCGTTCGAGTTCCAGTTCACCATCGACGGCTATCCCTATGTGCGCCTGGCGATCACGGTGCTTCTGACCGCGGTGGTCTGGTTGATCTGCTCCAGGATCGCCACGTCGTCCTACGGCGCGACCCTGCGGGCGGCGCGGGACAACGAGCCGCTGGCGATGGCGATGGGCAAGAACATCAAGTCGCTGAGGCTGTCCACCTACGCGACCGTGGGCCTGATGTGCGGGCTGTTCGTCGGGCCGGCCTACTCGTGGATCCTGGGCGCTCTGGTGCCGTCGGTGTTCAGTTCGCACCTGACGTTCACGCTGTGGGCCGGACTGGTCATCGGTGGGCTGGGCAGCCGGTTCGGCCCGATCGTCGGCGCACTGCTGCTGACCGGCGCCAGCGAGATGGTCCGGCTGGTCAGTGTGCCGCCGGAGCTGTCCAATCTGCACGCGGCGGCGCATCCGCTGCTGGTGGGTCTGCTGCTGATCGCGGTCCTGCGCTGGCGTCCCGACGGACTGCTCAGCGAGAGCGGGACGTTCGCGAGGTTGCGGCGGCGCCACACCAGGCAGGTACCCGCTCCGGCCGCGGCAGGGGCCGGCCCGGCCGCAGTGTCCACACCGATTCTGACCGGGAGTGCCAATGACCAAAACGCCTGACCTTCAGGTCATCGGTGTCAACAAGACCTTCGGTGGTGTCCAGGCGCTGCGCGACGTCGACATCACGATCTCGAGCGCGGAGATCACCGCGCTGATCGGACCCAATGGCGCGGGCAAGACCACTCTGTTCAACGTGATCTCGGGGTTCGGCACGCCCTACGCCGGGCGGGTCGTCTTCGGCGGGACCGAGCTGACCGGTCTGCCCGCCCACAAGGTGGCGCGTGCCGGACTGGTACGCACGTTCCAGACACCGGTCGGCTTCAGCTCGATGACGGTGGTCGAGAACGTCGCGCTGGCGCTGACCGGAAACACGCTGGACCACCCCTGGTCGCCGTTCGTGAGCTGGACCAAGGACCGCAGACGTCGCCGTGAGGCGCACGACGCTGCGTGGGCTCAACTCGAGCAGGCCGACGCCGCGCACCTCGGAGACCGTGCGATGAGCGATCTTTCGCCCGGGGACGCCAAACTGGTCGAGATCCTGCGCCAGCTCGCGCTGGCACCGCGCATGCTGCTGCTCGACGAACCAGCCGCAGCGATGACGGTCAACCAGATCGAGGTGCTGTCCGGAATCATCCGGGGAATCGCCGCCCGCGGCATCGGCGTCCTGGTCATCGACCACAACCTGAGCTTCGTGCTGGAACTGGCCGCCAAGGTGCATGTGCTGGAGACCGGTGCGGTGATCGCGTCGGGCACCCCCGAGCAGATCGGCAACGATCCCAACGTCAAACGTATCTACCTCGGCGGAGCGGAGGAATCCGATGTTGCTTGAAACGGACGGATTGAGTACCGGGTACGGCCCGCTGACGGTGGTCCGCGACGCGACGCTGCGGGTCGCGGCGGGCGAGATCGTCGCGATCGTCGGACCCAACGGCGCCGGCAAGTCCTCGCTGATGAAGTGCATCGCCCGGTCGCTGCCGGTGATGGGCGGCACCCTGCGGTTCGACGGCAAGGACCTCGCGGCGGTGCCGCAGAACCACATCGCCGAACTCGGGATCGGCTATGTTCCCCAGCAGGGCAACGTGTTTCCCGAGCTCTCCGTGCAGGAGAACCTGCAGGTGTCGTGTCGCGGCAGTCTTTCCGAGGCGCGCGCGACCACCAAAGAGGTGCTCGTGCAGTTCCCCCGGCTCAACGAACGCATCAAGCAGGCGGCGGCGACGCTGTCCGGTGGTGAACGGCAGATGCTCGCGATCGCCTGCGCGCTGGTGAGTTCGCCGTCGCTGCTGATGCTCGACGAGCCGACCACCGGGCTCGCACCGCTGATCGTGCGCGAGCGTATCGCCGACATCCAGCGGCTGCGTGACCGTGGAGCGGGCGTGCTCTGGATCATCGAGGAGCACCCCCGGATCTGCCTGCCCGCCGTCGACCGGGTGCACTTCATGTCCGACGGCACGCTCGCCCCCGCGGTCGACGCAAGCGCGCTGCTCGAAGAAGGCGCCCTCGAGGAGCTGTTCTTCGGCGTCGCGCACTGACCCGGTACCCCGACAGCGAAAGGGCCGCCCGTCGAAATCGACGGGCGGCCCTTTCGTGTCTCGCGCGGCCGGTGCGTGGCTGCCGACTACCGGGCCAGTCCGGGGGCCGGAAGCGATGTCCCCGGCGGCAATTCGATCCCGTCCACGTCGACGCCGGCAGCGCGCAGCATGTCGACGTCGGCCGGGCACGGCCCACCGACGCTGACCACCCGCTCGCCGCGGTCAGCAGCCACCGCGTGCCAGAAGCCGATCTCGATGTGGATGGTGTCGCCGGGCCCGAACTGCAGTTTCTCTCCCGTGGTGACGTTTTCGGCGGTGCCGTGCCCTTCCAGGATGTGGATGGTGTCCTCGGAGTACGCGTGCACGTGTTCCTTGTTGCGCTCGCCGGGCTGCAGGACGACGTAGTTCATGTTGGCCGCCACGGCGCCGATCCCGAGCCACACCACCAGGCGGGCGTCCTGGGAGATGAACGGCACCAGCAGACCGGGGGAGTCGCGATGATGCACCGAGATCTCGGGCCACACCTCCGCCGACTCGGACGCGACGACCGGTGCCCCGGTGATCGGCGACCCGGACGGGCACGGCCCACCGACGATCCGGGTGCCTGCCAGCCCGATCAGGCGGTACGGGGTTCCCGGCCTGACGTGCACCATGGATCCCTCGACGAGGTCCTGGGAGCCGCCGTCGGTGCCATGGACGACGGTGCCGACGCCGCCGACGACGTAGTACGCGGCCTCGGAGGTGTGCGTGAGCTGGGTCGTCTCGCCGTCCTCGTCGAACTGGAGGTCGTAGAGGCCGCGGCATTCGGCGCCCGCGCGCGGACCGACGATCTCGCGCCACGTTCCGCCGGTGAGCAGGCCCTGGTCGGGACCCCACTGCTCGCGGGTGATGACCCTCATTCCCGCAGGTGCACTCTGCTGTTCAGCCACGGCGTAAGAGTAACACCGGTTTCAATAGGATCAAATAAGTTTCTGGAGTGCTGAACTTCACTGTCCGCCGTCGGCGCCGGCACCATCCCGACCCGGGAGCCGCGTCGAAAAGATCAGTGCGCCTTGGTCGGCAGTGCGCCGGTGACGGTGGGACCGGTCGAGCGCGGCCTGTCAGTGGGCCGCGGCATTGTCACGCGGGCATTCTCCGCGGTCGCCCGGCTCGGCGCTACCGGGGGCCGCATCAGTTCATCTAGATTGAATCCTGTTTCATAGCACTTACTGCGACCGCGCCCGGCCATGAAGGAGAACGCCCCCATGGACTCGTCCAGCACTCCCGGATCGGAACCTGCGGTGCTCTGGCGTCCCGACCCCGAGACGGTGCGCGACACCGCACTGGTCCGCTTCACCCGGTGGGCCAACATGTGCCGTGACACGCAGATCGCCGATGAGCTGGATTACCGCGCGTTGCACGCATGGTCGGTGCGTGATCCGGAGGGTTTCTGGTCCGCCGTCGCCGGCTTCTGCGAGGTCGTCTTCCACGATGCGCCGCAGTGCGCGCTCGGCGGCACGGAGATGCCCGGGGCGCAGTGGTTCCCCGGGGCCACCCTCAACTACGCCGAGCACGCGTTGACCGACGCGCCCGGCCGGCACGATTTCGACACCGCGGTCGAGTTCTCCCGCGAGGACGGAGTCGAACGCACGGTCAGTTACGGCGAACTGCGCGATCTGGTCGGGCGGGCGCGCGCCGGCCTGATCGCCGCGGGCGTCGGCCGCGGGGACCGGGTGGTGGCGCTGGCGCCGAACTGTGTCGAGACGCTGGTGATGTTCCTGGCGGCGGCTTCCCTCGGCGCGATCTGGTCGTCGTGTTCTCCGGACTTCGGCGCCCGTGCGGTGCTCGACCGGTTCGCCCAGATCGAACCCGTGGTGCTGCTGGCCGTGGACGGTTACTGCTACGGCGGCAAGAGGTTCGACATCCGGGACCGGGTGGACGCGTTGCGTGAGCAGCTGCCGACGGTGCGCACCACGGTTCTGGTGCCCTACCTCGACCGCGCCGCCGAACTGGCCGGTGCCACGAGCTGGGCGGATTTCACCGCCGCGGCCGGCGCGCTGGAGTTCGATCCGGTGCCGTTCGACCACCCGCTGTGGGTGCTGTACTCGTCGGGCACCACGGGCCTGCCCAAGGGCATCGTCCAGGGGCACGGCGGAATCGTGGTCGAACACCTCAAGGCGCTGCGTCTGCAGAACGATCTGGGACCCGGCGACCGGTTCTTCTGGTTCACCACCACCGGCTGGATGATGTGGAACTTCCTCGTCGGCGGATTGCTGGTCGGCGCGACGCTCGTGCTCTACGACGGCAACCCCGGCCACCCGGACATGACGGTGCTGTGGGCGCTCGCCGAGAAGCACAAGGTGCGCCTGTTCGGGGTGTCGGCGCCGTTCGTCCACGCGTGCATGGATGCCGGGATCAGCCCGCGCCGCGACTTCGACCTGTCGGCCATGCGGGCGCTGGGCTCGACCGGTTCCCCGTTGTCGGTCAACGGGTTCCGGTGGATCGCCGAACACGTCGGGGAACACGTCCAGATCTCCTCGATTTCGGGCGGGACCGACGTGTGCACCGCGTTCCTCGGTGCGGCGCCGACCGTACCGGTGTGGCTGGGCGAGCTGTCGTGCGCCGCGCTGGGCGCCGACGTGCGCTCCTTCGACGAGAACGGCGACGATCTGCACGGTGAGGTGGGGGAGCTGGTGCTGACCCAGCCGATGCCGTCGATGCCGGTGATGTTCTGGAACGACCCCGACGGCGAGCGGCTGCGGGCGGCGTACTTCGAGGACTACCCGGGGTATTGGCGGCACGGGGACTGGGTGATCGCCACCGAGCGCGGTTCGTATGTGATCCAGGGCCGCTCCGACTCGACTCTCAACCGCGGCGGGGTACGGATGGGGACCGCCGACTTCTACGCGGTGGTCGAGGGTTTCGCCGAGGTCGCGGATTCCCTGGTGATCGACACGACCGAACTCGGCGACGACTCGGAGGGCGAACTGCTGTGCTTCGTGGTGCTCGCCGCCGACGCGGCGCTTCAGGCCGTCGAGCCGGCGCTGCGGACCGCGCTGCGGCGGGAACTGTCTCCGAGGCATGTACCCGACCGGTTCATCGAGATCGCCGCGGTGCCGAAAACGCTCAGCGGCAAGAAGTGTGAGGTGCCGGTGAAGAAGATCCTCTCCGGTGTCGACCCCGAGAAGGCCGTCAGTCGCGAGGCCCTGCAGGACCCCGACGCGCTGGCCCCGTTCCTGGCGCTGGCGTCGGAGAGATGAGCGGGGGCGGCCCCGGACTGCAGGCGGTTCTGTTCGACCTCGACGACACGCTGCTCGACCATCGCGGCGCGGCCGCGGACGCGTTGCGCTCGTGGGCGGTTCACGCAGGGCTCGCGATGCCCTACGAGGAGCTCGTCACCACCTGGCAGGTGCTCGAGCGGCAGTACTACGACATGTACCAGCGCGGGCAACTGACCCGGACGGAACAACGGCGGGCCAGGGTGCGGGCACTGCTGAGCCCGGACGAACTGACCGACCGCGCCGCCGACGCGTTGTTCGAGGCGTACTGGGGCTTCTACCGGGATGCGTGGCGGCCGTTCCCCGACGCCGAGCACGCGGTGCGCCGCGCGCGGGAGGCCGGTCTACGGGTCGGGATACTGACCAACGGTGATGCCCGTGACCAGCGACGCAAGGTCGCGGCCACCGCGCTGGCCGACTTCGCGTTGCCGCTGTTCGCGTCGTCGGAGCTGCCCGGCGCCAAACCCGATCCCCGCGCGTTCGAATTCTCCTGTCGTGCACTGGGTGTCAGCACCGCGCAGTGCCTGATGGTCGGCGATTCGCTGGTCAACGACATCGAGGGGGCGCGGGCCGCGGGACTGTCGGCGGTGCTGCTGGACCGCTACGGTCCCGAGCGGCCCGCGCCGGACGGGTACGCGATCGTGCGCGGGCTCGGTGAATTGCGCTTCGGATGAGCTTGCGGGCCCCCGGCCACTGTCTTAAACTTCAAACTCGTTGAAGTATTCGGGGTGTTGCACCCCCTGGTTACGGCTGGGTTGTAGCCACACTGAAACTCGACACTGCTGATTCGGTGTTCTGCCGGAGGTGAGAGTGATGCAGGGTGTCCCGCGTTCGGCGCTGTTCCGCCGGGGTCTGGTCGACGGCGGCGATTGGCGGTTGATACCGGACGGCGGCCGCGTTCCGGCCGCGCGATGACCCGGCCCACCCCTTCTCTCACCCCCAGGAGTTCAGTCCATGTCTCAGTCCGCGCTCGCCGGCTTCTGGCACCCGATCGCCGCCGTCGACGACATCACCGACCAGCCGAAGCGTTTCACCCTGCTCGACGACTACGTCGTCGCCTTCCGTGACGAGGAGGGTGTCGCGGCGTTCCGTGATCTGTGCATCCACCGCGGTGCGGCCCTGTCGCTCGGCTGGGTCCGCAACGGCACGCTGGTGTGCCCGTACCACGGCTGGCAGTACGACCGAGCGGGCGCGTGTGTGCGGATCCCGTCACGCCCGGCCGACGCACCGATCCCGTCGACCGCCCGCGCGAAGGCCTATCGGGTGCAGGAGAAGTACGGCCTGGTCTGGGTGGCGATGGAGGAGCCGCGCGCCGAGTTTCCGGCGTTCCCCGACGACGTCGACACCCCGTCGTGGAAGTACTTCCTGTCCTACCGGCGGGTGTGGAACACCTCCGCGGCGCGCGCGGTCGAGAACTTCATGGACTTCTCCCACTTCCCGTACGTCCACGAGGGCCTGCTGGGCACCGAGGAGACCGCGGAGATCGCCCCGTACACAGTCGAGAAGCTCGACAACGGACTGCATTACTGGCTCGAACAGGAAGAGCCGAGCGATCTCTACGGGGCGGGCGGCACGCAGAAGGTCCGCTACGAGTACACGCTGGTGGTGCCGTTCACCATCCATCTCAAGAAGATCGAGATCGGCACCGGACGGGAAACCGTCATCACCCAGTTCACGCTGCCGATGACCGAATCGTCGACCGAGCTCTTCGTCGTGATCGCGCGTAACCACTCCCACGACGAGCCGGACAGCAAGTTCGGCGATTTCACCACCACGATCATGGAGCAGGACCGCACCATCGTGGAGAGTCAGCGGCCGGAGAAGCTCCCCGAATCCTTGCGTGAGGAACTACATATCAAGGTTCCCGATGCTGCCAGCCTGTTGTACCGGCAGCGGCTGGCCTCGCTGGCCAAGGTCGAGGCGTTCGGGCCGTACGGCGCGTGAGCCGGTCGGGCCCGTTCGCGGGCCCGGATTCGGGCTGGTCTCGCGGCGAAACCGGCCGCGGCGGGGCCCCGGCGACGGAATTTTTCCGTATTTCGCCTGCGTGACATGCAGGCAATACGGTCTCTTTCACGTACGCTGAAACACGCTGAAACCGCCCGTTCTCGCCACGAAGCCCATCGGAGAGCCCATGACTTCTTCTCGATCCGCTGCACCGGCCGGTAGGCGCAGCGCCGCGGGGAACCCCGGCGCGCGAAAAGCGGGGAAGTCGGACAAGCCGGCCGCCAAGTCCGACCGGCCGGTCAAGCACAACGGGAACGGTGCCGCGGTGGGCGCGGCGGCGCCCGAGCGTGATTCGGACGCCGCCGAGCAGACGATGCTGCTCGTCGGGGCGAGGATCCGCGCGATGCGGCTGCGCCAGCAGTTGACCCTGCGCGACGTCGCCGAACGCACCGGGGTCAGTGTCTCGATGCTGAGCATGCTGGAGCGCGGCGTGTCCACCGCGTCGGTGGGCACCCTCGTCGCGGTCGCGTCGGCGCTCGGCGTGCACATGTACGACTTGTTCGCCCACAAGGACGGCGCCGACGGGTCGCCGGTGACCCGGTTGTCCGAGCAGACCGTGGTGCGGATGGGCGAGGGAACCACGCGCCGCGTCGCCCACAACGACGCCGCGGCCGGGTTGGAGCTGGCGGTCAACCAGTACGACGTCGGCGGCGCCAGCGGGCCGTCGGCCACCCATCACGATGGTCGCGAGTTCGGCGTGCTGATCTCCGGACAGCTCACGGTCGAGCTCGACGGGCAGAGCCATGTACTCGAGCCCGGCGACGTGATCGCCTACTCGTCGGATCGCCCGCACCGCATCGCCAACACCGGCGACGAGCCAGCGGTCGCGGTGTGGGTGAACCTCGACGACAACTGACGCGCTCTTTCAACTCCACTTAATGACTTCGACTGTATTGAATGTTACGCTCGCCGTGTGACGGATCGACGGACGCACTCACGGCGTGAGCACGGCTCACTCACGGTCGCGCTCGAGCAGATCGACGTCGCCGTCGGCGCCGTCGATGGCAATCGGGACACCGCGCTGAACCGGGCGCGCGCCGCGTTCACCGGCGGGGCCGATCTGGTGGTGCTGCCGGAGCTCGCGATCAGCGGCTACGTCGTCGACCGGGACCTCGCCGCCGAGGTCGCCGAACCGCTCGACGGGCCCACCGCAGCCCAGTTCATCAGTCTGGCAGGTGAATTCGACGGCTTGGTGGCCTACGGATTCTGCGAACGGGCCGGGGTGGAGCTGTACAACACCGTCGTGGTCGTCGACGGATCGGGGCCGGTGCTGCATTACCGCAAGCTCCATCTGTTCGACCGGGAGAAGGACGTCTACACGCCGGGCGATCTCGGACTTCCCGTGGCGGATACGGCGTTCGGGCGCATCGGCGTGTGCATCTGCTACGACCTGCGCTTCGTCGAGGTGTTGCGCGCGCTGTCACTGCGCGGCGCGGACCTGGTGCTGGCACCGGCGGCCTGGGTCGGCGGCTTCGACCGCACCGTACCGGTGACCGGCGGCACCAGGCACGTGGATTCGGTTCTCGCGCAGGCGAATCTCGATCAGGTCGCGGTGGTCGCGGTGTCCCAGGTGGCCGGCGCCGCACGCGGTGGGCCTGCCACGCTCGGCGGCTCGGTGGCCTGCGACGCCTACGGGGAACTGCTCGCCGGTCCGCTGTCGCGCACCGCGGCGGATTCGGCGACCGCCGTCATCGACATCGAGGCGGTTCGCGCCGCGCGAGTGCGCGGCGAGCGGATCCGTCCCCGAGACGACCGGCGTACCGACGTCTACGCCCTGAACTACGGAGGGGATGCCTGGTGAAACCGCGGTCCTTCACCTACCACGCGCCGACGGATCTGGAAGAGGCACTGGGCATCCTGGCCGCCGATCCGGACGACGCGAAGGTGCTCGCAGGCGGGCAGAGCCTGGTGCCGATGATGAATTTCCGGCTGGCCAGTCCCGCCCAGCTGGTCGACATCAACCGGGTGCCCGGGCTCGACGGCATCGAGACCGTCGGCGACCGCGTGGTGATCTCGGCCCGGACCCGGCACATCAAGGTCCAGAACAACGCGGTGCCCGGCCCGCTGGGCTCGCTGCTGCGCCGGGCGGCCGCCCATGTCGGGCACCTACCGATCCGCACCCGTGGCACGTTCGGCGGCTCCATCGCGCACTGCGACGCGGCGTCCGAGTGGTGTCTGGTCGCGTCGCTGCTGGACGCCGAGATGACCGCGGTGAGCCTGGCACGCGGGCAACGCACCATCGCCGCCGCCGACTTCTTCCAGTCGATCTTCACCACCGCGCTGGAACCCGACGAGATCCTGCTGTCGGTGTCGCTGCCCGCCCTCGATCCCACCTGGCGCACTGGTATTGCCGAATTCGCCAGAAGAGCAGGGGATTTCGGCATCGTGACGGCAACCGCGGCGGTCCGTGTCGTCGACGACGTGGTGGCCGAGGCCCGGGTCAGTCTGGGCGGGGTCAGCGAGGTGCCGTTCCGTAGCGCCGCGGCCGAACGCACGCTGCTGGGCCGCCCGCTGACCGAGGAGGCGCTGGTGGCGGCGGCCGAGGCCGCCGCCGAGGAGGTGGACCCGCCGAGCGACACGCACGGCGACGCCGCGTATCGCCGCGATCTGGTGCGTGCGCTGCTCCCGCGCGCACTCGGCGAGGCGACGACGGTCGGGGCATGATGGCCGCCCCCACCGAACCGGGCACCTGGACCGGGCGGGCGCTGCCCCGGCTGGAGGATCCCGCCATCGTGCGCGGCTGGGGCACCTACGTCGCCGACATCGCGTCCCGCAACCCCGGGTGCGCCTATGTGCGCTTCGTCCGCAGCACCGTGGCCTCGGGCCGCATCCTGTCCATCACCGCACCGCCCGGCGTCACGGTGTTCACCGGCCGCGACCTCGCCGACGTCGCGCCCATCGAGGCCGCGCTGCACCGCCCTGACTTCGTCGCCGTCGGTACCCCGATCCTGGCGACCGACGTGGTCCGCTTCGTCGGCGAACCGGTCGCGTTCGTGGTCGCCGACAGTGATGCCGCCGCCGAGGACGCCACCGAACTCGTCGACGTCGAGATCGAGCCGCTGCCCGCTGTCCTGTCGGCGCCCGATGCGCTGGCCGAAGGTGCACCGCTGGTTCATGATTCGGTACCCGCCGACCATCAGAACGCGCCGAACACGATGGTCGACGGCCGCGTCACCACACCCGGCGCCGCGGAGGCGTTCACCCGCGCCGACGCGGTCGTATCGGTGCGGGTCAGCTCCGGACGGCAGAGCGCGATGCCGCTGGAGGCCAGGGCTTCACATGCCGCCTACGATCGCGCCGACGGCCGCATCACCTTGCATTCGACCCTGCAGATGCCGCACATCACGCGCACCGGCATCGCCGACTGCGTAGGTATGGCCGAGGACGATCTGCGGGTGATCGCGCCCGACGTCGGTGGCGGATTCGGCGCCAAGATGACGCTGGCCCGCGAGGACGTCGCTCTGGTGTGGGCCGCCCGCACGCTGCGCCGCGACCTGGCCTGGATCGAGACCAGGGAGGAGAACTTCCTGGCGGGCTGGCACAGTCGCGAACAGGTCTACGACATCGAGGGCGCCTTCACCGCCGACGGTGAATTACTGGCCCTGCGTGGCGATCTCATCTGCGACGTCGGAGCCTACTGCTGCTATCCGGTGACCTGGGCGGTGGAACCGCTGATGGCACTGGCCGAATTGCCCGGACCGTACAAGGTGGCCGAGTACGACGTGCGCTCGCGTGCCGTCGCGACCAACAAATGCCCGATCGCCCCATATCGCGGCGTGTCGCGGCCGATGCAGGTGCTGGCCATGGAACGGCTGATGGACCGCGCCGCGACGCACCTGGGCATCGACCGCGTCGAGATCCGGGACAAGAACCTGATCTCGGAGTTTCCGCATCGCGCCCCGACCGGGCTGGTCCTCGACGTGGCGTCGCACCGCGAGACGCTCGCCGAGGCGGCGCGGCTCGCCGACCTCGACGATTTCGCGGTGCGCCAGGAACAGGCCCGCAGGCAGGGCCGCTATCTGGGGATCGGGTTCTCCTGCTTCGCCGAACGCACCGGCTACGGCACACCCGCCTTCGCGGCGCGCTCGCAGCCGTTCGGCCTCGACCCGACCAAACCGGCGCCGGTCATCACGCCCGGCTTCGAACGCGTCATCCTGACCATGGACCCGTCCGGCGGCCTCACTCTGCGCATCGGCGCGTCGCCGCACGGACAGGGGTTGAAAACGACACTGGCACAGGTGGTCTGCGACGAACTCGGGATGCGCCCGGACCAGGTCAGGGTGATCGCCAGCGACACCGATGCGACCCCGTACGGGTGGGGCAGTTACGCGAGCCGGGCGATGGTGATCGCCGGAGGCGCGTCGCTGACCGCGGCGCGCGAACTCGCCGAACGCATCCGTGGGCTGGCCGCCGACCGGCTCGGCGGCCTGCCCGACGACGTCGTGCTCGAGGCCGGGACGGCGCGGCTGCGCGGCGCGACGGAAGCGGTCGAGCTCGCCGTGATCGCCCGCGACACCTACCATTCCAGCCATCTGATCCCCGACAAGGGCCAGCCCGCGCTCGAAGCGATCGGCACCTACGACCCGTCGGGCACCTTCGCCAACGCGTGCCACGTCGCCGAGGTCGAGGTCGACCCGCAGACCGGTCAGGTCCGGGTGACCCGGTTCCTCGTCGCCGAGGATGCCGGCAGGCTGATCAACCCGGCCATCGTCGACGGGCAGATCCACGGCGGCGTGGTCCAGGGCATCGCCAACGCGCTGTTCGAGGAACTGATCTACGACGACCGCGGCGTGCTGGTGACGACCTCGCTGATGGACTTCCTGCCGCCGACCGCCGCCGAGGTCCCCGACATCGAGATCTCCCATCTGTACACGCTGTCCCCGGCGTCGCTGACCGGGGCCAAGGGCGTCGGGGAGGGCGGCACCATCGGTGCGCCCGCCGCCATCGCGAACGCGATCAGCGACGCGCTCAGCCCACTCGGTGTCGGGGTGTTCCACCTGCCCGCGACCCCGCACCGGATCCGGTCGGCGATCCGAGAGGGTCGCGACATCCGACCGGCGCCCCATCCGTCCGATGCTGCCGTCCCGGCGCCCCAGCAGTAGGAGAGCACATGACGTCACTTCGCCTCTACGTCAACGGCGACCGCTACGACATCGACGTCGAACCGCGCCGGACGCTGGCCGATGCGCTGCGCGACGACTGCGGTCTGACCGGCACCCACCTGGGCTGCGAGCACGGGGTGTGCGGTGCGTGCACCGTGCTGCTGGACGGCCAGCCGATCCGCGCATGCCTGATGTTCGCGGTGCAGGCCGAGGGTGCGTCGATCCGCACCGTCGAGGGACTGGCCCCCGACGACACCGCCCTGCATCCGGTGCAGCAGGCGTTCTGGGACAACCACGGGCTCCAATGTGGTTTCTGCACACCGGGATTCCTGACCCTGATCGCCGGCTATCTCGAGGAACACCCCGATGCGGGCGAGGACGAGTTGCGCGACGTGCTGTCGTCGAACCTATGCCGCTGCACCGGATACCAGAACATCCTCAAGTCCACGCTGTGCGCGCAGCGCGCGATGCGCGGTGACGAACCGGCCGACGCCGAGACCTCCGCATGATCGGGGCCCGCGCCAGGCGCATCGAGGATCCGGTGCTGCTCCGCGGGGCGGGCCGGTTCGCGGCCGACACCAGCCACAGCGGCGAAGTGCACATGCGGGTGGTGAGATCGCCTATCGCGCACGGCCGCATCGTGTCGGTCGACGTGTCGGCGGCGCTGCTGCTCGACGGGGTCGTCGCGGCGTGGTCGCACGATGACATCTCCAGCCTGCCCGCGATCGCGTTCCGGCTGACCCCGCGCGACGAACTGTTGCCGTACCGCCAACCCGTGCTGGCCCGGCGGTTCGTGCGCTACGTCGGCGAACCGGTCGCGGTGGTGTTCGCCACCTCGGCGTATCTGGCCGAGGACGCCGCCGAACTCGTCGAACTCGACATCGAGCCGCTGCCCGCGCGCATCGACGCGGATCTGGAACCGATCACCTGGGTCGACGGCGAGCAGGCCAGCTGGGCCGCGGGAACCGGCGCGCAGCTGGGCGACCAGGACTCCGAGGCGACGTGTTTCGTCGAGGAGTACGGCGACGTGGACGGGGCGTTCGCCGGTGCGGCGGAGCTGGTCGCGGCCGGTACCCACCGCATCGTCGAGATGGACGCGCGAATCGGCCGGCACACGGGGGTGCCGATGGAATGCCGCGGTCTGGTGGCCCGGTTCGACGACGCCGATCAGCAGCTGGTCATCGACGGCGCGGCGAAGGTGCCGTTCTGGAATCGCGAGGCCATCGCGGCGATCACCGGGTTGCCGCCGCATCAGGTGGTGGTCCGCGAGACCCACGTCGGCGGCGGGTTCGGCCCGCGCGGCGAGCTCTATCCCGAGGACGTGCTGGTCGCCGTCGCGGCGATGCGGTTACGCAGGCCGGTCAAGTGGATCGAGGACCGGCAGGAACATCTCGTCGCGACCAATCACTCACGGGGACAACACCACCGGCTGCGTGCTCTGGTGCGGGTCGCGGACGGGTGGATCGAGGCGCTGGAGGCCGACTTCATCCTCGACCAGGGCGCCTACGTGCGCACCCACGGTGCCACCGTCGCGTCGCTGACCGCGTCGATGCTGCCCGGGCCGTACGTGATCCCGCACTTCCGGGCCACCGCGCACGTGCGCCTGACACACAAGACGCCGGCGGGCACCTATCGGTCGCCGGGCCGGTACGAGGGCACGTTCGCCCGCGAACGTCTGGTCGACAAGATCTCCAGGGAGCTCGGGCTCGACCCCGCCGAGATGCGCCGCACCAACTTCATCCCGGCGGCGAAGATGCCCTACGAACGTCCCATCCAGGCGATGGGCACCCACCTGGTGCACGATTCCGGCGACTACGAACTGCTGCTGGACAAGGTGGCAAGGGAGTTCGATTTCGCGGGTATCCGCGCCGATGTCGAGAAGCGGCGCGCGGCAGGGGAACTGGTCGGCTTCGGATTCGGGTTCTTCGTCGAGAAGAGCGGTATCGGGCCGTTCGAGGGCGCCCGCGTCTCGGTCGACGTCAGCGGTAAGGTCACCATCAGCTGCGGTGCGTCGTCGGTGGGGCAGGGGGTCGACACCGTGCTCGCACAGGTGGTCGCCGAGCGACTGCGGATCCCGCACGACGCGATCCGGGTGGTCCGGGGCCGCACCGACCAGTTCGAGTACGGCCGGGGCGCTTTCGCGACGCGGCTGGCGGTGATGGCCGGATCGGCTGCCAAGAATGCCGCTGACGCGCTGGCCGACAAGGCTGTTCGGGTGGCCGCCCACCACTTCAAGGTCAGCACGGAGGAGGTCGACATCACCGACGGCGCGGTCGCTGTCGTGTCGGACCCGTCGCGCGTACTGACCTTCGGCGAGATCGCCCGGCTGCTCGAACCCGTCAACGCGGGGGAGATGAAGGAGGACCCGGGGCTGTCGGCCGACGGCTGGTTCCGGTCCGACCACATGACCTATCCGTACGGCCTGCACGCCGCGGTGGTGTCGATCGACGCGGGCACGGGCAACCTGGCCGTGGAGCGGTTCATCGTGGGTTACGACGTCGGCCGGGCGCTGAACCCGACTCTGGTGGAAGGCCAGATCGCCGGAGGGGTCGCACAGGGACTCGGGGGAGCGGTCTACGAGGAGTTCCTGTACGGCGAGGACGGAACCCCGCAGTGCACGACGTTCATGGACTATCTGATCCCGACACTGCTCGAGGTGCCCGACGTCGAGACGTTGATCACCGAGGACGCGCCGAGCCCGATCAACCCGCTCGGGGTCAAGGGCGCGGGCGAGGGCGGCACCACGGCCGTCGGGGCGGCGATCGCCTCGGCCGTCGACGATGCCCTGCGGATACCGGATTCCATTGTGTCGGTGCCGATCCGGCCGGATCTGGTGCGTCGTCTGGCCAAATCAATTTCAGTGACATAGAATCGACTTCAATACAATTGATTCGGTTTTGAGCGGAGAAATACATGCGCATCGTCGATCTGACCCATCCGTGGGGCCTGCACACCCCGGGCTGGGTGGGTTATCCGGGCAACAAGATGTACTACACCCAGAACCTGCAGACCAACCAGATCGTCTCGCAGCGCATCGAAGCCTCGCTGCACTCCGGCACCCATCTCGACGGCCCGATGCACGGCACCGACGGCGGTCTCGACATGGCCTCGCTGCCGCTGGACTATCTGATCCATCCGGGTGCGATCGTGGACGTCTCGGACGTGGTCAGCGACTGGGATCTGATCGAGCCCGAGCACATCACCTCCAAGGTGGAGGTGAAAAAGGGTGACATCCTGATCATTCACACCGGCTGGATCGACTACTACCAGGGCATGCCGAAGCAGGATCTGGTCCGGTACTTCACCATGCACCCGGGCGGCAGCGTGCGGTTGGCCCGCTGGATGGCCGAGATGGAGATCCGTTGGTGGGGAATCGATGCCGGCTCGGGCGACCACCCGATGAACACCACGATCCGCAACATGCGCCCGGATCTGCTGAAGAAGTTCGAAGAGCACGTCGGCATGACGTACTCGGAGTTCTTCGGCGGTGAGTACGAATACACCCATCACCTGTCGGGTCGCGAGGTCAAGTCCGACATCTTCCCGATGCACCACCTGGCGTTCCAGGACGGCTGCATCCACGCCGAGAACGTCGGCGGCGATCTCAAGACGGTGCTGAACCAGCGCGCCATCATCGGTGCGTTCCCGTGGAAGATCGAGGGCGGCGAGGCCTGCCCGTGCCGCATCATGGCGTTCTTCGACTGCGGCGAGGACGAAGTCATCGAGGGTTTCGCGGGCTGAGCCCAGCCCCCGGACCGATCAGGAAGGGCACCAATGGCAATGCAGCTGAAGAACCAGTTCGAGATCGACGCCGATCTGGATCAGACCTGGAATCTGCTCACCGATCTGGAACGGATCATGCCCTGCATGCCGGGGGCCGCCCTGGACGGCGTGGACGGGGACGACTTCCTCGGCAACGTCAAGATCAAGGTCGGTCCGATCGGGGCGCACTTCCGCGGGACGGCGCGGTTCCTGCAGAAGGACGACGCGACCTACAGCGCGGTGATCTCGGCGTCGGGCAAGGATCCCAAAGGGCAGGCGGCCGCGAACGCGAAACTGCATGCGTGGCTGGAGCCGGTCAGCCCGACGCGCACCCGGGTGCTGATCGACACCGACCTCGACATCAGCGGCCGCATGGCGCAATTCGGCCGCGGTGCGATCGCCGACGTGAGCAACCGGCTGATCGGGCAGTTCGTCACCAACATCTCCGGTCTGTTGACCCAGCCGGCGGCCGGGGCGGCGGACGCACCACCGGTGTCGGCGAACGGTACCGCGCCGTCGGCTCCGGCGTTCACCCCCGCACCGGCAGGCGAGGTCAGCATGAACCCGATGGAGTTCATCCTGCCGATGGTCAAGGAGCGCTACGGGCAGGCGTTGATCGGCGGACTGCTCGGATTCGTGTTGAGCTGGTTGGTGTTCGGCCGCAAGGTGAACAAGGCGCCGCGGTATCCGTACCTGCCGTACCCGTATCCGCGGGGTCCTCAGTGAGCCGGCGGCTGCAGGCTCTGACACCAGGCGAACTCGACGAAGCCCAGCGCACCGTCTACAACGGCATCACCGGCGGTGACCGGCTCAAGGGCACCCAGCACTTTCCCGTTGTGGCACAAGACGGTTCGCTGACCGGCCCGTTCGGCATCATGCTGCACGCCCCCGGTGTCGGCGACGTCCTGCAGCAGCTCGGCGCCGCGATCCGCTACCGCACCGGGCTCTCGCCGCGGGTGCGCGAGATCGCGATCCTGCTGGTGGGTGCCGCGATGGGATCGGATTACGAGTGGTGGGCCCACGAACGGGTGGCGCGGGCGGTCGGTTTCACCGATGACGAACTGGAGCAGCTGTCGGCCGGGGGTTTCGACAGCCGCGATCAGCAGGAGCAGGCCGCCGCGGATCTGTGTCGGACGCTGATCTCCGGTGCGGCCGTGACCGACGACGACTACGCCCGCTACCGCGACGTTCTCGGTGTCGAGGCGGTCATCGAGCTGACGACTCTGGTCGGCTACTACCGGACCCTGGCCCAACTGATGGCGGTGTTCGACATCGGCATCCCCGAATGACCATCCCCGAATGAACTGAGGAACACGATGGTGCGACAGGTGATTCTGGATGACACACGGGCTGTGCGCATCCGCGAGACCGACCTTGCGCCCGCCGGTGACGGGCAGGTGCGGGTCCGGGTGTCCCGTGCCGGTGTCAACTTCTGGGAAGTGATGCAGCGCCACGGCCGGGTCCCGCTTCCGGAGCACCGGGTGCCCGGCCTCGAAGGCGTCGGCGTGGTCGACGAGGTCGGCGCGGGGGTGACAGGACTGGCACCAGGTCAGCGGGTCGCATGGTCGAAGGTGCCCGGCAGCTACGCCGACTTCGTCGCGGGCCCCGGGATCTCGTTCGTCCCGGTGCCGGACGCGGTGTCCGACGCCGCCGCCGCCGCGCTGCTGTTCCAGGGGCTCACCGCGCACTACCTGTGCCAGGACGCGTGGCAGGCCGGGCGCGGCGACACCGCGATCGTCACGGCCGCCGCGGGTGGTGTCGGCGTGCTGCTGACCCAGCTGCTGGTGGCCCGGGGTGCCCGCGTGATCGGGTTGGTGTCGAAACCGGAGAAGGCCGACACCGCCATCCGCGCCGGCGCCGCGACGGTGCTGACCTACGGCGACGACGTCACCGCCGAGGTCCGGGCGCTGGTACCCGGCGGTGCCGCGGTGGTCTACGACGCCGTCGGGGCCGGGGTCGCCGAACCGCTGCTGGGCACCCTGCGTCCGCGCGGGGCGATGGTGCTCTACGGCGCGGCATCCGGCCGGGAGGCCGACATCACGGCCGCGAACCTCGTCGCCGGCTCGTACTTTCTTACCCGTGCGGCGGGCCGGGACTACCTCGGAGACCCGGCGGCCATCGCCGAGCGATCGGCGGTGCTGCTCGGGCTCGCCGCCCAGGGTGTGCTCAATCCCGTTGTCGGTGCCCAGTTCTCGCTGGGTGAAGCGGACACCGCTTGGGACGCGCTGGAATCCCGGTCCACGGTCGGCAAGCTGCTACTGGCCCCGTCCGCCCCGTGAGCCGCCCCGCCGAGTTCGAGGCCGACGTCACGGTCGTGGAGAAGGCCGTGCGGGCGGACGGCGTCGTCACGCTGACCCTGCGCCGCGTCGACGGGCAACCGCTGCCGCGGTGGACGCCCGGTGCGCACGTCGACTTGATCCTCGACGGCGCGCCGACCCGGCAGTACTCGCTGTGCGGCGACACCGACGACGAAGACACCTGGCGGCTGGGCGTCCTGCGCGAACCCGGCAGCCGCGGTGGCTCGCGGTATGTGCACGACAGCCTCGCCGTCGGCGACCGGGTGCGAATCCGGGGTCCGCGCAACAACTTCGAACTGGTCGAGGCGCCGTCCTATCTGTTCATCGCCGGCGGGATCGGCATCACCCCGATCCTGCCGATGATCAATGCGGCGCAGGCCGCCGGTGCGGACTGGCGGTTGATCTACGGCGGACGGCGGCGCGCTTCGATGGCCTTCCTCGACGAACTCGCGGGGTACGGCGACCGCGTGTCGGTGCGTCCCCAGGACGAAACCGGACTGCTGGACCTCGACGCGCTGCTGGGCGCACCGAGAGCCGGCACGCTGGTCTACTGCTGTGGCCCCGAGCCTCTGCTGGCCGCGGTCGAACAGCGTTGCGCGGCTTGGCCGTCCGGCGCACTGCGGGTGGAGCGTTTCACCGCGAGGGCGGCGGCCGAACCCGTCCGGTCCGAGGCCTTCGAGGTGGAGCTGCGCTTCAGCGGCCTGACCCTGACAGTCCCGCCGGACCGCTCGATCCTCGACGTCGTCATCGACGCCGGCGTCGACCCGCTCTACTCGTGCGCCGAGGGGACCTGCGGCAGCTGTGAGACCGTGGTGCTCGACGGTGAGCCCGAGCACCGTGACTCGGTGCTGACCGCGGCGCAGCGCAGCGCCGGCGACTGCATGATGATCTGTGTATCGCGGTCGCGCACGGCGCGGCTGGTGCTCGAACTGTAGAGGAGAGATCTGTGCAAACCTGGGATGCGGTCCGTGCCCGGCGCAACATCCGGACCTACCGCGACGACCCGGTCGCCGAGGCCGACCTGCTGCGCATCGTCGAGGCCGGCTGGCGGGCGCCGTCGGCGAAGAACCGCCAGCCCTGGGATTTCGTGATCGTCACCGATCGCGCGCAACTGCAGGACCTCTCGACGGTCTGGCAGGGTGCCCGCCATATCGCGGCGGCGCCCGCGGCGATCGCGATCGTGGCCCCGGAACCGCCCGACGAGCGCCGTCGCGTCGTCGACCAGTACGACCTGGGCCAGGCCACCATGGCGATGGCGATCACCGCCGCCGATCTAGGTATCGGCACCGCGCACTCGTCGGTGGGGGAGCAGGACAGGGCCAGGGCGATTCTCGGTGTGCCGGACGACCATTTCGTCGCGTACCTGCTCGGCGTCGGCTACCCCGCCGACCGGCCGCTTAAGCCGATCAACAAGCCCGACCGCAGGCCGTTCGACGAGGTGGTCCACCGCGGACGGTGGTGACCGAGTTCGTCACCACCACCCGGTGGCCGCGGCGATCTGGCGGCCGAGTTCCTCGGTCATCGTGCGCACGTAGGTCGCCGAGAGGTGATGCGAGTCGTGGTAGACCAGGATGTTGCCCTCGGTGACCCGGCAGTGCTCCGCATCGCACACCGCGTCGGTCATGTCCAGCGGGTGCAGTAACGGATAGTCCGCCGCGGCCTCCAGCGTCGGATTGATCTCCGACAGCGCCCAGGACCGGTCCACACCGCAGCTCACCGAGTCCCCGCCCCGGGACAGGCAGTCCGTCGGGTCCTTGAGCCAACCGTTGCGGATCAGCCACGGGGTGTCCCGCATGCCGAGAATGCTGATCCCGTTGCTGGACAACGCGTCCCACACACCCAGGTAGCTGTCCGGAACCAGATCGCCGGGCCCGCTCACATCCGGCCGCGTCGTCGTGGTGAACACGTAGTCGGGGCGATCGGTGATCAGCTTCTCCATCGCGTACTGGTTCCACTCGTGACACTGCGGATAGTCCTTGTCCGACAGCGCGATCGTGGGGACCATCTCGGTGGTCAGCGGGCAACCCATCTTCAGGTAGGTGACCACCCGGAAACCGTGTCGCATGCCGAGGATGTCGAGCGCGGTGATCCAGTGTTCGGCGTGCGAACCGCCGGCCAGGGCGATGGTCCGCGTGGCATCCGGGGCGCCGTAGATGCAGTTGATCAGCTCCGCGGTCACGAAATCGCTGATGCAGCCGTCCTTGGTGGTGGCCGGGATGTCGTCGGCGGCCTCCAGCACCGTCGGCCGGATGGGCAGTTCCGGCACCCGCATCTGGCCGGTCAGCGCCCGCGCGCCCGGATAGTCACGCTCGGGAAGCATCGCGAGCTCGTCGCCACTCGCGCGCTGCAGCACCACATGCTCGCGCCACCCGAACGAGGTGACGGTCAGAGCGACGGCGAGCAGCACCACCGACGATCCGAGCGCGACCGTCGGGCGGCGCATCCAGCCCCAGTCCCGCACAGCGCGCTCGGCCGGCTCCGGCTCGTTGGCGTGGCGCAGCGGATTCTCGATGAGCCGGTAGGTCGCGTAGGCCAGGATCAGCGACACGGCCAGCACGCCGAGGCCGTCGAGGACGCCGACGTGCGGTTTGCCGGTGTGCACCAGCCAGAAGATCAGCAGCGGCCAATGCCACAGGTACAGCGAGTAGGCCATCGCGCCGAGCACGACGAGTGGGCGCGATCCGAGCGCCCGCAGCATCGGCGATTCCGCCGCCGGTTGCCCGGCGCCTGCCGCGATCACCAGCAGGGTCGCCCCGACCGGCACCAGCGCCCACGGACCGGGGAACTCCTGTGCGCCGTCGATCAGCGCGCCGCACGCCAGGATCGCCGCAACGCCGGCCACCGCGGCGACGGTGCGCAGCCACATCGGCATGACCAGCCGGGAGAACACGAGAGCGGCAAGCACTCCGGCAAGCAGTTCCCAGGCCCGCGCGAAGCTGTCGTAATAGGCCGACTCCTGGTTCTGCCCGTTCGCGACGGTCGCGTACCAGAACGACGCGATGGCCAGCGCGGCGAACACCACCCCGAGCACGGCCTTCAGGTGGCGGCCGACGAACCGGCGCAGCACGAACGTCAGGCCGAGCGTCGCGGCCAGCATCGCGAGGTAGAACTGCCCCTGCACCGACATCGACCACAGGTGCTGCAGCGGGCTGACGGCCTCGCCGGCCCTGGTGTAGTCGGCTGCCGCATCGGCCAGATACCAGTTCTGGTAGTAGCCGAGGCTGGCCAGGCTCTGATCGGCGAACGACTCCCAGCGGGTCTCCGGCTGCAGCGTCACCGTCAGCACCGCCGCGCCGCCGAGCACCACGATCAGCGCGGGTAACAGCCGTCGCGCCAGCCGTCGCAGCATCGGCAGCGGGGACAGCGACGCCCCCGGCGACATCGCCCGGTTGAGCACCATGCCGCCGAAGAAGTACCCCGACAGCACCAGGAAGACGTCCACGCCGCCGGAGACGCGGCCGAACCAGATGTGGAAGACCGCGACCAGCGCGATGGCGACCCCGCGCAGTCCGTCGAGGTCATCGCGGCGGTGGCGGACAGCCGAGGTCGCAGTTGCCAACCCGCCGGACACCGTCACCGCCTCACTGAATCCACAATCGACACACGCGCCGGGTCAGCGTCACCGGCCGATGATGGGCAGTAATTTACCGATTCGGCCGCGATGTGCCTATTCGGCGGCGCCGCTGTGTCGGCGGGTGAGCCTAGCCCCCGACGTTGTCGTGGGGTGCGACGACGAAGGACAGCCCGCCGTTTCCTCCGGTTCCTCCGGCTTTGTCGTGCTTCGGTTCGATCGGGGTTTCGCGTCCGCACACCGGGCAGGTGGCCGCCCGGTCCGGCGGCGGATCTCCCGGCAGTTCGTGGCCGCTGCCCGCACATTCGTGCATGGATGCTCCTCGGTCGTGGTTCGACGTTCCGGCAGCCGGGATACCCGCCGGGAGCGCATCGCCCACACCCGGCAGGGCGGGGTGCAACCCCACCTCCTGGGCCTTGACGACGAAGTGGACCGTCTGACCGGGCGCGAGCTCGAGGTCGGCGGCCGCGGCGGCGGTGATGTCGGCCGCCGGCCCGGCGCCGCCGTCGGGCAGGTCGGCGCTTCGCACCCGCACCAGTGCGCCGTGCATCTCGATCTCGGCGATCTGCACGGCGATCACGTTCCGGGGGCTCGCGTGCGGTGCGTCCAGGTGCACCGCGACCGTGTTCGGCGCGAACAGCGCGACCGCGGGGGTTCCGGCCTCGACGTCACCGGTCCCGTGGATGTGGGTGTTCCAGCGTGTCCGCAGCACCCCGGGCCCGACCACGGTGCCCGGGATCAGGTTGACGCCCGCGATGCGTGCGGCGAAACCGCTGCGCGGCGCGGTCAGCACCGCCCGCGCCGGGCCGTTCTCGACGATGCGGCCGTTCTCGACGACCACCACCCGGTCCGCGATGGCCAGCGCGTCGAGCAGATCGTGGGTCACGATGACCGCCGCCCGCTCGCGCAGCACATCGCACAGCAACCGGCGCAGCCCGGGCGCGGCGGCGACGTCGAGTGCGGCCATCGGTTCGTCCAGCAGCAGCAGGCGTGGTTCGGCGGCCAGTGCGCGGGCGACCGCGACCCGCTGCGCCTGCCCGCCCGACAACTGAGCGGGTCTGCGGTCGGCCAGGTCGGCGGCGCCGACCGCGGCCAGCCAGCGCTGCGCGGTGGCGCGCGCCTGCCTGCGCGACTGCCCGCGGCAGCGCGGCGCGTAGGCGACGTTGGCGGAAACGGACATGTGGGGGAACAGCATCGCCTGCTGGCCGAGCATCGCGACCCCGCGGGCATGCGGCGGGGTGAACACCCCGGTCGCGGTGTCGGTGACCACCCGTCCGGCCACCTCGACGCGCCCGTCGTCGGGGCGCAACAGGCCCGCGACCAACTGCAGCAGGGTGGACTTGCCCGCACCGTTGGGCCCGAGCACGGCGACCACCTCACCGTCGCCGACGCGCAGGTCGAACTCGACGCCACGCTGCCGCAGGCGGGCCCGCACCCGCGCCGCGCTCACCGGGCCCCGCTCACAAGGGCCCCGCCAGCCGCCTGCTCGCCGACGCGACCACGATCAGCGCGGCCACGACGATCAACAGCAGCGACAGCGCGACCGCGGCGTCGGCGTCGGTCTCGCGTTGCAGATAGATCTCCAACGGCAGCGTCCTGGTGACCCCCTGCAGCGATCCGGCGAACGTCAGCGTCGCGCCGAACTCACCGAGAGACCGCGCGAACGCCAGTACGGCACCCGAGATCAGACCCGGCAGGACCAGCGGCAGGGTCACCGTCCGCAGCACGGTCGTCGGTCCGGCGCCGAGGGTCGCCGCGATGTGCTCGTAGCCGGCGCCGGCCGAACGCAGCGCGCCTTCGAGGCTGACCACGAGGAACGGCAGCGATACGAAGGACTGCGCGAGCACCACAGCGGTGGTCGAGAACGCGATCCGCAGCCCCAGCACCTCCAGTTCCCGCCCGAGCAGCCCCTGCCTGCCGAACGTGTAGAGCAGCGCGATGCCGCCGACCACCGGTGGCAACACCAGCGGCAGCAGCACCAGGGCCCGCACCACCTTCTGGCCGGGGAACCGGCCCCGTGCCAGCACGAGCGCCATCGGGACGCCGAGCACCACGCAGACCAGGGTGCTGACCGTCGCGGTCCGCACGCTGAGCAGCAGCGCCGCTCGGGACGACTCCGACGTGATCAGCGGGATGAACCGACCCCAGTCGATGCGCAACAAGATCGCCACCAGCGGCACGACGACGAACGAGGTGCCGACCGCCGCGGGCAGGTAGATCCAGCCGGGCATCCCGACCCGGGTGGGCCCGACGTGCCGGTGCGCGATCCTCACGGGGCCGCGAAACCCGCCGCCGCCAGCGCCTGCCGGCCCACCGGGCCGGTCACCAGGTCGACGAACGCCTGTGCCGCTCCCGGGTCGGCCGCCCCGGCCAGCGCGGCGATCGGATAGGTGTTCACCGCGCCCGCGGCTTCGGGGAACGCCACCGTGGTCACGCGGTCGCCGGCGGCCGCGGCGTCGGTCACATAGACCACCCCGGCGTCGGCCTGACCGGAGGTGACCTTGCCGAGCACATCGGTGACGGCGGATTCCTCACTCGCTGGGGCGAGTTCGACCCCGGCGAGCTCTTCGACCTTCTGGGTCGCCGCCCCGCACGGCACCTGCGGAGCGCAGACCACAACCAGCGTCCCCGGCCTGGCGAGGTCGGCGAACGATACGACGTTCCCGGGGTTCCCGGGCGGCGTCACGATGGTCAGGGTGTTGGCGGCGAAGTCGACGGGAGCGCCGGACACCAGGCCCGCGGCGACCACCTTGTCCATGTTGGCGGTGTCGGCCGAGGCGAACACGTCGGCCGGGGCGCCCTGGCCGATCTGGGTGGCGAGGTCGGAGGAGCCGGCGAAGTTGAACGCGACCGTGGTTGCGGGATGGTCGTTCTCGAAGCGGGCCCCTAGTTCGGTGAACACCGTCTTCAGCGATGCGGCGGCGAACACCGTCAGGGTGCGGGGCTGCGATCCCGTCGGCGCCGATGCCGGCTCTGATGTCGCGCAGCCGGCGACGAGCACCGCCGCCAGCGCACCGACCGCGCGGAGTCTCACGCGCCGGCCCCCGCGGTCTCGACGATCACCGTCGTCGCCTTGACCACCGCCACCGCGACCACCCCGGGTTCCAGCCCGAGCTGGCGCACGGATTCGGTGCTCATCAGCGAGACGACGGTGAACGGGCCGCACTGCATCTGCACCTCGCTCATCACGGTGTCAGCGGTGACCTTGGTGACCAGCCCGACGAGCCGGTTGCGCGCCGAACTTCCGCCGCCGAGGGGATCCGGTGGCGGTGAGGCGTGGTCGCGGGCGAAGTCGGCGAGCACCCGGCCGTCGACGACCTTGCGCCCCGACTCGTCCTTGAACGAGGCCAGGCTCCCGCTGTCGATCCAGCGCCGCACGGTGTCGTCGCTGACGCCGAGCAGCGCCGCGGCGTCCCTGACCCTGATCGCCGGCACAGATTCGGCCCCTTTCTCTCCGCATCTGCGGTGAAGTCAGTTCAATCAAACCACGTCTGCGGATCAGTGCGCTCGAAGCGGCCGCAGCAGCGGTTACCGGCGCGGGACGCTCAGCGCGATCACCGCGGCATCGTCCTCCAGTCCGGCGCCGAAGCTGTCCAGCAGACCCCGGATCGCGTCCACGAACGCACCGGCATCGGTGGGCGTGTGTGTGCGGGCGAACTCCAGCAGTGCGTCGTCGTCATCGAAGCGCCGGGTGCGCCCCGTCCTGGCCTCGGTGAGGCCGTCGGTGTACATCACCAGCGTGTCCCCGGGACGCAGCAGGACCGAGGTCGACACGAACCGCGGATTCCTGATCAGACCCACCGCCTGCCCGCCCTCGGTCGACAGGTAGCGCGCGGGACCGTCGGCGGGCAGCAGCAGTGCGGGCGGGTGCCCGCCGGTGGCGATCTGCACCTCGAAACCGTCGGCAACCACCGTGACCACACCGAAGATCACCGTGCAGAACCGGGGGTCGTCGCCGTGGAACTCGTGACTGAGCACCGCGTCGAGGGTGTGCAGCACCGCGACCGGATCACGGTCGTTGACCGCCGCGGCGCGCAGGGTGTACCGGGTCAGCGACGTGACCGCCGCCGCGCCGGCCCCCTTGCCGGACACGTCGCCGAGGAACACGCCCCACCGGTCCTCGGCCATCGGGAACAGGTCGTAGAAATCGCCGCCGACGTCGTCGGGGGAGGCGGTGTGGTAGTGCGCGGCCGCGGTCAGCCCGGCGGGCGGGGACAGGGTCGGCGGGATCAGCGACCGCTGCAGGGTGGCCGCCAGCACCTGCGCGCGCTCGCGCTGACGCTCCGCGTTGCGCCGCGCTTCGAGCAGTTCGCGTTCATAGGAACGACGTTCGCTGGCATCCTGCACCGCGATCCGGCACCCGGTGATCGCGCCGGACGCATCGCGCTTGACGTTCGCGGTGACGAACACCGGCAGCCGTGTCCCGTCTGAGGCCAGCAGATCCGCGGTGACACCGTCGAGCGACCCGGTCATGTGCAGCACCGAGACGAAATGCGTCTCGTAGTGGATCCGGCTGCCCGCGCTGAGCAAGTCCGAGAACGCGCGGCCCGTGAGATCACCCGGGCGGTGTCCGACCCACGCGGCGAAAGTCCGGTTGCAGCACACGATGTCGCCGTCGGATGTGGTCAGCAGCAGGCCGCACGGGGCGTCATCGAAGAAGTCACCGAAGAAGTCGTCGGCCGGGCCGGGCGGGTTCGCGCTGTGCGTCACAGCGTCGAGGCGAAGTCCGTGATGGCGGCCGCCGTCGCCTGCGGGGCGCTCAGGTGCGGGCAGTGCCCGCTCGCGTCCAGCGTCACCAGGGTGCTGCCCGGGATCTGTTCGTGGCAGAAGGCGCCGACCTCCCGTGGGGCCAGCGTGTCCCGGGCGCACTCGATGACCACCGTCGGCACCCGTACGCGCGCCAGATCCGCCCGGTTGTCGGACAGGAACGTGGTGCGCGCGAACGCCAGCGCCCGGGCCGGGTCGGTGCGGCAGAACGCATCGCCCAGTTCGGTTTCCAGTTCCGGACGCTCCGGGGTGCCCATGATCACCGGCGCCATCGTGCGTGACCAGCCGAGGTAATTGCTCTCGATGGACTCCAGCAGCTCGTCGATGTCCGGCCGGGAGAAACCGCCGCGATAGCCGTCGTCGTCGAGGTAGCGCGGCGACGGGGTCAGCAGCACCAGCCCGGCAAAGTGCTGCGGGCGCGCAGCCGCGGCCAGCACGCCCATCATCGCCGCCACCGAGTGTCCGACGAACACGACGTCGGCCAACCCCAGATCCTCGATGATGTCGAGGATGTCGTCGGCATACTGCTGCAGGTCGGCGTACCGCTCGGCGTCCCACGCGTCGGCGTCCGAGGACCCCGAGCCGACGTGGTCGAACAACACCACCCGGAATCTGTCGGCGAGCAGAGGCACGACCAGCCGCCACAGATTCTGGTCGCATCCGAAGCCGTGGGCCAGCACCACGGGACGTCCGCCCGGCCGCCCGACTTCGCGGACGCAGTTCTTCGCACGGACGTTCATGACTGCGATGGTCGCACTCCGCCTCGCCGGTGGACGACCCTAATCGTCATCGAGGTCCTCCAGCACCGAGAACGGCTGCGTCGGCTCCTCCACAACCACCAGCTGCGCGGCCGATTCGGTCGGAACGCTCTTGCGCGCCAACGCCTGCAGCGCATACTCGGTGCCCACGTCGCGCCCGGCCCGTTCGGACAGCAGCCAGCGCACCTCCAGCAGGTCGCAGTAGGCCTGGATCGGGGTGCCGGTCCGGCCGACAGCGGTGTGCGCGCGGTGCATCATCGGCGTCGCCACCTCCATCACCCACAGCTGCGCGGCCGTGCGCTCGTCGACGTCCTGCCCCGATTCCCGGCACAGCTGGGCCTGATACGCGTGCAGGTCGCCGAGCAGGATGCGGGCCTGCCCCTCGCCGACGTCGAGGCCGGTCAACCGGCGTAGTTCGGTGGCGTGGAAACGGCGATCGCCGACCGCGACGTGCAGGCGCAGCTCGTCGGCGCCCGCGGCCACCGGCTCCATCGACACCTCGTCGACGGCGAAGCCGAGTTCGTTGAGCCTGCGGATGGTGCCCTCGACGCGGTAGCGGTCGGAGAAGCCGAAGGTCGGTTTCGCGTGCAGCAGGTCCCACAGCTGGTTGTAGGTGGTGCGGATCTCCAGCGCCTCCTGGATGAAACCCGGCTGCAGGTCCGGTCTGTCCAGCCGGGCCGCGATGTCGAGCAGCCCCGCGGCGACGTTCTCGACGGTGATGTCGATGTCGTGGGTGCGCTGCCCGTCGGACAGGCTGGGATGGACCTCGCTGGTCTCCGCGTCGACCAGGAACGCCTGCAGCACCTGGCCGTCGCGGACGAACAGCGTGTTGGCCAGCGAGCAGTCGCCCCAGAACACCCCGTGCCGGTGCAACTCGACGAGCATGGTGGCCATCGCGTCGAACAGCCGGGCCCGGTGCTTGGCCACATCCGGGGACAGCCGCATGAACAGCCGCCGGTACTGCCAGGACCCGACGAGGTAGCGGGTCAGCAGGATCGCGGTGTCGAACTCGGGCTGAAACACCAGTCCGGCGGGCAGGACGGCGTTGAGTGACATCTCCTCGAGACGGCTCAGCACCTGATATTCCCGCGCGGCGATGCGCGGCGGGAGTTCCTTGAGCGCCCACAGCTCGCCGTCGGATTCGACGAATCGCACCAGGTGACGGCTGGGGCCGACCGCCAGATCACGCAGCGCGACCTCGGGGGCCGACCACTGCTCCAGCGGTCGGTCCCACGGCAGCGCGACCAGGCCGGGACACGGGGCCCTCAGCCGCAATTCGGGAGCGGCCATCGGTGGCAGCCGCCGTCGGCTCAGCCGGCGGTCGCCGCGTGGCGCCCCTGCGACTGGGTGACCCTGGTCAGGTTGTCACCGGACTGCGGGTCGAACAGGTGCAGCCGCTCCGAATCCAGCCACAGCGTCGCCTTGTCGCCCGACCGCACCCGGCTCAGCGGGTCGAGTTCCACGCAGATCTGCGTGCGGAGCTGTTCGCTGTCGAGTTCGCTTGCCAGCTCGGCCAGTTGACCAGAGATCTCCGCGGTCGCCTCGAACGGAACGAACGCGTACTGCTCGTTGCCCAGCCATTCGGTCACGTCGATCTCCACCTCGAAGGTGACTCCACGCGAAGCCTTGTCGCTGTCGACGAACTCGGCGTCCTCGAACGCACCCGGCCGGATCCCGGCGATATAAATCTTCCCGTCCTCCACCGTGCCGCGCCACTCGTCGCGCAACGGGACGGTTGTGAACGGCAATTCGATCTCGTTGCCCTTGACCCGCGCAGGCACGAAGTTCATCGGCGGGGAACCGATGAAGCCGGCCACGAACAGGTTGACAGGCTGGTCGTAGAGTTCGCGTGGGCTCGCAACCTGTTGCAGCACACCCTTTTTCAGCACGGCTACCCGGTCGCCGAGGGTCATCGCCTCGGTCTGGTCGTGAGTGACGTAGACGGTGGTGACTCCGAGCTTGCGCTGCAGGCGCAGGATCTCGGTGCGCATCTGACCGCGCAGCTTGGCATCGAGATTCGACAGCGGCTCGTCGAACAGGAACGCGTCGGCCTCACGCACGATCGCCCGGCCCATCGCGACGCGCTGGCGCTGGCCGCCGGACAGGTTGGCCGGCTTGCGGTCGAGATGCTCGGTGAGCTCCAGGGTCTCGGCCGCCTCGGTGACCCGCGCGCGGATCTCCTCGTCGGAGAGCTTGCCCGCCAGCCGCAGCGGGAACGCGATGTTCTCGAACACCGTCAGGTGCGGGTACAGCGCGTAGTTCTGGAACACCATCGCCAGGTTGCGGTCGCGGGGCGCCATGTCGTTGACCCGTTTGTCGCCGATCATCATGTCGCCGGAGGTGATGTCCTCCAGGCCGACGATCATCCGCAGCAGTGTCGACTTGCCGCACCCGGACGGGCCGACCAGGATCACGAACTCGCCGTCGGCGATCTCCAGGCTGACGTCGTTGACGGCCGGATAGCCGTCCCCGTACTTCTTGACGATATTGCGCATCGTGATTGCTGCCATGGGGTTATCCCTTCACTGCTCCGGAGGTGAGGCCGGCGACGATGCGCCGCTGGAAGATGAGGACCAGGATCACGACGGGGATCGTCACGATCACCGACGCGGCCATGATGTACGGGACGGGGGATTCGAAGTACGAGGCGCCCTGGAAGAACGCCAGTGCCGCCGGCACCGTGCGGGCGTTGTCGGTGGACGTCAACGAGATCGCGAACAGGAAGTCGTTCCAGCAGAAGAAGAACGTCAAGATCGCGGTGGTGAACACCCCCGGCGCCGCCAACGGCACGATCACCTTCCGGAACGCCTGCCACTGGGTGGCGCCGTCGACCTGCGCGGCGTGCTCCATCTCCCACGGGATCTGACGGAAGAACGCCGACATCGTCCAGATCGACAGCGGCAGCGCGAACGTCAGGTACGGGATGATCAGGCCGAGCCACGTGTCGTAGATCCCGAGCCCGCGCCACATGTCGAACAACGGACCCACCAGTGCGGCCTGCGGGAACATCGCGATGCCCAGCGCCAGCGACAGCAACACCTTCTTGCCCGGGAACTCAAGGCGGGCAATGGCGTACGCGGCGAACATCGCGATGATCACCGAGATCACGGTGGCGATGATCGCGATGCCGATCGAGTTGATCAGCGCCCGGGTGAACAGCGGGTTGCTGAAGATCACGCTGAAGTTGTCGAGGGTGAACGTGCTCGGCAGGAACGTCGGATTGCCCGACACGATGTCCGACGGCGGTTTGAAGGCCAGGCTGATCATCCACAGCATCGGCACGAAGCTGTAGATCACGATGACGATGCCGGCGATCGTCCACCACTTGGTGCTCTTGGTCACTGGTCACCCCTGACTTGCGAGAGGTCGGTCTTGAAGACCTTGATGAATATCCACGCGATCGCGACGACGGACAGGAACAACAGCACCGAGACCGCCGAGCCCATACCGAGGTTCACCAGCGTGACGTTCTGGCGGTAGGCCAAGAACGAGATCGTCTCGGTGTTGTTGGCGCCCGCGGTCATCACGTACGGGTTGTCGAAGATCCGCCAGGCGTCCAGCGTGCGGAACAGCAGCGCGACCATGATCGCGGCCTTCATGTTCGGCAGCGTGATCTTCCACAGCCGCTGCCATGCCGTCGCCCCGTCGACCTTGGCGGCCTCCTGCATGTCCTCGGGGACCTGGACGAGGCCGGCGAGCAACAGCAGCGAGATGAACGGTGTGGTCTTCCAGATCTCTGACAGGCAGATCACGAAGATCGCCGACCAGCGGTCGCCGAACCAGTCGAAGTCGGTCAGGTTCAGCCACTGGTTGACGAACCCGGAGTCGATCGCGAACGCGTAACGCCAGATGAACGCCGAGACCACGGTCACGATGCCGTACGGGATCAGGATCGCGGTACGCAGTGGGCCGCGGCCGCGCACGATGCGCAGCATCACGAACGCGAACCAGAATCCGAGGACCAACTCGACGGCCACGGTCACCACCGTGATGACCAAGGTGGTGAGAAAGTCGTTCCACCAGATCGGATCCGACAGGATCACCAGATAGTTGCCCAGCCCGACGAAGCTGCGGCCCTCCGGGTCGGTGAGCCGGAAGTTGTACAGCGACAACACCAGTGCGTAACCCAGCGGGTACGCGGTGACGAGCAGCATCACCACATACGAGGGCAACGTCAGGTAGATGCCGAGCTTGCGCTCGCCCTTCGCGCGTTCACTGACCGCGGGTTTACCGGGGTCCTTCTGGATGGGGGCGTCAGCCAGGGCGGTCACAGCAGCCGCCTCCCCGCCAGCACGTCAGCCATGAATTGGTCTGTCCTTTCCGGAGTCTCGGAGGTCACCGAGGCGGGCGGGTGCCAGGTCTGCTGGATGGCCCCCGAGATGTCGGTGTAGAACGGGGTCGGCGGGCGAGGGCCGCCGTCGCCGATCGATTCGCGGATCAGGTCGGCGTTGTCGTAGGTGGCCCGGATCTCCGGATCGTCGTAGGACGCGGCGTACGGCGAGGGTTCGCTCTCGTCGAGCATGTACTTCGTCGCCTTCGGCTCGGCGTTGATGCACTCGACCAACGCGACCGCCTGCTCCGGGTACTTGGTGTACGCGCCGATTCCGAGGTTGGCCCCGCCCAGCGGCGGCGCGCTCGGACGGTCCGCCGACACTCGGGGATAGCGGGCCCAGCCGATGTCGTCGACGACCTCCTGCGGCAGCGTGCCCTCCTCGGCCGCGCTGCGCGCGGCGGCCAGCACATAGGGCCAGTTGACCATGAACATGCCCTGCTCGGATTGGAAGTTGGCGCGCGCCTGCTCCTCTGAGGCGTTGGACAGGTCGGTCGGTGCGGCCGGGGACCGGCCCAGGTTGCCGACGATCTCGGCGGCCTTGAGCCCCGGCGGGGTGTTCATCGAGGGCTTGGCGTTGCGGCCGGCCTCCACGTCCTCCAGCAGTGCGCCGCCGCCGGAGAGCACCAGCGCGTTGATCCACACGGTGTAACCCTCGTAGCGCTGCGCCTGCACGGCGATCTTCTTCTTCTGTCCCACAGCGGCTTTGAGCATCTCGTCCCACGTGAACGTCGGCGAGGCCGGGTCGACCCCGGCAGCCGCGGCGGCCGACTTGCGGTACCAGAGCAGCTGGGCGTTGGTCTTGTACGGCGTGCCGTAGAGGGTGTCCTCCCAGATCCCGGTCTCGATCGGGGCGGGCAGCATCCCGGCGGTCAGCCGCGCGGCCTCCTCCTCTGTGTAGGGGCGGAGGAAGCCGGCGTTGGCGAACTCGGCGGTGAACACCACGTCCATGCTGACCAGGTCGATCGAGGAATCACCGGCGGCGAGGCGCCGAACCATCTGCTCGCGCTGCGCGGTCGCGGTGCTCGGCAGCGACTCGATGCGGACCTGATAGGCCCCGCCGGATGCGTCGGCGCACTCCTGGGCGCGGGCGACCGAGCCGCCATTGTCGGGAAGGATGTACCAGGTCAGCGTCGGGGGACCACCCTGACTGCCACAGGCGGACAACAACGACGCCGCCACAAGAGGCGCACTGGCCAGCGCGATTGCGCGACGTCGTCGCCCGCGGGCGAACAGATTTCGTTTCATCACGTCCTCGTCTATGAAGTTGTGGTCTCCGATGAGGGCCACGGGCAGCACATTCGGTACGGTGAGAGTGTGTCACACCTCACAAGCTCGGTGGGGTAGCGGTCTCAGCGCGGCGGGGCAGTGGATCCTCGGATGACCAGTCGGGTGGGCAGGGTGGTCGCAGCGGTTACCCGCTGCGACGACGCCGAAACGGTAGCCGCCCCGGCGAGTTGGGTCAGCACCGCATGTGCGGCGATGCGGCCCTGGTCGCGAACGGGTTGCGCGACGGTGGTCAGATCGTTGACGTCCGCGGACGGGTGATCGTCCACGCCGATGACCGAGATCTGGTGTGGGACAGCGATTCCTGCGCGACGCAAGGTTCGCAGTGCGCCGAGGGCGATCTCGTCGGAGTGGCAGAACACCGCGGTCGGCGGCTCGGGGCGGCTCAGCAACTCCTCCATGCCCCGGGATCCGCCGTCGATGCTCCACTTCACCGTGACCACGGTGGGGTCGGTGAGTCCGGCCTCGCGCATCTGCCCGTGGAACCCGTCGATGCGGGCCTGATCGGTCGCCCACGGGGTGTCGGTGTCGTCGGGGTCCGCCGGGCCGGCCTGGATCATCGCGATGTCGCGGTGGCCGATCCGCAGCAGGTGCCCGACGGCCTGTCTGGCCGCGAGTTCGTCGTCGATACCGACCCACACCCGCCCGCCGACGTCCCGGTGGCCACCGACGAACACCGCGGGCACCCCGAGCTGATCGATGCGGGTGCGTTCCCGGCTCGACAGTGGCAGGGACACCACCACGACCGCGTCGACCTTGCGGCGCAACGGCAATGCTTCGAAGAACCGGTGCCGCGCGGCCGGGTCCGGCAGTGTGCACAACACCAGATCGACACCGACCGCGTCGAATTCGTCGGCGATCCCGGCGACGATCGTCGAGTAGAACCACGCGTCGACCCGCGGGACCACCACGCCGACGCGGCCCGTGGGTCCGCCGGACAGCCGCGATGCCTCCGGGGAGATCACGTAGGACAGCTCGCGCGCCGCCGACAGGATGCGGTCCCTGGTGGCCGGGGATACACCCGGTTCGCCGCGCAGGGCACGTGACACCGAAGCGATCGACACACCGCAGCGTGCCGCGACGTCGGTCATGTTGACCGTCTGCTTCGGGATCATCAGGCGCCGAGATTAACGTAATTATTTACGTGACGCGATCCCCGATTGACACTTCGGCGTGTAAGGCTGACTCTGGTGCCGTAAACGTTTACGCAACCCGCCGAGGAGTTCCCGTGGCACCCGAGCCGTCGTGGTGGCAGACAGCCGTCGTCTACCAGGTCTATATCCGCAGCTTCGCCGACGGCGACGGCGACGGCATCGGTGACATCAAGGGTCTGGCCGTCCGGCTGCCGTACCTCGCCGCGCTCGGCGTCGACGCGATCTGGATCAACCCGTGGTATCCGTCCCCGATGGCCGACGCCGGCTACGACGTCTCCGACTACCGAGACATCG
The DNA here is from genome assembly GCF_010725485.1 of Mycolicibacterium parafortuitum. Classification (NCBI taxonomy): domain Bacteria; kingdom Bacillati; phylum Actinomycetota; class Actinomycetes; order Mycobacteriales; family Mycobacteriaceae; genus Mycobacterium; species Mycolicibacterium parafortuitum. The sequence goes on along the minus strand of NZ_AP022598.1, from coordinate 4,943,855 downwards.
AACCGGCCTACGGCACCCTCGACGAGGCCCAGGCGCTGATCGCCGAGGCGCACGGGCTCGGTATCCGGGTGATCCTCGACATCGTGCCCAACCACACCTCCGACCGGCACGCGTGGTTCCGCGCCGCGCTCGAGGGTGACCCGGCTGCCGTCGAGCGCTACCACTTCCGCCCGGGCCGTGGTGCCCACGGAGATCTGCCGCCCAACGACTGGCAGAGCGTGTTCGGCGGCCCCGCGTGGACGCGGGTCGCGACGGGACCGCGCAAGGGTCAGTGGTATCTGCACCTATTCGCTCCCGGCCAGCCGGACCTGAACTGGGACAACGGCGAGGTGCGGGACGAGTTCGAGGACATCCTGGCGTTCTGGTTCGACAGGGGCGTGGACGGCTTCCGCATCGACGTGGCGCACGGGTTGATCAAGGCCGCAGGCCTGCCGGATGCCGCACAGGCCGACGCGGCGCAGACCATGCTGCAGGTCGAGGGCGCGCACCCGGCGTGGGATCAGGACGGCGTGCACGAGATCTACCGGGGGTGGCGCCGGGTGGCAGACCGGTACAGCCCGGAGCGGATCTTCATCGCCGAGGCGTGGGTGCCCAGTAACGAGCGGCTGGCCCGGTATCTGCGGCCCGACGAACTGCACACCGCGTTCCAGTTCGACTTCCTGCGCTCGCCGTGGCGGGCCGACGCATTGCGCGAGGTCGTCGACGACGCGATCGGCTCCGCGGCGTCGGTCGGGGCACCGCCGACGTGGGTGCTGTCCAACCACGACGTGACCCGGACGGTGACGCGGTTCTCCCGCAGTCAGCCCGAGCATCTGATCGAGACCGACTGGGAACGCGCCCGCTGGGCCGGCGAGGAACCGGATCACGCGCTGGGCCGCCGCCGCGCCCGCGCCGCCGCACTGATCCAACTGGCGCTGCCGGGCACCGCATACGTGTACCAGGGTGAGGAACTGGCCCTTGAGGAGATCGAGGATCTTCCCGACGAGGTGCGTCAGGACCCGACCTGGGTGCAGTCCGGATTCACCGATGTCGGCCGCGACGGTTGTCGTATCCCGTTGCCGTGGAACGACGAGGACAGGACCTACGGGTTCGCGGCCGATCCCGCCGCGGTGACGTGGCTGCCGCAACCGGGACACTGGGCGCAGCACAGCGTCGAGGCGCAGGACCGCGATCCCGACTCGACGCTGAACCTGTACCGCGCCGCCCTGAAGCTGCGCCCCGCGCTGTGGCGCGACGCCGGTGAGGTGAAGTGGCTCGACACGGGCGCGGGTGTGGCGGCGTTCGAACGCGGTGCAGCGCAGTGCTGGGTCAACACCGGCACCGAGTCGGTGGACCTGCCGGCCGGCGCCTCGGTGGCGCTGGCGTCGTGGCCGGGCGTGGACACGGTGCTGCCGCCGGACACCGCGGTGTGGTTGCGCACCGCTGGATAAAAGCCGCTGGAAAAAGGCCGCTGGATAAAGGTCTTTGTGCCCTCAACAACGCGGCCGTCGCGGCGCACCCTGGGGGGTATGAACGCCCACTTCCCGGACACCGAGACGCTGCGGTCGGCGCTGTCGCTGGCCAATCGCGCGCCGTCGGTGCACAACTCGCAGCCGTGGCAGTGGCGGCTGGGGCCGCAGCGCGTGCATCTGTACGCGAACCGGGATCTGTTGCTGCCCCATACCGACCCCGAAGCGCGTGATCTGATGCTCAGCTGCGGTGCGGCGCTGCATCACTGTGTGGTGGCGCTGTCGGCGCTCGGGTGGCAGCCCAAGGTGCACCGGTTGCCGAACCCGGCCGATCCGGACCATCTCGCATCCCTGGAGCTGCGGCCCTATCCGGCAGCCGATCTCGACGTCACGCTGGCGGCGGCGATCCCGCGGCGGCGGACCGACCGTCGCTACTACAGCGCATGGCCGGTCCCCAAAGGCGACATCGCGTTGATGGGTGCGCGCGCGGCCCGTGCCGGTGTCGCGCTGCGCCGCGTCGACGACCTGGAAGGCCTGACCCGGCTGGTCAACGAGGCGGCCTTCCGGCACCGGGCCGACCACGGCTATCTCGCCGAGTTGGCCACCTGGAGCGGGCGGTACGCCGCGACGGCGGGGGTGCCGGCCAAGAATGTGCCTGCCGGTACCGCGGGGGCGGTCCCGGCCAGGGCGTTCGCCGGCGGGGTGCTGCACCAGACGCCGGACACCGCGCCGGACGACGACAAGGCCGCCGTGCTGGCCCTGGGCACGGCGGGCGACGACCGCATGTCCTGGTTGCGCGCCGGTGAGGCGACCAGCGTGGTGCTGCTGACCGCGACCGCCCTCGGGTTGGCGAGCTGCCCGGTCACCGAGCCGCTGGAGGTCGCCGACACGCGGGAGGCGGTGCGGCGTGACGTGTTCGGCGCCGACGGGTATCCGCAGATGCTGCTGCGGGTCGGCTGGGCTCCGCTCAACGCCGATCCGCTGCCGTCGACGCCGCGCCGTGATCTGGCGGAAGTCGTTACCGCACTGGATGGTTCGCCGCTTTTCTAGTCGGTGTGAGCTAGTCGGCGCGGCGGTCGAGTTTGGAGACGAACACGGCCGCCTGCGTCCGGCGTTCCATCCCGAGCTTGGCAAGCAGGCGCGAGACGTAGTTCTTGACGGTCTTCTCGGCCAGGAACATCCGGGCCGCGATCTGCTTGTTGGTCAGCCCCTCGCCGAGCAGGTCGAGCAGCACGCGCTCCTGTTCGGTCAACCCAGACAGCGGATCGGTGCGTTCGCCCTTGCCGCGCAACTTGGCCATCAGTGCCGCCGCGGCGCGGTTGTCCAGCAGCGAGCGTCCGGCGCCGACTTCTTTGATCGCGCGGGCCAGCTCCATGCCCTTGATGTCCTTGACCACATAGCCGCTGGCGCCCGCCAGGATCGCATCCAGCATCGCCTCGTCGGAGGTGAAGGACGTCAGCATCAGGCAGCGCAGATCGGGCATCTGGGACAGCAGGTCCCGGCACAGTTCGATGCCGTTGCCGTCGGGCAACCGCACGTCGAGCACCGCGACGTCCGGTTGCAGCACCGGGATGCGGGTCATCGCCTCGGTTACTGAACCGGCCTCGCCGACGACGTCGAGTTCGGGATCGCTGCCGAGAAGGTCGATCAGCCCACGCCGGACCACCTCATGGTCGTCTACCAGGAACACCTTCACCATGTCGCGACGTCCTGCTCTCCACTGGTCGGCACCGTTCGTTCACAGCGCGCGCGGCGCCTCGCACAACAGTATCGAGCAATCGGTGTCGCGCAGGGCGGTGTTACCCGGCGCGCCGACCAGCGGCGTGACCCCGCCGGGGCGTTGCCGGCCCGCGACCAGCAGTTGCAGTGACTCGCCGTGGGCGGCGAGGTAGTCGAGGGTGTCGGCGCCGGTGGGTACCGCGCTGATGTCGAGATCGGGGTAGCGGCGCCGCCATTCGTCGAGCCGGCGTTCCCAGCGCGCCGCCGCGTCGGCGTGGCTGCGGGCCGGGGTGAGGACCCGGACCGGGGCGTGCCTGCGGCGCGCCTCGTCGAGCCCGCGCTGCAGCACGGTGTCGCTGGAAGCGGGGCCGGCGATCTCGATGACCACGGCACGGTCGGAGCTGCTGTGGGGCCGGTGTGCCCGCACGATCGCGACCGGGCAGTGCGCGGCCGCCGACAGCGCCGCGGCCGTCGAGCCGATCCGGCCCTGTGTCGCATGCCGGAGCCCTCGCGCCCCGACGCAGAGCAGCGTCGCGCGCCCCGCCGCTTCCAGCAGCTTCTCGACGGGTCGGCCCTGCAGGATCTCCATCTCGATGGTCACCGGTTTCTCGGTGGACTCGACCGCGGTCAGCGCGTAGCGCATCGCGAGGTCCGCGGTGGCCAGTCGGCGGGCCTGCTGCTGCGGGTCCACGTTCTGCTGGTCGTGCGTGTCGACGACATAGACCAGCCGCAGCGTCAGGTTGTGGTCGGCGGCCTGATCGACCGCCCACAGCGCGGCGTCGACCGCGGCGGGGGAGCCGTCGATGCCGACGACGATGCACGGGGAACCCGCAACGTTCAACATGGTGCACCTCTGCGTATTTCGAGCACTTCGGATACCGGCCTGCGCGGGGTCGGCGGTGGGGTCGCGTCGAGGGCGGGAGCCCTGCCCACGCGGACGAGCACCTGCGGGATGCCCGCGGTCGAGATCGCCGCCGCGACGACGTCGCGGCCTTCGGGGATCTCGGTGATGTGGGTGACGGTGCAGGTGGCCATCCCGGTCGCGGTCGCGTCCAGAAGCAGCGCGGAGAGCGCCTCGCCGCACCGCAGCACGCTCTCGGCGGTGTCGTCGGCGGTGCACAGCACCACGATCCCGGCGCGGTCCGCGGCGACGTGGTCGCGGCGCTCGGGCTGGGTGGTCACCGGGAACATGCGGCCGACACCCACCCGGTCACTCTCGGCGGCCGATACCAGCGCGCTGCGCGGTATCCCGCCGTCGGCTACGAAATCGGAGGTCCACCAGCGAAGTTCGGAGTGGTACTCGGTGTCGTAAAGGCGCAGCGCCTCGGCCAGATGAGAGGTCTCGGCCAGCAGGTCGCGTTGGTCTTCGGCGACGGTGTCGATCTGGACCGTCACGTGTTCGCTTGGGCTGCCCAGTATGTCGTCGAGTTCCTCGTCGGCGGGGGCGTTCAGCGGCAGCCGGTCGGTGCGGCGCAGCAGGATCGCGTCGGCACGGCGGCGGTGCTCGGCAGAGACCTCGGCGGGGGAGAACTCGATGCTGGCGATGTGGTGCGGGTCGGACGGTTCGGGCAGGCGCCGCACTGTGGTGGCCCATCCGGCGGCGGCCATCGCGACCCGGAAATGGTCGAGGACGGCACCGCAACTGATCAGCGCCTCGCGCCCGGTGGCATCGGCGGCGCGGATGGTCCGGTCGGGGTCGGCGTAGAGCTCGATGGTGGACTCGGTGGCGACCCACCGCCACGGCTGGCTGTTGTGCAGGGACGGCGCCCGGCATGCGATCGTCACCGCGTCGACGATCGTCGCGGTGGGGAGCTGTTGCGCTGACATCCTGACCTCCGTCGGTTCACTTCCGACGATCCTCTCCGGGGGCGGGCACGCGCCAGGGTCAATAGTCCTCAGTATGTCGCGGATCGCGCCGGAGGTTCGGGCACGATGGTGGCGTGACCCCTACCGATCCGCCCGACGCCGCCGACGGCGCGACCCCGCTGCGGGACACGCTGTCCCAGCTGCGGCTGCGAGAACTGCTCACCGAGGTGCAGGACCGGGTCGAGCAGATCATCAAGGGCGGGGACCGGCTGGACGGACTGGTCGAGGCGATGTTGTCGGTGACCTCCGGGCTGGAACTCGACGACACCCTGCGCACGATCGTGCACACCGCGATCGATCTGGTCGACGCGCGGTACGGCGCGCTCGGCGTGCGCGGCTACGAACACGAACTGGTCGAGTTCGTCTACGAGGGCATCGACGAGGCGACCCGCGATCAGATCGGCCATCTCCCCGAGGGCCGCGGTGTGCTGGGTGTCCTGATCGACGACCCGAAACCGATTCGGCTGGACGACATCTCGCGTCACCCCGCATCGGTGGGGTTCCCGCCGAACCATCCGCCGATGCGCACGTTCCTCGGTGTGCCGGTGCGCATCCGCGACGAGGTGTTCGGCAACCTGTACCTGACCGACAAGATCGGCGGGCAGCCGTTCAGCGAGGACGACGAGGTGCTGGTGCAGGCGCTGGCGGCGGCGGCGGGCATCGCGATCGACAACGCCCGGCTCTACCAGCAGGCGAGGGCGCGTGAGTCCTGGATCGCGGCGACCCGCGACATCGGCACCGAGTTGCTGTCCGGGATCGACCCGGCCGGGGTGTTCCGGCGGGTGGCCGACGAGGTGCAGAAGCTCAGCGGCGCGGCGACGACGCTCGTCGCGATCGCCGGCGAGCACGACGGACCCGACGCCGAGGTGGCGGAGTTGTCCGTCGTCGCGACCGCCGGAGCGGCACCGGCCGACCCGTTCGCGCCGATCGCGGTGTCCGGCACCGCGATCGGGGACGCATTCGTCGGTCGGACGCCGGGTAAGTACGTCGGTTGCGACATCGGCACCGGCGCGGTGGTGGGCCCGGCACTGGTCCTGCCGCTGCGCACCCCCGACACCGTCGCCGGGGTGCTGATCGCGCTGAGACCCGCTGGCGGGCAACCGTTCCGCGATGACGAGCTGGACATGATGGCGGCGTTCGCCGACCAGGCCGCACTGGCGTGGCAGCTGGCCAGCGCGCAACACCGGATGCGGGAGCTGAGCATCCTGACCGACCGCGACCGCATCGCCCGTGATCTGCACGATCACGTGATCCAGCGGCTCTTCGCCGTGGGGCTGTCTCTGCAGGGCACCATCGCGCGGGCGCGGTCGGGGGAGGTGCAGCAGCGGCTGTCCGACTGCGTGGACGATCTGCAGGAGGTCATCCAGGAGATCCGCACCTCGATCTTCGACCTGCACGGCGGCTCGGCGGGGGTCACGCGGTTGCGGCAGCGTCTGGACGAGGCGGTCAATGCGTTCCCCGGATCCGGGGTGCGCACGTCGGTGCAGTACGTCGGCCCGCTGTCGGTGGTCGACGCGACGCTGGCCGACCACGCCGAGGCCGTCGTCCGCGAGGCGATCAGCAACGTCGTTCGGCACGCCGACGCCGGTGCGGTCACCGTGACCGTCACCGTCGACGACGACCTGTCGATCGAGGTCACCGACAACGGCAGCGGGATGCCCGCCGATGTCACCGGCAGCGGGTTGGTCAACCTTGCACGCCGCGCCGACGAGGTCGGCGGGACCTTCTCGGTGCGCAACGCCGACGGCGGCGGGACGACGTTGTCGTGGCGCGCGCCGCTGCCGTGACCCGCGCGGGGCTTTTCCTTCGCTGACCGGGCGGTCGCGCGCGATCTTCCCAGTTCGACGGCCCGGACGGCAGGTCCGGTCCGCCCCGGGTGCCGGTGACGGGACCGCTTCTCCTTGGCAACGGTTGGATAACACCCCATCTGTCGCGTCGGCGATTCCCCGAATTGTCGGTTCAGTAAGCCCCAGTAACTACGCGCGTGTAATTCGCGGCTCGACCGCAGAAGGACTGGGAGCACATGTCTCGGACGAAAAAGAGCATCGTCGTTGTCATGATGGGCAGCGCGGGATTGTTCTTGAGCGCCCCCCTGATGGGTCCCGCGGCAAATGCGCAACCGACCCGCGGCGGCGTGCCCTGTGTCGGGATCCTGCAGCAGATCGTGTCCCGCCCCGGCGAGATTCCGCAGGCGCTCACCGATACCGCCCGTTCGCTGACCACCCCGGGTGAGCCGGCGCCGCCGGTGGTGAGGCCGCCCGCCGGTGGGCCGGTGTCGGCCGCGACGCCGCCGGTGCCGGGCCGGCCTCCGAGTTCCACGGTCGTCCCGTCCTCGGGTTCCACCCCTCCCGTCCCGCCGACACCCGCGACTCCGTCGGTGACCTCGTCCGGTGGTGGGACTCCGCCGGTTCCGCCGGTGCCCGGCGCTCCGGCCGGAGTTCCGGTCGGCAATCCCGGCGTGCCGACGCCGCCCGTCCCCGGCGGTCCGCTGGTGACCCCGTCCGGTGGTGGGACTCCGCCGGTCCCACCGGTGCCCGGCGCTCCGGCCGGAGTTCCGGTCGGCAACCCCGGTGTGCCGACGCCGCCGGTTCCGGGTGTGCCCGTGTTCGGTGACGGCGGCGCCGCGTTGCCGCCACTCCCACCCGCTCCCGCTGTTCCCGCCGGTGTGCCCGTCGGTGCCGGCGGCCCGCCCGCACCGCCCGTTCCCGGTGGTCCGGCCGCCGTGCCCGCGGGCGCCGCGCTGCCCGCTCCTCCGGCGGGCGCGCCCGGTGCCCCGGTGTTCGGTGAGGCCGGCGCGGTGGCGCCGGGTCCCGGTGCTCCCGAGGCCGGTGCCCCCATGGGCGCCGGAGCAGGTGGAGCAGGCGGTGGCGGCGGAGCCGGTGGCCCGGGTGTCGGCGGCGGTGCGCCGGTCGAGGGTGCCGCGGGCGCGGTCCCTCCGGGCGGTGCGCCCGTCGCCGCGGCCGCCGGTGAGGCGCTGCCGCCGGTCCCTGCTCCCGGTGCTCCGGTGTTCGGTGACGCCGGAATCGTGGCGCCGCCCGCTCCGCCCGTCCCCGGTCTGCCGGTCGACGGCCAAGGCGGTGTGCTCCCGCCCCCGGCTCCCGGTTCCCCGGGTGTGCCGGTCGTCGGTGACGGTGGTGTGGTGACCCCGCCCGCGCCGGGTGGGCCGGGTGTGCCGACCGTGGGTGACGGTGGTGTGGTGACGCCTCCGGGGCCGGGTGCCCCGGGTGTCCCGGTGGTCGACGACGGTGGTGTGGTGACCCCGCCCGCGCCGGGTGGGCCGGGTGTGCCGACCGTGGGTGACGGTGGTGTGGTGACGCCTCCGGGGCCGGGTGCTCCCGGTGCCCCCGTGGTCGACGAGGCCGGCGTGGTGCCTCCCGGTACGCCCGGTGCTCCGGGTGTGCCGACCGGTGGCGACGCTTCTGTGGTGACGCCTCCGGGACCGGGTGCCCCCGGCACCCCCGCCGTCAACACGGTGGAGACGTTCTCGCCGCCCGCGCCGCCGGCCCCGGGAACCCCGTCGTCGAGTGCGATCGAGACGTTCTCGCCGCCCGTGCCGCCGTCGCCGGGTACCGGGACGGACTCCGTGGTCGAGATCTCGACCCCGCCGCCGCCGAGTGTGCCGGGTATCCCGTCGGAGGGGTCGACGACCTACACGACGCCGCCGACCCCCGAGATCACGTTCAATCCGTCCAACGCGGGCATCGACATCGGCACCCCGCCGGCCCCGGGCACGCCCGGAGCGCCGTTGGAGGCCAGTGCGAACTTCACCACGCCCGGCGTTCCCGGGGTGCCGGGAACCCCGGTGACCTCCTCGGTCGACGTCGCGAACGAGGGTGGGATCGAGATTCCCGCGGCGCCGATCGAGCGCTCGATGACCGTGACGACCCCGGGTACCCCGGGCGGGCCGGGCGCACCGGTCGAGACCGGCATCGACGTGGCGACGCCCGGTGCCCCGGGTGCCCCCGGCGCACCGGTCGAGACCGGCATCGAGGTCCCGACGCCGGGTGCCCCGGGAACGCCGGGCACCCCGGCCGAGGCCGGGACCGACATCGTGCATCCCGGTGCTCCGGGTGTTCCGGGTGCTCCGGTGGTGGGTGAGTCGGGTGTGTCGACGCCGCCTGCTCCGGGTGTTCCCGGGGTGCCTGGTGGTGGTGATGGTGCTGTGGTGACGCCGCCGGCTCCGGGTGTTCCGGGTGCTCCGGTGGTGGGTGAGTCGGGTGTGTCGACGCCGCCTGCTCCGGGTGTTCCCGGGGTGCCTGCTGGCGGTGATGGTGCTGTGGTGACGCCGCCGGCTCCGGGTGTTCCTGGCGCTCCGGTGGTGGGTGAGGCCGGCGTCGCGACGCCGCCGGCTCCGGGTCTGCCCGGCGCCCCGATCGTCGACGAGGCAGGCGTGGCCGCTCCTCCCGCAGCCGTGCCGGCGGGCGCGGGCGCGCCGCTGGATGCCGCTGCGGGTGCCGTGGCTCCCGGCGGTGCACCGGTGTTCGGTGAGGCCGGTGCGGTTGCCCCGGCCGGTGGTGCCGTGATCGAGGGTGCCGCGGGTGCAGGTGGTGGCGCGGGCGCCGGCGGGGGTGGTGCCGGTGGTGCTGCCGTCGAAGGTGCCGCCGGTGGTGTCGGTGGTGAGGGCGCTCCGCTCGCCGCGGCCGGCGGCGGCGCCGCGGGCGATGCAGGTCCGGCCGCAGCGGGAATCCCGGCCGGTGGTCCGGGCGGTGTGCCCGCTCCTGGCGCTCCGGTGTTCGGTGAGGCCGGTGTGGTGACGCCGCCGGCCCCGGGTGTTCCCGGTGGCGCGGATGCGGTGCCCGCGGGTGTGGTGACGCCTCCCGCCCCGGGTGTTCCCGGCGGCGTCGATGCGGTGCCCGCCGGTGTGGTGACGCCTCCGGCCCCCGGTGTCCCGGGTGCTCCGGTGGTCGGTGACGCGGGTGTGGTGACGCCTCCGGCCCCGGGTGTTCCCGGTGGGGTGGACGCGGTGCCCGCGGGCGCCGGAACCCCGCCCGTCCCGGGCGTACCCGGTGCGCCGGTCTTCGGTGAGGCGGGTGTGGTGACGCCGCCGACCCCGGGCGTTCCCGGCGGCTCGACGTCGGTTCCCGGCAGTGCGGGCACGCCCCCGACGCCGGCGCTGCCGCCCGGGTCGACCAACACCTACATCAACTACCCGGCTCCGCCGGTGCCGCCGACCCCGCCGAACTCGACGTCGGTCACGGCAGGCGCACCGGGGCAGCCGTTCCCCGGCACCGCGGGCAACACGCTGACCCTGTCGGATCTGCTGACGCCGCCGGGTCTGGCCCGGACCGTGCAGAACACCGCATCGTCGGTGATGAGCATCGTGCCTCCGGGCACACCGCCCGTGCCGGGCAGCTCCGGCGCGGTGAGTGTCTCGGTTCCCGGGGTCCCCAGCCCGATCGCGCCGCTGGCCGCGACGAGCCTGTCGAACCTGATCACGCCGCCGTCCCTGACGATCCCGTCGATCCCGGGTCTGCCGGTCCCGCTGCCCAACGAGGTGCCGGTTCCGTCCGACCTGCTCTGTGTCGGCACGGATTGGTCGGCGTCGCAGGGAGATTCGGCCGCGACGCCGGGCAATGTCGAGGTTCCGCGGCGCGTGACGACCGGTGGCGCGCCGGCCGGTGACCGCCGCGACCGCTGGGACGCCCAGTAGCGCGGCTCGGGACGACCCGGCCCGGCGGCATCCGAGACGGCGACCAACTCAGATGCTGCCGGGTCGGGGACCCGGTGCGGTCGGTCGACCGCGGCTCAGGCCCCGTCGGCGACGGGCGTCTGCGCCTGGGCGACCAGATCGGCGGCCACCTTGCTCAACGGGACGTTGGAGTTCTGCGACAGCTTGCGCAACAGCTCGAACGCCCGCACCGCGTCGACCCGGTAGCGCTCCATGATCATGCCCTTCGCCTGACCGATCACATCGCGACTGGCCAGTGCATTGCGGAACTGGTCTTCGCGGCGCGCCGAATTCCACGCCACCGAGGAGTGCGCGGCGAAGATCAGCCCCAGCGTGCGGGCCTCCGAGCTGAACGCGTCCGGTTCCTCGGAGTAGATGTTCAGCGCTCCGAGCGTCTCGTCGGCGATGAACAACTGGAACGCCATGATCGACCGGATCGGGGTCTCGGCGAGCGCGTCACGCCGGTAGTTCGGGAAACGGGTCTCGGTCTCCAGGTCGCGGACGTGGACCGTCTTCTCTTCCCACGCCGCGGTGAGGCACGGGCCTTCCAGGTGGCGTTGCTGGATTTTGTCCAGCAGCAGCGGCCAGTGATGCGTGCTGGCCGGGGTCTCGACACGTTTGGCATTGCGGGTCAACGTGATCCCGGCGTACATCGCGCCCGGGATCTCCATGGCCGCATGCTCGGCCAGCTCGGCGACCACCGTGTCCGAGTCGGCCTCGGGCCGGTTGTGCAGACCCTGGACCAGTTCGGCCACCCGCAGATGTGTGGCCTCCATGTCGGCTCGATCGCTCACCGTCACCGTCCGATTCTTGCGTCAATAAGGGACTACAGGCTACCGCTGGGCGCCGCCATCGGGGTGCGCGTCGGAGATCTCCAGATTGTGACCGTTTGGGCACGTGAAACGCCAATCTGCGCACTGCGTCAGCGCTCACAGTGCCCGCAGGTAGCGGTCGGTGATCACCCGCTGCACGAGCGAGGTCACCGGCGAACCCAGCCGGCTCCACCACGTCGCGTGCCGGGAGAACGCCGTCACCTCGGCGTGCACCTCCTCGGTGTCCGGGTCGTAGCGCACCAGGAACAACTCCTCGCCACGTTCGGCGTGGCCGGGCAGCGTGCCGTAGGCGAAACCGCGGCGGTTCTGCTCGTCGACGACATAGACCACCCGGCACGGCGCCACCACCGGTCCCAGATGCACCAGCACGTCGGCGCCGACCTGTGCGGCCCCGGCGGTGGCGTCGACCCGAAGACCCGCCCCCCGCAGCATCCCCCAGCGCAGACCCTCGGCCGCGGCCTGTTCGAAGCGGATCCGTCCGCGCCCGATCACCGCCGACTTGCGCACATGGTGGTATCCGGTGGGCAGCGGGCCCGCGGTCGCTCCGACCTCCCGGTACGTCAGAGGTCTGGCGGCGAGGTCGGCAAGCTTCACGCTGTCAGCTTGTCACCAGCGGCGTACCGTCGCATCGGTGACCTCCGCGACATCTGACACCCTGACCCTCGGTGGCGACCTGGGTGTCCACCGGCTCGGTTTCGGCGCGATGAGGATCACCGGCGCCGGTGTCTGGGGCCCGCCGGCAGACCGCGACGAGTGTCTGCGCGTGCTGCGCCGTGCCGTCGAGCTGGGCGTCGACTTCATCGACACCGCGGACTCCTACGGTCCCTACGTCTCCGAGGAACTGATCCGCGAGGCGCTCTACCCGTACGACGGAGTCGTCATCGCGACCAAGGCCGGGCTGCTGCGCACCGCCCCGGACGTGTGGGAGCCCCTCGGGTTCCCGGCCTACCTGCGCCAGGAGTGCGAGATGAGCCTGCGCAGGCTCGGCGTCGACACCATCGACCTGTTCCAGTTGCACCGCATCGACGCGAAGTTCCCCCTCGAAGACCAGATCGGAGAGCTCGTCGCGCTGCAGCAGGAAGGCAAGATCCGCCACATCGGTCTGTCGGAGGTGACGGTCGAGCAGCTCGCCGCGGTGCGGGCGATCACCCCGGTCGCGTCGGTGCAGAACATGTACAACCTGACCACACGCGCCGCCGAACCGGTGCTCGACGTTTGCGACGCCGACGGCATCGCGTTCATCCCGTGGTTCCCGCTGGCGGCCGGGCCGCTGGCCGCCCCGGACGGTCCACTGCAGCGCATCGCCGCCGAGCACGACGCCAGCGCGTCACAGCTCGCGCTGGCCTGGCTGCTCAAGCGGTCCCCGGTGATGCTGCCCATCCCGGGGACGTCGCGGGTTGCGCATCTGGAGGAGAACGTCGCCGCCGCGCGGATCGAACTCACCGATGCCGAGTTCGACACCTTGAGCGAAGCCGGTGCTGCCCAAGGGTGAGCAGGCCGGCCGCGGCGACACCGAATACGGTGAGCGGGTGAGCACCGACAACGCCGCCGACGTGAGCGCCGCCGACGTGCACCCGGGTGGGGGATTCAACCCGCCCGAGCCGACCAACCGGGGCGGACCGGACTACGGCAGGTTCGTCGAGGCGGTCCGCACTCTGCAGGACCACGCCCGCGGCGCCGACGCCCCAGACGCCGTGATCACCGAGGCCGCCGACCTGATCGAGAAGGTGTCCGCGCTGTTGGCGCCGTACGACGCCGACGAATGGTCCTCGCCCTCGGGCCGGCGGATGGATCTGCCCAACCGCGGCAACATCCTGAGCCCGCCGATCGACCTGCACGTCACCGACGACGGCCGCATCGCGGGCACCGCGCGGTTCCGCCGCTACCACCTCGGCCGCAACGGCGCCGCGCACGGCGGCGCGGTGGCGCACCTGTTCGACTCGCTGCTCGGCTTCACCGCGTTCAAACTCAGCGGCAGCAAGGCCCAGCGCACCGCGTTCCTGCACGTCGACTACCGCAAGATCGCGCTGATCGGGGCACCGCTTCAGGTCGAGGCCCGCATCGACGACATCGTCGACCGCAAGATCTTCGTCTCCGGGCGGCTCCTCGACGGCGAGCACGTCCTCGCCGACGCACACTCGCTGTTCGTGAAGCTCAAGCCCGGACAACCATGACCGACCGGCCCGGATTGGCCCGCCGGTGGGCGCAGTGGCGCGACCGCCTGCGCGGGCGGCGCACGGCCGACCTGATCTACCGCACCGCCGTCGGAGTCGTCGGGCTGGCCGTCCTCGCCGTCGGCATCGTGGCCATCCCGTATCCGGGCCCGGGCTGGGCCATCGTGTTCGTCGGCCTGGCGATCCTGGCCACCGAGTTCGAATGGGCCAAGCGGCTGCTGCACTACGCCCGGCGGCGCTACGACGCGGCGATGGACTGGTTCAAACGCCAGGGGCTGTGGGTGCAGGTGCTCGGTGCGCTGTTCACCTGTGCCGTGGTGATGGGCACACTGTGGTTGCTGGGCGGGCTCGCTTTCGTCGGCAGGCTGTTCGGCATCGAGCACAGCTGGCTGGATAGCCCCATTGGTATCGGGGGCTGACCCGGCGCCCCGATAGCATGGTCGCGGTCCTTCGCGACCGTGACCGCTGTACCGACAGTTTGGAGAGCCCCGATGAGCGCCCCAGCCCGCCCCGCCCCGGCAGCCCCGATCCGGGTCGCCGCCGGGACGACCGCCGGGCAGGCGGTGCGCGACGCCGGCTTGCCGTCGCGCGGCGCTTCCGACGCCGTCGTCGTGGTCAAGGACCCCGACGGTCGGCTACGGGACCTGTCCTGGGTGCCCGACGCCGACGTCGACGTGGTCCCGGTCGCCGCCGACACCGACGAGGGCCGCAGCGTGATCCGGCACTCCACCGCGCACGTGCTCGCGCAGGCGGTGCAGGAGATGTTCCCCGAGGCCAAACTCGGCATCGGGCCGCCGATCACCGACGGCTTCTACTACGACTTCGACGTCGCCGAACCGTTCACCCCCGAGCATCTCGAGGCGCTCGAGAAGCGGATGCGCAAGATCGTCAAGGACGGGCAGCTCTTCGAGCGCCGGGTCTACGCGTCCAAGGATGAGGCCCGCCACGAACTGGCGAACGAGCCGTACAAGCTCGAGTTGATCGACGACAAGTCCGGAGCCGACGATCCCGAGGTCATGGAGGTCGGCGGCGACGAGCTCACCGCCTACGACAACCTGAACCCACGCACCCGCGAGCGGGTGTGGGGCGACCTGTGCCGCGGACCGCACATCCCGACCACACGGTTCATCCCGGCGTTCAAACTGACCCGCAGTTCGGCGGCGTACTGGCGCGGTGATCAGCGCAACGCCAGCCTGCAGCGCATCTACGGCACGGCATGGGAATCGCAGGAGGCCCTCGACCGGCACCTCGAGCTGATCGAGGAGGCGCAGCGCCGCGACCACCGCAAGCTCGGGGTGGAGCTCGACCTGTTCAGCTTCCCCGACGAGTTGGGTTCGGGCCTACCGGTTTTCCATCCCAAGGGCGGAGTGGTGCGCCGCGAGCTGGAGGAGTACTCACGCCGCAAGCACATCGAGGCCGGCTACGAGTTCGTCAACACCCCGCACATCACCAAGGAACAGCTCTACATCACCTCGGGGCACCTGGAGTGGTACGCCGACGGCATGTTCCCGCCGATGCACATCGACGCGGAACTCAACGACGACGGCACGGTGCGCAAACCCGGCCAGGACTACTACCTGAAGCCGATGAACTGCCCGATGCACCATCTGATCTTCCGGTCGCGGGGGCGGTCCTACCGCGAACTTCCGTTGCGGCTCTTCGAGTTCGGCAGCGTGTACCGGTACGAGAAGTCCGGCGTGGTGCACGGCCTGACCCGGGTGCGCGGCATGACGCAGGACGACGCACACATCTACTGCACACGCGAGGAGATGCGCGACGAGCTGACGCGGCTGCTGCAGTTCGTCCTCGACCTGCTGGCGGACTACGGTCTCGACGACTACTACCTGGAGCTGTCGACCAAGGATCCGGACAAGTACGTCGGCTCCGACGAGATCTGGGAGGAGGCCACCGACACCCTGCGGGAGGTGGCCGAATCCTCGGGTCTTCAGCTGGTGCCCGACCCGGGCGGCGCGGCGTTCTACGGGCCGAAGATCTCGGTGCAGGTGCGTGACGCGCTGGGCCGCAACTGGCAGATGTCGACCATCCAGCTCGACTTCAACATGCCCGATCGTTTCGAGCTCGAATACACCGCGGCCGACGGGACCCGCAAGCGCCCCGTGTTGATCCACCGCGCGCTGTTCGGGTCGATCGAACGCTTCTTCGGGGTGCTCACCGAGCACTACGCCGGGGCGTTCCCGGCCTGGCTCGCGCCAGTCCAGGTGGTCGGAATTCCGGTGGCCGACAACCACATCCCGTATCTGGACGATGTGGTCGGGCAGCTGCGGGCGGCGGGTCTGCGCGCCGAGGTCGACAGCAGCGACGACCGGATGGCCAAGAAGATCGTCAACCACACCAACCAGAAGATCCCGTTCATGCTTCTCGCGGGCGACCGCGACGTCGAAGCGGGGGCCGTGTCGTTCCGGTTCGGCGACCGCACCCAGATCAACGGGGTGCCGCGCGAGGTGGCCGTCGAGGTGATCGCCGACTGGGTGCGGCGGCGCGAGAACGCCGTCCCCACAGCCGAACTCGTCGACGTCGACGATCGAGCAGAGCAGGGGTGACGTGGATCCGGAGCACACGATCGTAGACCACGGCGTCGGTGATCCAGACCGGCTGCAGCGGCTCTGGACGCCGCACCGGATGACCTACATCGCCGATGCGGTCAAGGCCGGTTCGGCGGCCTCGTCGGAGCCGTTCACCGACATCCCGAACATGTCCGACGAGGACGGGCTGGTGGTCGCCCGCGGTGACCTGGTGTACGCGGTACTGAACCTCTACCCGTACAACCCGGGGCACCTGATGGTGGTGCCGTACCGGCGCGTCGCCGAGCTGGAGAACCTCACCGAGGCCGAGAGCGCCGAGCTGATGGCGTTCACGCAGAAGGCCATTCGCGTGATGAAGGCCGTCTCACGCCCGCACGGGTTCAACGTCGGCCTCAACCTCGGGACCTCCGCGGGCGGTTCGCTGTCGGAGCACCTGCACATGCACGTCGTGCCGCGTTGGGGCGGCGACGCCAACTTCATCACCGTGATCGGCGATTCCAAGGTCATCCCGCAGCTGCTGCGCGACACGCGGCTGCTCCTGGCGACCGAGTGGGAAAACCAGAAGTGAGCAACTTCTACCTGATGACCCGGGCGGCGTACACGAAGTTGTCGCGCCCGGTGGCCAAGGGTGCGCTGAAGGTGGGTTTGACCCCGGACAGTGTCACGATCCTGGGGACCGCGGGATCGGTGCTCGCCGCGCTGACCCTGTTCCCGATCGGACAGCTGTGGTGGGGCGCGGTGGCCGTGTTCGTGTTCGTGCTCGCCGACATGCTCGACGGCGCGATGGCCCGTGAGCGCGGCGGCGGCACCCGCTTCGGTGCGGTACTGGACGCGACGTGCGACCGGATCAGCGACGGTGCGGTGTTCTGCGGCCTGCTGTGGTGGGCGGCGTTCGGGCTGCACAGCGCCGAACTGGTCGTCGCCACCATGATCTGTCTGGTGTCGTCGCAGGTCATCTCGTACATCAAGGCGCGCGCGGAGGCCAGCGGGCTCTCCGGTGACGGCGGGCTGATCGAACGGCCCGAACGGCTGGTCATCGTGCTGACCGGCGCCGGCCTGTCCGGCTTCCCGCTGTTGCCGGTGCCGTGGCTGTTGCACGTCGCGATGTGGGTGCTCGCGGTGGCCAGCCTGGTGACCGTGGGTCAGCGGCTGCACAGTGTGCGGACCTCGGAGGCGGCGATGGATCCGCTCGTGGTGCCCGATTCCGGGGCGAAGCCCGAGACCACGGAGAAATGACCGCGGACACGTCACTGCCGTCGGCGCTGGCCGGTCAGCTCAGTGACCTCGGATACGCGGCGGGTTGGCGGCTGGTGCGGGCGGCGCCGGAGGTCTTCGCGCGCAACACGTTTCAGGCCGGGGCGTGGTGGGCGGCGCGCAACGGCGGACCCGAACAGTTGCGCAAGAACCTGGCGCGGGTGATCGGCACCACCCCGCAGCAGGTCCCGGCCTCGCTGATGCGGGCGTCGCTGGCGTCCTACGCGCGTTACTGGCGTGAGGCGTTCCGGCTGCCCGCGATGGACCACACCCGGCTGGGCGCCGAGCTGTGGGTCGAGGACATCGGCCTGGTGTGGGAGGCGCTCGAGCGTGGCCGCGGCGTGGTGCTGGCGCTGCCGCACAGCGGGAACTGGGACATGGCCGGGGTGTACCTGGTGCAGAACCACGGCCCGTTCGCGACCGTCGCCGAACGGCTCAAACCGGAGTCGCTGTACAACCGCTTCCTGGCGTACCGCGAGAGCCTCGGCTTCCGGGTGGTGCCCGCCACCGGCGGCGAGCGGCCCGCCTACGACGTGGTGCGCGACTGGCTCCTCGACAACGGCATCGTGTGCCTGATGGCCGATCGGGACCTGAGCCGGCGCGGTGTCGAGGTCGACTTCTTCGGCGAGCTCAGCCGCCTGCCCGCCGGGCCGGCGAAACTCGCGATCGAGACCGGTGCGGCGCTGTTCCCGGTGCACTGCTGGTTCGACGGCCAAGGCTGGGGTTTCCAGGTCTACCCGGAGCTCGACACCGCGTCCGGCGACATCGGCGCGATCACCCAGGCGCTGGCCGACCGGTTCGCCGTCAACATCGCCGCCCACCCCGAGGACTGGCACATGATGCAGCCGCAGTGGGTGGCGGATCTGTCGGACGAGCGCAGGGCCCGCCTGGAGGAGACCTGATGAGCGCTTGCGCGAAGAAGCGACAGACCTGATGCGGATCGGCATGGTCTGCCCGTACTCGTTCGACGTGCCCGGCGGGGTGCAGTCGCATGTGCTGCAGCTCGCCGAGGTGATGCGTGCCGACGGTCACTATGTCAGCGTGCTGGCGCCGTCCTCGCCGGAGGCCGAGGGCACGCTGCCCGACTACGTGGTCTCCGGCGGCAGGGCGGTGCCGATCCCGTACAACGGGTCGGTGGCACGGCTGCGGTTCGGTCCGGCCACCCACCGCCGGGTCAAGCGGTGGCTGCAACAGGGCAGCTTCGACGTGCTGCACCTGCACGAGCCGAACGCGCCGAGCCTGTCGATGCTGGCGCTGAACATCGCCGAGGGCCCGATCGTCGCGACGTTCCACACGTCGACGACGAAGTCGCTGACGCTGTCGGTGTTCGAGCCGATCCTGCGGCCCATGCACGAGAAGATCGTCGGCCGCATCGCGGTGTCCGATCTGGCGCGGCGCTGGCAGATGGAGGCCCTCGGCAGCGACGCCGTCGAGATCCCCAACGGTGTTGACGTCGGCAGTTTCGCGTCCGCACCGCTGCTGCCCGGCTATCCGCGTCCCGGGCGGACGGTGCTGTTCCTGGGCCGCTTCGACGAACCGCGCAAGGGGATGTCGGTGCTGCTCGGCGCGCTGCCGGCGCTGGTGGATCGCTTCCCTGACGTCGAGGTCCTCGTCGTGGGCCGCGGCGACGAGGACCAGTTGCGCACCGAGGCCGGTCCGCTGGCGCCGTATCTGCGCTTCCTCGGCCAGGTCGACGATGCCGCGAAGGCGTCGGCGATGCGCAGCGCCGACGTGTACGTCGCGCCCAACACCGGCGGCGAGAGCTTCGGCATCGTGCTCGTGGAGGCGATGGCCGCGGGCACGGCGGTGGTGGCCAGCGATCTGGATGCCTTCCGGCGGGTGCTCAAGGACGGCGAGGCGGGCAGGTTGGTGGCCGTGGACGACTCCGAGGCCCTCGCCGAGGGGCTGGTCGAGATGCTCTCCGACGACGCCGCGCGCAGCGGCTACGTGGAACGCGCCTGGGTCGCGGTTCAGAGGTACGACTGGTCGGTGGTCGCCCAGCAGATCCTGCGGGTGTATGAGACGGTCGCCGGGTCCGGCGTGAAGGTGCAGGTCGAATCGTGATCCCGTGGGTCGTGGCGGTCGTCATCGCGGTGGCGGTGGCGGCAGTGCTGCTGGTGCTGGGGTGGGCCTATCAGACCGCGACCCGGCTGGACCGGCTGCACGTGCGCTACGACCTGTCCTGGCAGGCGCTCGACGGCGCGCTGGCCCGCCGGGCGGTGGTGGCCCGCGCCGTGGCGGTGGAGGCCTACGGCGGTGGTCCGGAGGGCAAGCGGCTGGCGGCGTTGGCCGACGCCGCCGAGCGGGCGCCGCGGGCGCCTCGGGAGGCGGCCGAGAACGAGCTGTCGGCGGCGCTGGCGCGGGTGAACCCGTCGTCGTTGGCACCGGCGCTGGTCGCCGAGCTGGCCGATGCCGAGGCGCGGGTGCTGCTGGCCCGCCGGTTCCACAACGATGCGGTGCGCGACACGCTGGCGTTGCGCGAGCGGCCACTGGTGCGTGTGCTGCGGCTGGGTGGAACCGCCGCCCTGCCAACCTATTTCGAGATCGCTGAGGGTGGCGAGGTGTCGGCGCGGGAGCCGGCGCCGGCGCGCAGGAGGACTTCGGCGCGCATCGTGCTGCTCGACGAGGGCGGTGCCGTGTTGTTGCTGTGCGGATCTGACCCGGCCGCGCTGGGCGGTACCTCACCGCCGCCGCGGTGGTGGTTCACCATCGGTGGTGCGGCGCAGCTGGGGGAGTCTCTGGTGCAGGCGGCGGCGCGCGAGCTCGAGGAGGAGACCGGGCTGGTGGTGTCCCCGCCGGATCTCGTCGGCCCGGTGTGGCGCCGCGACGCGGTCATCGACTTCAACGGTTCGGTGATGCGCAGCGAGGAGCTCTACTTCGTGCACCGCACCGCCCGGTTCGAGCCGTCGGATGCGGGCCGCTCGGGGCTGGAGCGCACCTACATCCACGGCCACCGGTGGTGCGATGCGACAATGATCCACAAGCTGGTCGCCGGCGGTGAGGCCGTGTACCCCCGGCAGTTGGGTGAGCTCCTCGACGAGGCCAACATGCTCGCCGACGCGCGGGGTGCGCAGCTGCCCGAGCCGTTGCCGTCGATCACCTGACCTGCGGATCGAATTGATTTGCGGCCGGCTCTAGACTCGATCAGTAGCGATTAAAGGAGAATGCAGTGGAATCCGAAGGTGTGGGGACTCCCGCTCGCGGAACCGCCCGGGTCAAGCGCGGCATGGCCGAGATGCTCAAGGGCGGGGTCATCATGGACGTCGTCACGCCGGAACAGGCGCGCATCGCCGAAGGTGCCGGCGCCGTCGCGGTGATGGCGCTCGAGCGCGTCCCCGCCGACATCCGGGCCCAGGGCGGGGTGTCGCGGATGAGCGACCCCGACATGATCGAGGGCATCATCGACGCCGTCACCATCCCGGTGATGGCCAAGGTGCGCATCGGGCACTTCGTCGAGGCACAGATCCTGCAGAGCCTCGGGGTGGACTACATCGACGAGTCCGAGGTGCTGACCCCCGCGGACTACACCAACCACATCGACAAGTGGAAGTTCACCGTCCCGTTCGTCTGCGGTGCCACCAACCTGGGTGAGGCGCTGCGCCGCATCACCGAGGGTGCGGCGATGATCCGCTCCAAGGGCGAGGCCGGCACCGGGGATGTGTCCAACGCCACCACCCACATGCGCAAGATCGGCGGCGAGATCCGTCGGTTGTCCTCACTGTCGGAGGACGAGTTGTACGTCGCGGCAAAGGAATTGCAGGCGCCCTACGATCTGGTCGTCGAGGTCGCCCAGGCCGGCAAGCTGCCGGTGACGCTGTTCACCGCCGGCGGAATCGCGACCCCGGCCGACGCGGCGATGATGATGCAGCTCGGCGCCGAGGGCGTCTTCGTCGGCTCGGGCATCTTCAAGTCCGGCAACCCGGCCGAGCGGGCCGCGGCCATCGTCAAGGCCACCACCTTCTACGACGATCCCGACGTGCTGGCCAAGGTGTCGCGCGGGCTGGGCGAGGCGATGGTCGGTATCAACGTCGACGACATCCCGGTGCCGCACCGGCTGGCAGAGCGCGGCTGGTAGAACCGGCAATTGTGATGAGCGCTCGCGCGAAGAACCAACAGTAATGGCGATCGAAGAGATCCTTGACCTCGAGCAACTCGAGGTCAACATCTACCGCGGCGGTGTGTTCAGCCCGGAGTCCGGGTTCCTGCAGCGCACGTTCGGCGGTCACGTCGCGGGTCAGTCGCTGGTGTCGGCGGTGCGTACCGTCGACCCGAAGTTCCAGGTGCACTCGCTGCACGGCTACTTCCTGCGCGGCGGCGACGCCCGGTCTCCGACGGTCTACACCGTCGAGCGGATCCGCGACGGCGGATCGTTCTGCACCCGCCGGGTCAGCGCGATCCAGCACGGCGAGACGATCTTCTCGATGTCGGCGTCGTTCCAGACCGACCAGAGCGGTATCGAACACCAAGACGTGATGCCGGTGGCGCCGCCGCCCGACGACATCCCCGATTTCAAGGCGGCCAGCCGCGTGTTCGACGACGCGAGCTTCCGGCAGTTCGACGAGTGGGACGTCCGGATCGTGCCGCGGGATCAGCTGAACAAGGTGCCCGGCAAGGCTTCTCAGCAGCAGGTGTGGTTCCGGCACCGGGACCCGCTGCCCGACGATCCGGTGCTGCACATCTGCGCGCTGGCGTATCTGAGTGATCTGACGCTGCTCGGCTCGGCCCAGGTCAACCACATCGAGGAGCGCCAGCACCTGATGGTGGCCTCGCTGGATCACGCGATGTGGTTCATGCGGCCGTTCCGCGCCGACGAGTGGATGCTCTACGACCAGTCCTCGCCGTCGGCGTGCGGCGGTCGCGCGCTGACCCAGGGCAAGATCTTCAACCGCTACGGCGAGATGGTGGCCGCGGTCATGCAGGAGGGGCTGACCCGGTTCAGCCGCGATTTCACCCCGACCCCGAAGTGAGTTCCCCGACGGTCGGGGTGCTGGCCCTGCAGGGCGACACCCGCGAACATCTGGCGGCGCTGCGCGAGGCGGGCGCGGACGCGATCACGGTGCGCCGCCCGGCCGAGCTCGCGGCGGTGGACGGGCTGGTGATCCCCGGCGGCGAGTCGACGACGATGAGCCATCTGCTGCGTGAGTTCGATCTGCTGGAGCCCTTGCGGGCCCGGCTGGCCGACGGGATGCCGGCCTACGGGTCGTGCGCCGGGATGATCCTGCTGGCCACCGAGATCGCCGACGCGGGTGTGCCCGGGCGGGCGGCGCTGCCGCTGCACGGGATCGATATGACGGTGCGCCGCAACGCATTCGGTCGTCAGGTGGACTCGTTCGAGGAGGGCATCGAGTTCACCGGGCTGGACGGGCCGGTGCACGCGGTGTTCATCCGGGCGCCGTGGGTGGAGCGGGTCGGTCCGGACGTCGAGGTGCTGGCCCGGGCCGCCGGACACCCGGTCGCGGTGCGTCAGGGCAGGATGCTGGCCACGGCGTTCCACCCTGAGGTGACCGGCGACCGCCGGGTGCACAAGCTGTTCGTCAACTCGCTGGCGTAGCGGCGCTCAGCGGATCGGCAGCCCGGTGATCGCGCGGGCCATCACCAGCCGCTGGATCTCGCTGGTGCCCTCGAAGATCGTGAAGATCTTCGCGTCGCGGTGCATCCGCTCGACGGGGTAGTCGCGGGTGTAGCCGTTTCCGCCGAGGATCTGGATGGCTTCGTCGGTCACGTGCACGGCGGTCTCGCTGGCGACGAGCTTGGCCATCGACCCCTCGGCGTTCTCGAAGGGTTTACCGTTGCGGGCCATCCAGCCGGCGCGGTACACGAGCAGGCGGGCGGCGTCGATGCGTGCCTTCATGTCGGCGAGCTTGAACGCGACGGCCTGGAACTCGCCGATCTTGCGGCCGAACTGCTCGCGTTCCAGCGAGTAGTCACGGGCGTATTCGTAGGCGGCCCGGGCCACGCCGACGGCCATCGCGCCGACGGTGGGGCGGGTCCGCTCGAACGTGGCCATCGCGGCCTGGCCCGCGGCTTTCTTGCCCTCGCGCACCCTGGCGATGCGGGCGTCGAACTTCTCCTTGCCGCCGATGATCATCCGGCCCGGGATGCGGACGTCCTCGAGCACCACCTCGGCGGTGTGCGACGCGCGGATTCCGTGCTTGCGGAACTTCTGGCCCTGGCTCAGGCCCTTGGTGCCGGGCGGGATGATGAACGACGCCTGACCGCGCGCGCCGAGTTCCGGGTGCACCGACGCGACGACGACGTGGACGTTGGCGATGCCGCCGTTGGTCGCCCACGTCTTGGTGCCGTTGAGCACCCACTCGTCGGTCGCCTCGTCGTAGCGGGCGCGGGTCAGGATGGCGCCGACGTCGGAACCCGCGCCGGGCTCGGACGAACAGAACGCCGCGACCTTGGGTTCGTCGATGGTGCCGAACATCTGCGGCACCCATTCGCCGACCTGCTCCGGGGTGCCGTTGGCGGCCAGCGAGGCCGCCGCGAGGCCGGTTCCGAGGATCGCCAGCGCGATGCCGGCATCACCCCAGAACATCTCCTCGAAGACCACGATCATGCCCAGGCCGGACGGTTCGGCGGCCTGCTCGGCGAACAACTCCATCGAGTAGAGGCCGACCTTGGCGGCCTCCTGGATGACCGGCCACGGCGTCTCCTCCCGTTCGTCCCATTCGGCGGCGGCGGGGCGGACGACGTCGGCGGCGAACTCGTGAACCCACTTCTGGACGTCGACCAGGTCCGGGGACAGCTCGAGAGAGAAGGTCATGGCAGATGACCTTACTCCTGAGTAAGATAAGCTGGGCACCATTTGTGGCCCATGTAACACCGCTCACAGCGGACTTCCAGGTCGAAGTCTCGGCGATTTCGCGGTGTACACGTTCGGAAACCGGGCGAACGCCCACGTAGACTGATCGATCGGACTTTGATGTAGCTCGCCCCGACGATCAGACGAAGAAGGTAGTACCTGCATGAGCGGCCATTCCAAGTGGGCCACCACCAAGCACAAGAAGGCCGTGATCGACGCGCGTCGCGGCAAGAACTTCGCGAAGCTGATCAAGAACATCGAGGTGGCGGCCAGGACCGGCGGCGGTGACCCCGGCGGCAATCCGACGCTGTACGACGCCATCCAGAAGGCCAAGAAGAACTCGGTCCCCAACGACAACATCGAGCGCGCGCGCAAGCGCGGCGCCGGTGAAGAGGCCGGCGGCGCCGACTGGCAGACCATCACCTACGAGGGGTACGGACCCAACGGTGTCGCGATCCTCGTCGAGTGCCTGACCGACAATCGCAACCGCGCCGCGGGTGAGGTCAGGGTCGCGATGACCCGCAACGGCGGCAACATGGCCGACCCCGGCTCGGTGTCCTACCTGTTCACCCGCAAGGGCGTGGTCACGCTCGACAAGAACGACCTCACCGAGGACGACGTGCTCGCCGCGGTGCTTGACGCCGGCGCCGAGGACGTCAACGACCTCGGCGAGAGCTTCGAGATCATCTCCGAGCCAACCGATCTGGTCGCGGTGCGGACCGCTCTTCAGGACGCCGGGATCGACTACGAGTCGGCCGAGGCGAGCTTCCAGCCGTCGGTGACGGTACCGGTGGATCTCGAGGGCGCCCGCAAGGTGCTCAAGCTGGTCGATGCGCTGGAGGACAGCGACGACGTGCAGAACGTCTTCACCAACCTCGACATCCCGGACGACGTCGCCGCACAGCTCGACGAGGACTGATCCGCGCGGTCATCTCACGGCGGGCAGGAACGACAGGTCGGTGCATTCGGCGAGCATGTCGCTGAGCCCAGTGCATACCGCGGCCTCGGTGTGCGGGCGCAGGTCCTCGATCGCCGCGCGCGCCGAGCCGACCAACTCGTCGATGTGATCGTGGATGCGGGCCGTCGCTCCCGTCCGCAGCATCATGCGTTGGACCTCGGCGATGACGGTCTCGTCGGCGCTCTCGTCGCCGACGACCGCGGTCAGCGCTCTCCGATCAACCGCGTCAGCGAGTTCCAGGGCGGCTCCGAGCAACTCGGTCGGTTTTCCGCCGCGGATGTCGTCGCCGACTCGCTTGCCGCTGTCCGCTGTCGTGCTGAACAGATCGGACAGGTCGTCGCGCAGTTGGAAGGCGCGGCCGACCGCGACGGCGTACCGCTGCAGGGCGTCCGGGGCCGCGCCGTGCGGTGTCCCGGCCAGCTCGAGACCGAGGTGCACCGGCCGTAGCACGGTGTAGCTGCTGGTCTTGTACCGCTGGATCTTGCCGGCGGTGGCGGCGGCGTAGTCCCGGTCCGCCTGGGCCTGGAGTTCCAGGAACTGGCCGGCGAGAACCTCGACGCGCATCGCGGCGAAGGCACTGCGCACGCGCCTGCGTGCCTCGGGTGCCAGGGGTTCGACGGCGAGGTCGACGGTGTCGTGCACGGCTGACCACAACAGGTCCCCGACCAGCAACGCCAGGTGATCGCCGAATTGTCGTGCGTCGCCGGACCCGCCGCGGGCACGGTGTCGGGCGGCCAGCGCGGCCCGCACCGACGGTTGGCCGCGGCGGACGTCGGAGTCGTCGATGACGTCGTCGTGCACCAGGATCGCGGCGTGCAGTAGCTCGACCGCCGCGGCGAGGTGCACCAGTGGTGCGCGGGATGCGCCGGCGGGTGCGACCGCGCGCCAGGCCCAGAACGCGAATCGGGGCCGCAGACGTTTACCGCCGGACTTGACCGCCGACAGGCACAGGTCCGCGATCGGTTCCAGGCCGGCGTCGACGGCTTTCAGCGGTGCCCCGACGGTCGAGGTCACGGCGGACTCCAGCCGCTCCTCCAGGGATGCGAGGAAGAACTTCACGGCGTCGTCGGTCACGGCGTCCTCGCTTTCTGAATCCCCCTTTTCCGAGCATCCCGGCGCGGCGATTGTATGGGCAGCGGAGATGTCCGCGCGTGCCGGTTGGGGCACTTCCGGTGGAAACGCTGTAGATCCCTACACCCGGGCAGCTGGCGACTGTGCGTCCAAACCGGGCTTTGCCACTGAGGATGCCTGACGGTTGCCGTCGTGCACATACTTTCCTGAACTTGAGGCGGCGAAAGGGACACCAGATGGTGGAAAGTAGTGAAAATGGTTCGGCACCAACAGAACTGAAGCGTGAGTTCTCGTTGTGGTCGGCCTTCGCGTTCGCTTTCGCGTTCATCTCGCCGATCGTGGCGATGTACGGCATCTACGGGTTGTCGCTGGCGACAGCGGGTCCCGGCTTCTGGTGGACCTTCGTCATCGTCGGGACGGGACAGTTCATCGTCGCGCTGGCGTTCGCGGAGCTGGTGTCACGGTGGCCGTTCGAAGGGTCGATCTACCAATGGACCAAACGGCTTGCCGGAGAGGTGACCGGCTGGTTCGCCGGCTGGGTGTACATGTGGGCCCTGGTCATCATCATGGCCACGGTCGCCTACGGCGGCGCAGGCTTTCTGGCGGAGCTGATCGGAATCACCAGCCCAACCGCGGTGCAGCAGAGCATCATCGCGCTGTTGATCCTGCTGGCGGGCACCGCCGCGAACATCGCCGGCCGCGTCTTCCTGAAAACCCTGATGCTGGGCAGCATCATCGCCGAGATCGTGGCCTCGGTCGGGCTCGGCACCTACCTGCTGATCTTCCACCGCCACCACGGCCTCGACATCATCGTGCAGGGAATCGACCTCAGCAGCGGATGGTCGTGGGCCTATCTTTCCGGACCGTTCCTGGCGGCCCTGGCATTCACGAGCTGGTCGATCCTCGGCTTCGAAAGTGCGGGTGCGATCGCCGAAGAGGTCAAGGAGCCGCAGCGCAATGTCCCCAAGGCGATGCTGTTCTCGGTGTCGTTCATCGCCGTCGTCATCGCCTACGCGTCGCTTGCGGTCACGCTGGCTGTGCCGGACTTCGACAAGATCACCTCCGGTGAGGTTTCCGATCCGGTCACCTACGTCCTCGGGACGGCGCTGGGCGAATCCTGGGTCAAGCCGATTCTGCTCGCGTTCGTGATCGGCTTCCTGGCGAGCTTCCTGGCCCTGCAGGCCTCCGCGTCGCGGGTCATCTGGGCCTTCGCACGGGACAGGGTGCTGCCGGGCTCGCGGGTGTTGGCGAAGCTGTCCAGAGCGGAAGCTCAGCCGGTCACCGCGATCCTGGTCACCACGGTGATCGGCGCTGTCGTGTATCTGATCTCGGCCACCGATGTCTACTCGGTGCTGGTCACCTTCACCGCCGGGGGCTATTACCTCGCCTTCCTGTTCCCGTTGGTGACCGGATTGGTTGCGCGCCTGCGTGGTACGTGGGTGCCGGGGCCGTGGCATCTGGGCAAGCTCAGCCTGCCGGTGGCGCTGATGGCGGTCCTGTGGGCGGGATTCGCGTTCGTCAACATCGTCTGGCCCCGCACGGTGTCCGACGCGTGGTTCATCAACTGGGCGTTCTTTGTGGCGATGGGCGCGATCCTCGCACTGGGCATCGTCATCGTGAAGGTCCGCAAGGTCGGCCAGCAACCGCCGGGCGCACTGGATGACGAACCGCGGTCGGCGTCGGAAGCCGAACTCGTATGAGCGCCCCGGTCGCCGTGGTGACCGGTGCCGGCAGCGGCATCGGTGCGGCCGTCGCCGTGCGGCTCGCCGAATGCGGGTGGACCGTCGCGTCGATCTCCCGCGAACCCGCGCCCGACACCGATATGTGGCTCACCGCCGACGTCGCCGACGAGCAGGCGGTGGTCGGGGCCGTGGCACAGATCGAGGCCACCTTCGGGCAGATCGACGCCGCCGTGATCTGTGCCGGTCACTACGAGGAGATCCCGGCACTGGACATCGATCCGGCGTCCTGGCAGCGGATGCTCAGGGTGCACGTCGGCGGGCTGGCCCATGTGTGCCGGGCGGTGCTGCCGCAGATGCGCTCGCGCAAACAGGGCCGGATCGTCGGGATCGCCTCGGAACGCGCCATCGGCGGAGGCAGCAACGACGCCCACTATGCCGCCGCCAAGGGCGCCGCGCTGTCGTTGTTGCGCAGCGTCGCCGCCGAGGTGGCAGCCGACGGGGTGATCGTCAACGCGGTCGCACCCGGGCCCTGTGACACGCCACTGCTGCCGGCCGATTCGTGGGAGCGTGCCGAGGAGTTCCTCGAGACGCTGCCCGCGCGTCGTATCGCCACGCCGGCCGAGGTGGCCGAACTGGTGCGCGCCCTGCTCGAAGAAGACCTCTTCCTATGCGGAGAAGTCCTGTCGGTCAACAGCGGAACGGTGATCTGAGCATGGTCGAACAACAGCGGGTCCTGATCACCGGCGTGGACACCGACCTCGGCGCGGCCGTGCGGGATCACTTTCGCGCGGGCGGCGCGAGCACTGTCGGCGTCCGCACCGCCGGGCCGGTGACCACGTCCGGCCCGGACCTGACCCTCGCGGCGAACCCTGCCGACGCCGACGACGTACGCGCCGCCGTGGCGGCGGCCGCCGAGGCGATGGGTGGCCTCGACACGCTGGTCACCGCGCACGGGTTACCCCACGCCGCCGCCCTCACCGCGCAGTCGATGGACGACTTCTGGGCGCACGTCGAGGCCACTCTCACCGGTACCTTCCTGTTCGCCCAGGCCGCCGCCGAGCACATGCGCGGCGCGGGTGGCGGCGCCCGGATGGTGCTGACGACCTCCCGCTGGCACGTCGGCGGGCCGGAACTGGCCGCGGTCGCCACGGCGGCGGGCGGCATCGTCGCCCTGACCAAGTCTCTGACCCGTGACTTCGGTCGGTTCGGGATCGGCGTCAACGCCGTCGCGGTCGGCGCCGTGGAGTCCGAATGGGCGGTGTGCGACGTAGCCGGCGGCTCCGCGCTGCCTCCCATCGGGCGTCGGGGCAGCGTCACCGAGGTGGCCCGCACCATCGGCCTGCTCTGCCAGCGCCGGCTGGGTGCGGCGGTCGGCCAGGTGGTCAACGTCGACGGTGGACTCTCTCGTAATCGTGTCTAGGAAAGGCGAATTGATGAACAACGACACCGACCGCCCCGGGATCGTGGGCGCGGTCGATCCGCAGGTGCAGCCGCGATACGCCGGGTGGACCACCTTCGCGCGGCTGCCCAGACTCGAGGATGTGGCGCGCGCCGACGTCGTCGTCGTCGGTGTGCCGTTCGACAGTGCGGTGACCTATCGTCCCGGAGCACGCTTCGGCCCCAACGCGATTCGGCAGGCCTCCCGGCTGATCCGCGGGTACAACCCGGAACTGGACATCAAACCCTTCGAGGTGTGCCAGTTCGCCGACGCCGGTGACATCGCGTGCAACCCGTTCGACATCGGCGCGGCGGTCGACCAGACCGCCGAGGAACTGACCGCCCTGCTTGCCGGCGGCACCCGGGCGGTGATCCTCGGCGGTGACCACTCCGTGGCCCTGCCGTCCCTGCGGGCCGTCCACGCCGTGCACGGACCGGTCGCGCTGGTGCACTTCGACGCACACCTCGACACCTGGGACAGCTACTACGGCGCCGACATCACGCACGGCTCGCCGTTCCGTCGCGCGTTCGAGGAGGGGCTGTTGATGGACAAGAGCCTGCACGTCGGGGTCCGGGGATCCATCTACGACAAGCAGGATCTCGTCGACGACGCGAACTTCGGATTCTCCTGCATCACCTGTCGCGACATCGGCACGCTCGGCAGCGACGGAATCATCGACCGCATTCGTGAAAGGGTCGGTGACGCACCGGTATACGTGTCGGTCGACATCGACGTGCTCGATCCTGCCCATGCACCGGGCACCGGAACGCCCGAGGCCGGCGGGATGACCAGCCGCGAGCTCCTCGAGGTCGTCCGAGGCTTCGACGGGGTGAACCTGGTCGGCGTCGACGTCGTCGAAGTGTCGCCTGCCTACGACCACGCCGAGATCACCGCCGTCGCGGCTGCCAACGTCACCTGGGAATTCCTGTCCGTGTTCGGAAGAAAGGCACGCAAATGACCGCCCTGACGCCCGCCCAACCGGTGTCCTGGCCGCAGGGGAAGCGCTGCGCCGTCGCGTTCACCTTCGACGTCGACGCCGAATCCCCGTTGCTCAGCACCGATGCCGCCTACGCCGACCGGATGGGGACGATGTCCCACCAGGCCTACGGGCCGTTGGTGGGAGTGCCCCGCCTACTCGGCATCCTGGACGAGTTCTCGGTTCCCGGAACCTTTTTCGTCCCGGGATACACCGCACACCGGCATCCTGAGCCGATCCGGTCGATCGCGCGGGCCGGCCACGAGATCGCCCATCACGGCTACCTGCACGAGTCGCTGGTCGGCGTCGACGAGGACACCGAGCGCGCCATCCTGGAGCGCGGGCTCACCGCGCTCGACGAGGTCGCCGGGGTGCGGCCGACGGGCTACCGCGCCCCGATGTGGGAGATGAACTGGCACACCCCGAAGGTGTTGACGGACTTCGGGTTCACCTACGACTCGACCCTGATGGACTCCGATCACCCCTACCAGCTGGCGGTGCCGGGGGCGGGGTCGCTGGTGGAGCTCCCGGTCAGCTGGGCGCTCGACGACTGGCAGCAGTACTGCTTCGTGCCGGACTTCTCCGGCACCGGACTGATCGAGACGCCCGCCAAGGCGATCGAACTGTGGCGCAGCGAGCTCGACGCGATGCGCGATATCGGCGGCGCCTGGATCCTGACCAATCACCCGTTCCTCAGCGGCCGGCCCGGCCGGGCGGCGGCGCTGCGGGAGTTCATCTCCGACGTGTGCAGCATGGACGACGTCTGGGTGGCGGGCATGGCCGAGATCGCCGATCACGTGCAGGCCCAGCAGCTGACGCCGCGCACGTTGACCCGCCCCGAGTTCGAACCCGTCACAGCCCGAGCGACAGGAGAGCAACGATGAACCACGACGCACTGACCCCCGAGAAACTCCGCGAGGCCTACCAGCACGTGTGGTTCGTGGTGGCACGGTCCGAAGACATCGACACCCCGCAGTCGGCCACGCTGCTGGACCAGAACCTGGTGGTGTTCCGGGACTCGACCGGTACCGCGCGGGTCACCGACCGCCGGTGCATCCACCGCGGTGGCAATCTCGCCGACGGCAAGGTGGTCGGCGACAACATCGCGTGTCCCTATCACGGCTGGGAGTTCGACGGCAGCACCGGTGTGTGCGACCGCATCCCGTCCCTGCCCGAGGGCGGACGCATCCCGCCCAAGGCCGCGATCAAGTCGTACCCGGTGATCGAGCGTTTCGAGCACGTGTGGACCTGCCTGGGGGACCCGGTCTTCGACATCCCCAACCCGCCGGAGATCGACGGCCTCCAGTTGTCTTGGCGTGCAGCAGAACCGATTCACGCCAACTGTGGGTTCATGGCCGCCACGGAGAACTTCCGCGACATGGCGCACTTCCCGTTCGTTCACGAGCCGTCGATGGGCGACGTGAACCCGGTCGTGACCGACCTGGACGTCAAGCGGGAGGGGCGCGAGGTGTGGGCGTCCTACTTCTACCCGGGGGTGCCCGACTCGGACTTCTCCGACGTCGGCGACGCCTGGATGCACTACCACTCCTACGCTCCCGGCATCGCGACCATCCTCTACGACTTCGGCCCCGAGGTCGGCAAGCGCTACCTCGTCGATTTCCCGTCGCCGGTCAGCTATGACAAATGCGTCATCTTCTGGGGGGTGGCCACCGACAAGGATTTCCGCGGTGGCAGCGTCGACGAGATCCTGGAGATCGAGACCAAGGTCTTCAACGAGGACACGCCGGTCCTGGAGGGGCTCGAGCCCAAGGAGGTGCCGCTGGCGGGCCAGGCGGTAGAGGTGTCGGCGCCCGCGGACATCTACACCCTGAACTACCGCCGGGCGACGCAGTTCGCCGTGCAGTCCATCCAGCAGGCCCGCGATCCGGAGCTGGCCGCCACCAACGGCCACGCACCGCAGTGAGGCTGCGCGTCACCCAACTACGCCTGGAGGCCGATGCCGTCATCTCCGTCGAGCTGCGCAGCCCGACCGGGGGACGGCTCCCCGGCTGGAGCGCCGGGGCCCACGTGCCCGTCACGCTCCCGTCGGGGACCGTGCGCCAGTACTCGCTGTGCGGGTCGGCCGACGACCCGCACAGCTACACCATCGCCGTGCTGAAGGTCGAGGACGGTCGGGGCGGCTCCCGGGAAGTGCACGACCGGCTGCGCCTCGGCGACGTGCTGGATGTGGGTGAGCCGCGAAACGATTTCGCCCTGGTGGATGCGCCGAGGTATCTGCTGCTGGCCGGGGGCATCGGGATCACCCCGATCCTGGCGATGGTGGAGGCGCTGCGGTCGCGACCGCAGCCGCCAGAGGTGACGCTGCTCTACGGCGGGCGCAGTCGCGCCGCGATGGCGTTCACCGACCGGCTGGCCGGCTTCGGCGGCGTCCACCTCCATCCCCAGGACGAGGTCGGGCTGCCCGACCTCGAGCGGGCCTTCGCCGACAGCCCGGCAGGCACCGCGGTGTACTGCTGCGGGCCGCCGGCCATGCTGTCAGCGGTCCGGGAGATCGCGGCTCGCTATCCCGACCTGCCGCTCCACGTCGAACAGTTCACCGCGGCCACCCCCGCCGCGACGGCCGCCGCCGAGGGCGGGGCGTTCGAGGTCGAACTGGCGCGCACCGGCGTCACCGTCACGGTGCCGGCGGACCAGAGCGTGCTCGACGCGGTACTCGCGGTGGCACCCGACACACCCTTCTCCTGTACCAGCGGATTCTGCGGAACGTGTGAGACGAAGGTGCTCTCCGGGCAGGTCGACCATCGCGACGATCTCCTCAGCGACGACGAGCGTCGCGCGAACGCGTCGATGATGATCTGTGTCTCACGTGCCCGACCCGGAGCCAAGCTCACACTCGATCTGTGATGGGCCCGCCGCATGGGCCGCTTAGACTTCGCTGACATGGCAGTACGAGCGTCGCGATGACCATCGGTGGTCAGGAGGTCGGCGACGGCGCGACCGTGGCCGCGGGACCTCACAGCGGTACGGCCGGCATCGGGGAGATGCTCACCGAACCGAGTCTGCACGTCGAGCTCGTCACCCCGACCGCGGATCTCGCCCGGCCCATCAGGTTCGTCTATCCGACCGAGCTGGCCGACCCGTCCCCGTACCTGATGGGTGGGGAGCTCATCCTCAGCGTCGGCGTGCCCGTCCTCGGCCAGCCGGAGGCGGCGATCGACCGGTACGTGTCGATCCTCGCCGAGCGCCGGGTCACCGGGCTGGTGATCGGGATCGGCGATGTCTTCGACGATCTGCCGCCTCCGCTCGTCCAGTCGTGTGACAACCGCCGGCTGCCGCTGCTGATACAGCGTCCCGGGGTGCCGTTTCGCCGGATCATCGACTGGGTCGACTCCCGGCGGGCGGCCGATCGGGATGTCGAGTCCGGTGAACGCGATCTCGGATCGATGCTGAGATGGTTCATGGCCGGCACGTTGGGGGTGGGTCCGGTGGAGGCCGCGTTCGCACGGCACGGCCTGAGCGGCGCGCCGGTGGCGGTCTGCGCGTTTCCCGCCGAACTCCACACCCGAGTGCACGCCCTGGTCGATCGTCACCGCGCGGCGGT
Organism: Mycolicibacterium parafortuitum; assembly: GCF_010725485.1. Classification (NCBI taxonomy): domain Bacteria; kingdom Bacillati; phylum Actinomycetota; class Actinomycetes; order Mycobacteriales; family Mycobacteriaceae; genus Mycobacterium; species Mycolicibacterium parafortuitum. Next base: position 4,909,855 of record NZ_AP022598.1, on the reverse strand, counting down.
GGCCGTGCTCGGCGAGCGCATCGTGGCGCTGTGCCCGCACACGCCGGAGTTCCAGGCCGAGCTGGCCGCCTCGGAGCTGGTGTGCGGCGTGGCGTTGGGCGCCGACCCACAGTCGATGGCACGGGCGATCCCGGAAGCGCTGGAGGCGCTGCAGGAGGCGGCCAGACGCCGCCGGGTCGTGCACATCGACGAGATCGCCACGATCGAAGGCCTGCTGGCGGCGGTCCCGAAGGTTCGGCTGGTGCCCTTTGTCCAGCGGCTACTGGTGCCACTGGTCGAATACGACAAGACCAACAATGCGTTTCTGGTCTCGTCGTTGGAAGCATTCCTGGCGCCGGGCAACGACATCTCGGCGGCGGCCAGTCAGCTCTACGTGCATGTCAACACCTTGCGCAACAGGTTGGCGAAGATCGCCGAGCTGACCGGGGCCAACCCGCTGGACGAGGGTGACCGGATCAATTTCCGGATCGCGCTGTGGGCGGCGCGCAACATGGGCATGGGGAGCGGGTCGAACCCGCGGGCGGTCGAGAGTCCCCAAAAGTAGCTCAAGACAAGGGTTTTGCCGGCCGGTGCGGATCCGCGTCCGCCCCACCACGACGGTTGGCGAGCGCCACCCTGTAGCCGGATACACCACCGCACCCATTTCCTGTGGGGTTGTCCATCCGCCCCGCGCATAGCGGTATCCGTGGGTAGGGTGGCTTTCACTTCCGCTCCACCCCTGCGACCGCCGAGGGAAATGCTTTGATCCTCTACGCATTTCGTTGTCGATCCGGCTGTGCCGTCACACAGCAGATGCACTCGATGCAGAGTCGGCCCGACGAGATCACCTGCCCGACATGCCGGGGGCCGGCCCGCCGGATGATTGCCGCTCCTAACCTGGGCCGTTCCGCAGGTACGGCGATGGCGTTGCAGGACGCCACCCGAAGCACCGCCGACACTCCCGGGGTCGTCTCCGCGCCGCCGCGGAAAGCGCCCGGGCGCAAGGTCACGACCAATCCACTGCACCAGAAACTCCCACGACCCTGAAGGGAAAATCATGCCGGACATCGTCTTTCCGCTCGACTCGACGAAGAAGTTCACCGACCAGGAGAAGCTCGGCCACAACCGCTGGCACCCTGACATCCCGGCCGCCGTCACGGTCGAGAAAGGGGATTCGTTCCGGGTGCACTGCCGCGAGTGGTTCGACGGAGCGATCCACAACGACGACTCGGCCGAGGACATCCGCAACGCCCCGTTGACGACGGTCCACGTGCTGTCCGGTCCGATCGCGGTCGAGGGCGCCAAACCCGGCGACCTGCTGATCGTCGACATCCTGGACGTGGGACCCATCCCGCAGGAGGATTCGGGACCCCTGGCCGGTCAGGGCTGGGGTTACACCGGCATCTTCCCGACGCAGAACGGCGGCGGATTCCTGACCGAACAGTTCCCCGATGCCTACAAGGCGATCTGGGATTTTTCCGGTCAGAAGGCCACGTCGCGGCACATCCCGGGGGTGGAATTCACCGGGATCGTGCACCCCGGTCTGATGGGCACGGCGCCGTCGGCCGGTCTGTTGGCGACGTGGAACACCCGCGAGGCCGCGCTCATCGCGACCGACCCGGACCGGGTGCCGCCACTGGCCTTGCCGCCGGAACCGCGGGACGCCATCCTCGGCGGCCTGACCGGGGATGCGTTCACCAAGGCCGCCGCCGAGGCCGCGCGCACCGCGCCGCCGCGCGAGAACGGTGGCAACCAGGACATCAAGAACCTGACCAAGGGCAGCCGGGTGTTCTATCCGGTGTTCGTGGACGGCGCGAACCTGTCGGTCGGGGACCTGCACTTCTCCCAGGGCGACGGTGAGATCACCTTCTGCGGAGCCATCGAGATGGGTGGCTTCATCGATCTGCGTGTGGACGTGATCCCGGGAGGGATGGAGACCTACGGCGTCACCGAGAACGCCATCTTCATGCCCGGCAACACCGATCCGCAGTACTCGGAATGGCTGGCGTTCTCCGGCACGTCGGTCACGCTGGACGGCGAACAGCGTTATCTGGATTCACATCTGGCGTATCAGCGGGCCTGCCTGCACGCCATCGACTACCTCACCAAGTTCGGGTACAGCCCCGAGCAGGCGTACCTGCTACTCGGCGCGGCACCGATCGAGGGCCGGCTCTCCGGAGTCGTCGACATCCCCAACGCCTGCGCCACCGTGTACATCCCGACCGCGATCTTCGACTTCCCGGTGGCGCCGTCGGCGGCCGGTCCGGTCAAGATCGACCCGGGAATCGGTGCACCCCGGGCATAATCCGATCGACCGCCCCGTCGACCGAAAGCAGCCACGCCCCATGAAGAGAGTCGTCGACGATGACGGTTGGACGTGGACGATCCGGCGCTGGTGGTGGCGGACGTTGCCGTGGGAGTCGGGCTTTGCGACCCTGGACGCGGTGTTCTTCCTGATCATGCTGCCGTTCATGCTGATGTGGCCGTTCTGGTTGGCGGCCAAGTGGCTGGGCGCATCCTGGACGGTGCAGATCCTGCGCGAGGGCGAGAAGGTGGGCCGTGAGCGGGTGCGCGGGTGGCGGAAGTCGGGGGAGCGCATCGCCGAACTGGCCGCCGAGGCGGAGGCCGGCACGCTGGCGCAGAGATTGCAGCTCAGCGATCCGCAGTGACCGTCAGGAACTGGCCGATCGCGTGGGCCGTGCGCTCGGGCTGGTCGAGCATCACCAGCACGTAGGCGTCGTCGATCTCCTGCAACCGGCCCTGGGGCAGCAGGTCCGCCAGCCGCCGGCCGTGCTCGGCGGGCATCACGGGGTTGCGGCTCCACAGCACCAGCGCCGGCCGGTCGAACGCGGCGAGCCGGTCGGTGGCCCGGATCAGGTCCGCCCCGTCGAACCGCGTGCGGCAGTACTTGACCAGATCGCGGCGCACCCCCACCGAGGCGAGCCCGCCCCGCGTCCATGAGTCGACGATGGGTTGCGGGACATCGTGTTTCGCCATCATCCCGAAGATCAGGCGCCGGCGGCGCAACCATCCGATCCTGAGTTGGCGCAGCGCCAGCCACACCGTGCCGGTGGTGCGGGAGGCCAACCAGGCGACCTTGCCGGGCAGGCCGGGTGGGAAGTTGTCGTACGCCTCCGACGGGCACACGACCAGCGCGCAGACCCGGTGGTCGCGGCCGAGGTCGGTGAGGAACAGCGGCCCACCCCAGTCGCTGACGACCAGCGTGACGTCGTCGAGGTCCAACGCGTCGAGGAAGTCGGCGACGATGCCGACCATGCCACGCAGCGTCAGGTCCGCGTCGTCGCGCATCGGGACGCGGTGCCCGCCCAGTGGCAGCACCGGCAGCAGGTAGCGGAACCCCGGCGGTAGGTGCGGCAGCGCGAGGTTCCACTGCGCGTCGTTCATCAGCAGGCCGTGCAGCAGGACCACCGGCCGGCCGCCGGGATCACCCTCCTCGCGGTACTCCAGCGCGCCCGCCGTGACCTGGACCGTCGTCATGGCGCCTCCATTAGAATGATCGTTCTAGAATGTATGCTCTAGCGTGACACGCGGAGGTGGGCATGGCAAGGTCGACGCGGGAATCGATCGTGACGGCGGCCGCGGAGCTGATGCGCCGCAAGGGCTATGCGGGTGTGAGCATGAAGGACCTCGCCGAGGCGGCGGGCGCGCCGATCGGCTCGCTGTATCACCATTTCCGCGGCGGCAAGGTCCAGATCGCCCGCGAGGCGCTCACCAACGCCGGCCTCGCCTACGGCCTGCTGATCCCGACGGTCGTCGACGGATACACCGACCTCGGCGCCGCGATCGACGGCGTCTTCACCCAGGCGGCGCGCGATATGGCCGACACGGGCTTCGCCAACATGTGCCCGGTGGTCAGCGTCGCCGGCGAGGTCGCCGACACCGTCGAAGAGCTGCGCTCGGCGACGCGCGACATCTTCACCGCGTGGATCGACGGAGGGGCGGCATACTTCACGTCCCGCGGGCTCGACGAACCCCTGGCCCGTCAGGTCACGACGGCGCTCATCGCCGGACTGGAGGGCGCGTTCCTGCTGGCCCGCGCGATCCGTGACACCGCCCCGCTGCTGGCCACCGGCGCGACGATGGCCCCGCAGTACCGCGGGATCGCGCTCGCGCCCCGCGTCGGAGTCGACGCCCGCTGAGCGTGTCCTACCCGGCGCCGTCGGTCCCAACCGTTAAGCTCTCGAACAAATGTTCACCAAGGAGGAGTCGGCGTGCGGGTGATGGGAGTCGATCCCGGGCTGACACGGTGCGGGCTGTCGGTCATCGAGAGCGGGCGCGGCCGCCAGGTGATCGCGCTCGACGTCGACGTGGTGCGCACGCCGGCAGACCACCCGCTGGCGCACCGGCTACTGGCGATCAGCGACGCCGTCGAGCACTGGCTCGATACCCACCGGCCCGACGTCCTCGCGGTCGAGCGGGTGTTCGCCAACCAGAACGCCAACACGGCGATGGGCACCGCTCAGGCGGGCGGGGTGATCGCGCTGGCGGCGGCGCGCCGCGACATCGACGTGCACTTCCACACGCCGAGCGAGGTGAAAGCCGCGGTGACCGGCAACGGCCGCGCCGACAAGGCCCAGGTCACCGAGATGGTCACCAGAATCCTTGCGCTGCAGCAGAAGCCGACGCCCGCGGATGCTGCTGACGCGCTGGCTCTCGCGATCTGCCACTGCTGGCGCGCGCCGATGATCTCGCGGATGGCCGCGGCCGAGGAACTGGCGGCCGAGCAGCGCCGCAAGTACCAGGCCACCCTGAAGGCTCACACGTTGAAAGCGCAGGCCCGCCGGAGTGCTCGGAGCGCACGGTGATCGCGTCGGTTCGCGGTGAGGTCACCGACATCGCGCTCGACCACGTGGTGATCGAGGCGGCCGGTGTCGGCTACAAGGTGATGGCCACTCCGGCCACGCTCGCGACGTTGCGCCGCGGCAGCGAGGCCAAGCTGATCACCGCGATGATCGTGCGCGAGGATTCGCAGACGCTGTACGGCTTTGCCGACACCGATGCCCGCGACCTTTTCCTGACCCTGCTCGGGGTTTCCGGGATCGGGCCGAGCATCGCGCTGGGCGCACTGGCCATGTACGACGGCCCGACGCTGCGCCAGGCGATCGGTGGCGGCGACGTCGCCGCACTGACGCGAATTCCCAAGGTGGGCAAGAAGACCGCGGAGTTGCTGGTACTCACGCTGCGGGACAAGGTCGGCTCGAGCACCGCCACCGGATCGGCTGCCGCAGGCGGGCACGGGGTCCGTGGTCCGGTCGTCGAGGCACTGATCGGGCTCGGCTTCGCGCAGAAGCAGGCCGAGGACGCGACGGACAAGGTGCTGGCCGGCGACCCGGATGCCAGCACGTCCGCGGCGTTGCGCGCGGCGCTGTCGATGTTGGGGAAGAAGTAGCAGCGTGGGCCGTTTTCCAGGCGATTCGGCGGACGAACCCGAAGAGCGCGAGGTGTCGCCGGCGCTGACCGTCGGCGAAGGCGACGTCGACGCGAGCCTGCGTCCGCGGTCGCTGGGGGAGTTCATCGGGCAGCCGCGGGTGCGTGAGCAGTTGCAGCTGGTCCTCGAGGGTGCCAAGAACCGCGGCGGGACACCCGACCACATCCTGCTGTCCGGTCCGCCCGGGCTGGGCAAGACGTCGCTGGCGATGATCATCGCCGCCGAACTCGGTTCCTCCCTGCGGGTCACGTCGGGTCCCGCGCTGGAACGCGCCGGTGATCTGGCCGCGATGCTGTCGAATCTGATCGAGGGCGATGTGCTGTTCATCGACGAGATCCACCGCATCGCGCGGCCCGCCGAGGAGATGCTCTACCTGGCGATGGAGGACTTCCGGGTCGACGTCGTCGTCGGCAAGGGCCCTGGGGCGACGTCGATCCCGCTGGAGGTGGCGCCGTTCACCCTGGTCGGGGCGACCACCCGGTCAGGCGCGCTGACCGGGCCGCTGCGGGATCGTTTCGGCTTCACCGCCCACATGGACTTCTACGATCCCGCCGAGCTGGAGCGTGTGCTGGCCCGCTCGGCAGGCATCCTCGGTATCGACCTCGGCGCCGAGGCCGGTGCCGAGATCGCCCGTCGGTCCCGGGGCACGCCGCGCATCGCGAACCGGCTGTTACGCCGGGTCCGCGACTACGCCGAGGTGCGCGCGGACGGGGTGATCACCCGCGACATCGCCAAGGCCGCGCTGGAGGTCTACGACGTCGACGAACTCGGCCTCGACCGTCTCGACCGCGCGGTGTTGTCGGCGCTGACCCGCAGCTTCGGCGGCGGACCCGTCGGGGTGTCCACGCTCGCGGTGGCCGTCGGTGAGGAGGCCACCACCGTCGAGGAGGTGTGCGAGCCGTTCCTGGTGCGTGCCGGGATGATCGCGCGAACCCCGCGCGGCCGGGTCGCCACGGCGCTGGCATGGAAACATCTCGGAATGACCCCGCCTGCCGGGGCCGTAGGCCTCGGGCAGACGGGGCTGTTCGACTGACAGAAGGTGGGCACATGCTGACAGCGGGTCTGATCGTGGCGGTCCTGGCTGCCGTCCTGCACGGCTACATCTTCGTGATGGAGTCGCTGACCTGGACCTCCCCCCGCACCCGGGCCGTGTTCGGGATGACCGCCGAGGAGGCCGAGAGCACCCGGCTGCTGGCCTTCAACCAGGGGTTCTACAACCTGTTCCTCGGCATCGTCACGGTCATCGGCGTGCTCGCCGCGTTCAGCGGAGCGACGGCGGTCGGGGTCGCGCTGGTGTTCGCCGGCGTCGGATCGATGCTCGCCGCGGCGGTCGTGCTGGTCGCATCGGCGCGGGACAAGGCCCGCGCCGCGGTGTCCCAGGGACTGTTTCCATTCCTCGCGATCGTGCTGTTGGTGCTCGCCCTCACGCTCTAGCGTCCGGCCCGGGTTACCGGCGCGACAGTCTGGGTATGCGCTGGGTATCGACCGAGGAGGACCCGATGGACGATACGACCCCCCAAACTACGGCGACCCGGACTATGGCGACCCGGACTCGCCGGGGCACGATGCAGATTCCACGGAGCCGGGGCGCGGTCAGCGGCCTGCTCATTGTGGCACTGGGCGTCTGGGGTGCCTTGGTGCCCTTCGTGGGACCGTTCTTCGATTTCGCGTTCAGCCCGGACCGACCGTGGGCATGGACCACCGGGCGCGGCTGGCTGCAGGTGCTGCCCGGTCTGGTGGCGGTCGTGGGCGGGCTGCTGCTGTTCGTGTCCCGTAACCGGGCCACCGCGATGCTGGGCAGCTGGATGGCGCTCGTCGCCGGCGCCTGGTTCGTCGTCGGACGCGCGGTGGCCGGACCGCTCGGTCTCGGCAGCGCGGGGGAGCCCGTCGCCGCCACCGAGGCGCAGCGCGTGTGGCTCGAACTGACCTACTTCTCCGGACTCGGCGCGCTGATCATCTTCCTGGCGGCGCTGGCCGCCGGCCGCTTGTCCGTGCGTACCGCCCGCGACATCGCCTACCGCGAGGCGCACCGGGATGCGCCTGCGGTCGTCGCCGACCCGGCGCCCGTCGCGGCCGACACCCGGCCGTGGGAGAAGAACTCCGACGATGCGGTGACCGAACCGGTGCGCCGACGCCCGTTGTTGTTCGGGCGGCGACGCCGCGACACGCACAACACGCTGCCGGTCTGAGAGTTGCCGGGCTGAGCGTCCGGCTACAGAATCCCGAGCAGCTCCAGATCCGTCACGTACTTCACGATGATCTGCCGGGTCACATGCGGGATGTCCTTGTCCGGACCGATCTTCGCGTCCTGCACCGCCTTGCGGAAGTGTTCTGTCGGTGCGAGTGAGCCCCGCAGCGGAGTTTCCGGGTGCTGGTAGTTGTGCAACAACGGCAACAGTGACGCCTGCCGCTGTCGTTCCGGCAGCGCGTTGATCGCGGCGGTGAAACGCTGCAGCCAGGTGTCGTAGTCGCCGACCCGGTGCACCGGGTAGCCGGAATCGATCAGCCAGTCGACGTATTCGTCGAGGCCGATGCCGTCGTCATACGGATTCATCACGTGGTAGGTCTCGAAACCGGTCGGGGAGTCGTCGGCCACGTCGGCGCCGAGCGTCGAGATCGCCTCGGCGATGAATTCGACTGGGAGGCCGTCGTAGTGCGCTCGTTGGCGGTGTCCGGCGGGATCGAGCTGATAGAACGAATCCGGTGCGACACCGGTGGCGACCAGGCTGAGGATCAGGCGGGTGAACATGTCGGGCACGTTGAGCTGCCCGGCATAGCTCGTGTCGGCCAGGATCATGTCGCAGCGGAACACCGCCACCGGCAATCCACACAGGTCGTGGGCCTCCCGCAGGAGTACCTCGCCGGCCCACTTGCTGTTGCCGTACCCGTTGGCATACGAGTCGTCGACCTGCCGGGTCGGGCTGATCTCGCGGATGTCCCCGTCCTCGGTGAACCGGTCCGGTGCGACGCCCGCGCCGACCCCGATCGTGGAGACGTAGACGTAGGGCTTCTGCCGGGTGGTCAGCGCCACCCTGATCAGTTCGGCGGTGCCGACCGCGTTCGGCCCGAACAGTTGGCTGTAGGGCAGCACGTGGTTGACCAGCGCCGCGGGGTCGACGATGAGGTCGACGGTGTCGGCGAGGCGCTGCCAGGTGTCGCGGTCGAGCCCGAGGTCGGGCTCACCCTTGTCCCCGGCGATGACCTGCAGGTGATCGGCGGCCAGCCGGCGGTAGTGCTCCGTCAGTGCCGGGTCGCCGCTGTCGAAGGTGCGGTCCAGCCGATCCCGCGCTGCCGCATCGTCTTTCGCGCGGACCAGACAGATCAGCGTGCCGCCGACCAACGCCAGTCGCTGCAACCACTCCAGGGCCAGGTAACGGCCCAGGAAGCCGGTCGCGCCGGTGAGCAGCACCGTCCGCACCTCCGGCCTCGGGCCCGGAATGCCGGGTGCCTGAGCCAGGGTCGTCGCGTCGAGGAACTTGTCCAGCGTCAGGTCGCGGGCGTGCACCTCGGACGCGTCGCGCCCGTGCACCGACGCGAACGTGGCCCGCCCCGAGGAGTTCTCGCGCTCGGTGTCGATGAACGATGCCACGGCAGCCAGATCGGTGGCCGGGCTGACGATCACGCCGACCGGGACGTCGACGTCGAAGATGTCGTGCAGCAGATTCGCGTAGGTCAGCGCGGACAGCGAATCCCCGCCGAGGTCGGTGAAGTGCGCATCGGACCGCAGATCCCCTGCGGCGGTGCCGAGCAGTGCCGCCGCGGCGCGGCTCACCGTCTCCAGTGTCGGGCGCCGGGCGCCGTCGCGGCGCAGCGCGCGCAACTCGTCTTCCTGTCCGTCGGCCAGTTCGGAGTACAGCGCCTCCAGGCGTGCCCCGTAGTGGTCCTTGAGTCGCGGTCGGGCCAGCTTACGGATGCCGGTGAGCAGGCCGTTCTCCAGCGTGAACGGTGTGGTCTCGATCAGGAAGTCCCGCGGGATCTCATAGGACTGCAGATCCGCGGCCTTAGCGATCCGCTGGAGTGATTCTGCGACAACGCTTTTCACATCCTCTCCGGCCAGTGCCGCCTCGGTCGGCACCACCACCGCGAGCAGGTAGGACCGGGCGCTGTTGCCGTACAGGTAGATCTGGCGGATGACCGGGCTGTCACCGAACACCGCTTCGAGCTTGGACACGGTGACGAACTCGCCCTGCGACAGTTTGAGCACGTTGTTTCGCCGGTCCAGATAGGCCAGCTGGTCGGGGGCGAGCTCGGCGACCACGTCTCCGGTGCGGTAGTACCCGTCCTCGTCGAACATCTCGGCGGTGATCTCCGGCCGCTTGTAGTAGCCGGGAAACAGGGTGTCGGACTTGACGAGAAGCTCACCGCGCGGATGCGGGCGGTCGGTGCGGAAGTACCCGAGATCCGGGACGTCGACGAGTTTGTAGTCGAGCACCGGGGGACGCTGCACCTGGCCGTCGACGAACACCGCGCCGGCCTCGGTCGAGCCGTAGCCGTCGGTCAGGTGCAGGTCGAGGAACTCCTCGACGAACGCCCGCAACTCGGGCGACAGCGGTGCCGATCCGGTCATCGCCAAAAGGTAGCGGCCACCGAGCATGCGGTGGCGAAGTTCGGCGAACACCGCCTCCCGCTCGCCGGGGCGACGGTCGAGCTCCTTGGTGACCTCGGCGACGATGGTGTCCCAGATCCGCGGCACGAACGACAGCTGCGTCGGCCGGACCAGCGCCAGATCCTCCAGGAACGTCGAAAGATCGCTCCTGGCCGCGAAATACGCGGTGCCGCCGGAGCCGAGCGTGCCGTAGAGCAGCATGCGCCCCATCACGTGGCTCATCGGCATGAAGTTCAGGGTGATCGACGGGTGGCTACCGCGTTCGCCCCAGTTCATCCGGTTGGACGGCCGCCACGCGTTGGCCACCAGGCGCTCGGTGTACATCGCTCCCTTGGGCGCACCGGTGCTGCCCGAGGTGTAGATCAGCAGCGACAGCGGGTCGGGGCCGGGGGACACGTGCGGCGGCCCCGCAGGTTCCGCGGGAGCGCTGTCGATGAGCTCGGCCAGCGTCACCACACTGATCGGGCTGCCCACGTCCTGAAGGCGCCGTTTCGCGGCGTCGACCCTCTCGCGGTGGGCGTCGACGCGGGACAGCAGGTCGAAGACGACCAGCCGGCGCACCCAGGGTGCACCCAGCGCGAGTTCGACGGCGTCGTCGAGGTAGTCGACGGCGGAGAAGATCACCACCGGCTCGGTTTCGGCGATGATCGGTTTCAGTGAGGTGACCGGCGCCGCGGTCTGCAGCGGGACGGCGACGGCGCCGCGTACCGGCAGGGCGATGTCGATGACCGCGTAGTCGACGCTGGTGAATCCGAGCACCGCGACGCGGTCTCCGGGTGACACCTCGGTCAGTGCGTCGGCGACGGCGTGGACGCGGCGCGACAGCTCGCCGTAGGTCATCGTGTCGAACTCGGGCAGCAGTTCGGTGGTGGTCCGCCCGTCGTGCCGGTCGGTGGTGTAGCGCACGGCGCGCTGGGCCAGCGCGGGACGATCGGCGTAGCCGTCCAGCACGGTCTGTATGACATCGGGCAGCCGGATTCCGGGGGCCTCGATCGCCGCGGTGACGGCCGGCGACGGTGCCGCCGCGGCGAACTGGGTGTCGTGGGCGAGCAGATCGGCGATGCGGCGTTCGAACCGCTGTTCACGGGTATCGGTAGACATTTCGCGTCCTCGAGAAAGGCATTCGGATGAGGGACGGCGCGGCGTTGCGTCTACCGCGAACTACGTTAGTGAAGCTAAATGTATTCCGTTCTTCGGCCGTCGCGGGCTGCCAATCGACTGTGGGTCTGCTTCGTCCGCGCTGAAGGTGCAGGTCGGCCGTCACACCTACCGCCGCGGCGTTATCCGCGCCACAATCCCGCGGCGGGGCAAGCGATTTGGCGAAGCCGCTGGCTAGCCTGGGTTCCCGTGGACCCACGAAAAGACGCGCCGCGAAAAGACGACGTGGCCGCCCTCGTCCTCGGCCCCCGGCTGAGCGCGATGTGGGCCGCGGTCGGCGCGCCGGTGCGGGACTGGTGGCTGCTGTCGCGGTGGACCGAACGCCTCGCCGACCCGGCGGCGCGCGAGGCGCTGGGTGCCTATTTCGACGTGCTCGTGGCGCAGCGTTGCGTGCACCCCGGTGACGACCTGGTATCGGATCTGATCGACCACGATCTCGACGGCGGCGGTCTGACCGCCGACGAGATCCGGGCCGTCCTCGTCGATTTCGTCCGAGCGGTCGCTCAGCCGGTGTAGGCCATCACGTGCTTGATGCGCGTGTAGTCCTCCAGGCCGTACATCGACAGATCCTTACCGTGGCCGGACGACTTGAACCCGCCGTGCGGCATCTCGGCGACCAGGGGGATGTGGGTGTTGATCCACACGCAGCCGAAGTCCAGCGCGTTGGACACCCGCAGCGCACGTGACACGTCCTTCGTCCACACCGAGGACGCCAGGCCGTATTCGACGCCGTTGGCGTAGCCGATCGCCTGCTCCTCGTCGGTGAAGGTCTGCACCGTGATCACCGGGCCGAAGATCTCCTGCTGGATCAGCCTGTCGTCCTGGCGCAATCCGCCGATCACCGTCGGCTCCACGTAGAAACCCTTGTCGCCCTGACGGTTTCCACCGGCGGCGACGTCGGCGTGGGACGGCACGTCGGACAGGAAGGACAGCACCCGCTCCAGTTGATTGGCGTTGTTGACCGGCGGGACCCAGGCGTCCTCGTCGCCGGCGGGACGCCCGAACGTCGTCGTCGCACCCTTGGCCTGCTCGGCCAGCGCGGCCGTGAGATCCGCGGCGATCGACGCCGACGCGAGCACCCGGGTGGCCGCCGTGCAGTCCTGACCGGCGTTGAAGTAGCCCGCCGTGGCGATGCCCTCGGCCGCGGCGGACAGCTCGGCGTCGTCGAACACGATCACCGGCGCCTTGCCGCCCAGTTCGAGATGGGTGCGCTTGAGGTTGCCGCCGGCGCTGACCGCGACGGCCTTGCCCGCGGCCACCGAACCGGTGATCGCGACCATCTCCGGGGTCGGGTGCGCGACCAGGTTGGCGCCGGTGACCCGGTCGCCGGTCACGACGTTGAGCACGCCGGCCGGAAAATGCTTGGCGGCCAGTTCGGCCAGCATCACCGTGGTGACGGGGGTGGTGTCGCTCGGCTTGATCACCACGGTGTTGCCTGCGGCGATGGCCGGGCAGATCTTCCAGATCGCCATCATCATCGGGTAGTTCCACGGTGCCACCTGGCCGATGACGCCGACGGGTTCGCGCCGGATCCACGAGGTGTGGTCGGCCATGTACTCGCCGGCCGACTTGCCCTCCAGCACCCGGGCCGCCCCCGCGAAGAACCGGATCTGGTCGACCATCGGGGGGATCTCCTCGACGGCGGTGACGTGGTTGGGCTTGCCGGTGTTGCGGCCCTCGGCCGCGACGAGGGCGTCGGCGTTGCGCTCCACCTCGTCGGCGAAGTCGAGCAGCGCCTTCTGCCGCTGCGACGGGGTGGTCTTCTTCCACTCCTTGAACGCCGCGGACGCGGCCGCGTACGCGTTGTCGATGTCCTGCTCGTTGGAGACCGGGGCGGTGCCGTACTTCTCGCCGGTGCTCGGGTCGATCAGCGGCATGGTCGCCCCGCTGGTCGAGTCGACGAGCTCGCCGCCGATGAAGTTCTTGACGGTGGTCATGGGTTCAGCTCCTTACTTACAGGTCGCGCAGGATCAGTTCGAGGATGTCGAGGCCTTCGAGCAGCAGTTCGTCGCTGATCGCCAGCGGCGGCAGGAAGCGCAGCACGTTGCCGTACGTGCCACACGTCAGCACGATCACGCCGGCCTGGTGCGCGGCGGTGCTGAGCTTCTTGGCCAGCTCGGCGTCGGGTTCGGTGGTGCCCGGCTTGACCAACTCGACGGCGATCATCGCGCCGCGCCCGCGCACATCGCCGATGCGGTCGTCCTCGGCCTGCAGCCGGTGCAGCTTGTCCTTCATCAGTGACTCGATCTGCCTGGCACGCGCGACCAGGTTCTCGGACTCGATGGTCTCGATGGTGGCCAGCGCCGCCGCGCACGCCACCGGGTTGCCGCCGTAGGTTCCGCCGAGCCCGGACACGTGCGGGGCGTCCATGATCTCGGCGCGGCCGGTCACCGCCGACAGCGGCATGCCGCCCGCGATGCCCTTCGCGGTGACGATCAGGTCGGGCACCAGCCCATCAGGTCCCTCGTGCTCGCAGGCGAACATCGCACCGGTGCGCGCGAAGCCGGTCTGCACCTCGTCGGCGATGAACACGACGTCGTTGGCGCGGCACCAGTCCAGCAGCGTCGGCAGGAAACCCTCGGCGGGAACGATGAAGCCACCCTCGCCCTGGATCGGTTCGATGATGACCGCGGCGAGGTTGTCGGCGCCGACCTGTTTGTCGATCACGGTGATCGCGCGGCGGGCCGCCAGCTCACCGTCGGTGGCCATCTCCTTGCCGCCGAACTCCGCGTCGCGGTACGGATACGACAGCGGCGCCCGGTAGACCTCCGGCGCGAACGGGCCGAACCCGTGCTTGTAGGGCATCGACTTCGCGGTCAGCGCCATGGTCAGGTTGGTGCGGCCGTGGTAGGCGTGGTCGAACGACACGACCGCCTGCTTGCGGGTGAAGGCGCGCGCGATCTTGATCGCGTTCTCCACCGCCTCGGACCCGGAGTTGAACAACGCCGAGCGTTTGTCACCGTCGCCGGGGGTGAGGCGGTTCAGCGCTTCGGCCACCGCCACATATCCCTCGTAGGGGGTGACCATGAAGCAGGTGTGGGTGAACTCAGCCGCTTGGGCGGCCACCGCCTCGACCACGCGCGGGGAGGCGTTGCCGACGGTCGTGACCGCGATGCCCGACCCGAGGTCGATCAGCCGGTTACCGTCGACGTCCTCGACGATGCCGCCGAACGCCCGTGCCGCGTAGACGGGCATCGTGGTCCCGACCCCACGTGACACGGCCGCATTCTTGCGTTCGATCAGTGCCGCGGAGCGGGGGCCGGGGATTGCGGTGGCGAGGTGGCGGCTCTGTTCGAGAGCGCTCACAGGAAAACCTCCTACGGACCCATAGAGAAATGGAGTTCGACGAATGCCGGGTGCGGTCCGAGCCTAGCCGCTTCGGCCACCGATCCGTAGATGGCCGGGGTGATTGATGCCGGAATCGTCGCTACTGGGGTGTGAACGCAACGAAATTCGTTGCGATCTGGGCATCCGGGTGTGCGGCGGGGCCCGCCCCACGGACCCCGCCGCCAGGGCCGTCGGTCCAGAGTCGACCCCGGGGGCATCGCCGGAACGTGCCGCAATGGCACACTGGACACCTGAGTCCTTCGGGACGGGCTTCCGCCGCGGGCGGTCAGGGAGCTCTGAGAGACAACATCGCCCCCAAGAAGAATCTGAAACGTAGAGAGACGCTGTCGCCATGGATCTGGTCGTATTCCTGCCCCTGCTCATCATCATGGGCGCCTTCATGTACTTCGCATCCCGGCGGCAGAAGAAGGCGATGCAGGCCACCATCGACCTGCACAACTCGCTGCAGATCGGTGACCGCATCCACACCACGTCGGGCCTGCAGGGGACCATCACCGGGATCGGCGACGACTACGTCGACGTCGAGATCGCCCCGGGTGTGGTGACGACCTGGATGAAGCTCGCGGTGCGTGACCGCATCGTCGACGACGTCGAGGACATCGACGACGAGGCCGCCACCGACCTGGAGTCGACCGGCACCGAGATCACGGATCGTCCGAACTTGAACAAAGACTGACGGCTGAAATCTCAGCGGCAGCACGTACTCTTTGCGGTGCTGACGACCTGATCTCGAGGAGACCCTGAAACGTGGCATCGTCTTCGACGGTTCACCCTGCCCGCTACCTGGGCCTGTTCCTGGTGTTGCTCATCGGCGCCTACCTGCTGGTGTTCTTCACCGGGGACAAGAAGCCCGACCCCAAGCTGGGCATCGACCTGCAAGGTGGCACGCGCGTCACCCTGACTGCGCGTACGCCTGACGGTTCGGAGCCGTCGCGCGATGCGCTGATCCAGGCCCAGCAGATCATCGGCGCCCGCGTCGACGGCCTCGGTGTGTCCGGGTCCGAGGTGATCATCGACGGCAACAACCTCGTGATCACCGTGCCCGGCGACGACACCAGCGAGGCCCGCAGCCTTGGCCAGACCGCCCGGTTGTACATCCGGCCGGTGGTGCACGCGATCCCGGCCGTCCAGCCGGGACAGGAGAACACCCAGCCCGACGGGCTCCTGCCGGGTGAGGTCCCCGGGCTGCCTGGCGGCGCCATCCCCGGCATGCCGCCCGGGGCGATCCCGGGTATGCCTCCCGGCGCGATCCCGCAGATGCCCGCCGAAGGCCCCGAGCCGGGTGCGCCCGGCGCCCCGGTCGAACCCGTGGCGCCCGCGCCGCAGCCGCGCCCGTTCCCGCAGCAGCCCGCGCCGCCGGCTCCCGAGCCGACGCCTGCCCCCGAGCCGCCCGCCGAGCCGGGCGCCGCTCCCGCGCCGGGTGCCCCGCCGCCTGCGCCTGCCGACGAGCAGAAACTGCCGCTCTCCGAGCAGATCAAGCAGGAGAAGATGCGGCGGCAGAGCAGCGACCAGATGATCCAGATCCTGGCGATGCAGCTGCAGGCGTCGCAGTGCGGTCAGGAAGACGTGCTCGCCGGTAACGACGATCCGAACCTGCCCCTGATCACCTGTTCCCAGGACGGCACCCAGGTGTACCTGCTGGACAAGTCGATCATCGCCGGCGAGGAGATCGCCAACGCGACGTCCGGGCTCAACCAGCAGGCCGGTGAGTTCGTCGTCGACCTGGAGTTCAAGAGCCAGGGCGCCAAGACCTGGGCGGACTTCACCGCCGCCAACGTCGGTGTGCAGACGGCCTTCGTGCTCGACTCGAAGGTGGTCAGCGCACCGGTCATCAACGAACCGATCCCGGGTGGGAAGACGCAGATCACCGGGCGCTTCACCCAGGACTCCGCCCGCGAGCTGGCCAACGTGCTCAAGTACGGATCGCTGCCGCTGTCGTTCGAGTCGTCGGAGGCCGAGACCGTGTCGGCGACGCTCGGGCTGTCGTCGCTGCGCGCGGGCCTGATCGCCGGCGCCGTCGGGTTGGCCGCCGTGCTGCTGTACGCGCTGCTGTACTACCGGGCCCTCGGTGTGCTGGTCGCGCTGTCGCTGGTCGCCTCAGGCGCAATGGTGTTCGCGATCCTCGTGCTGCTCGGGCGGTGGATCAACTACACGTTGGACCTGGCGGGTATCGCGGGTCTGATCATCGGTATCGGTATGACGGCGGACTCGTTCGTGGTGTTCTTCGAACGCATCAAAGACGAGATCCGGGAGGGCAGGTCGTTCCGGTCGGCGGTGCCCCGCGGTTGGGCCCGCGCCCGCAAGACCATCCTGTCGGGCAACGGCGTCACGTTCCTCGCCGCGGCCGTGCTGTACTTCCTCGCGGTCGGCCAGGTGAAGGGCTTCGCGTTCACGCTGGGACTGACCACGATCCTGGACGTCGTCGTCGTGTTCCTGGTGACCTGGCCGCTGGTGTTCATGGCGTCGAAGTCGTCGCTGTGGGCCAAGCCGTCGCTCAACGGGCTGGGGGCCGTCCAGCAGATCGCACGCGAACGCCGAGCGGCCGCGAACGCGGCGGGACGGGGATAGACCTATGGCGACACGTAACCGCGCCGACGTCGAATCGGGCGCCATCGAGGCCCCCGACCTGGAATCGTCGGGCACCGAAGCGGTCAAGCACGGATTCTTCGTCCGGCTCTACACCGGTACCGGCGCGTTCGAGGTCATCGGCAAGCGCAAGCTCTGGTACGCGGTCAGCGGCCTGATCGTGGCGGTGTCGATCGGCGCGATGCTGATCCGGGGCTTCACGTTCGGCATCGACTTCGAGGGCGGCACCAAGGTGTCGTTCCCGCGTAGCGATGTCTCCGCGACCACCCAGCAGGTCGAGACCGTGTTCAACGACACGATCGGCAACCCGCCCGAGTCGGTGGTGGTCGTCGGCAGCGGCGACTCCGCGACATTCCAGATCCGGTCGGAGACCCTCGACAACGACCAGATCGTCGCGCTGCGTTCGGCGCTGTTCGAGCAGTTCCAGCCGAAGGGGCCGGACGGGCAACCCAGCGAGCAGGCGGTCAGCGATTCCGCGGTGTCGGAGACCTGGGGTGGCCAGATCACCCAGAAGGCGCTGATCGCGCTGGTGGTGTTCCTGGTGCTGGCGGCCATCTACATCACCGTGCGTTACGAGCGCTACATGGCGATCGCCGCGTTGGCGACGCTGCTGTTCGACCTCGTGGTGACGGCGGGCGTCTACGCGCTGGTCGGTTTCGAGGTCACCCCGGCCACGGTGATCGGCCTGCTGACCATCCTCGGCTTCTCGCTCTATGACACCGTCATCGTGTTCGACAAGGTCGAGGAGAACACCGAGGGGTTCGAGCACACCACCCGCCGCACCTTCGCCGAACAGGCCAACCTCGCCGTCAACCAGACGTTCATGCGGTCGATCAACACCAGCTTGATCTCGGTGCTGCCGATCATCGCGCTGATGGTGGTCGCGGTGTGGCTGCTCGGTGTCGGCACCCTGATGGACCTCGCGCTGGTCCAGCTGGTCGGCGTCATCGTCGGCACCTACTCGTCGATCTACTTCGCCACCCCGTTGCTGGTCAGCCTGCGCGAGCGCACCGACGTGGTCCGCAAGCACACCCGGCGGGTGCTCAACCGGCGCCAGACTGCCGCGGCGCGGGCCGCGGGCCTGGACGTCTCGGACGAGGACGACGCGGGCACGGTCGACGCGGGCACTGCCGACGGCGAGCCTGTCGCCGCGGCCGCCCGGCCGTCGGCGCCTGCCGCGGACAAGCCCGCGCCGGGCGCGCGCCCGATCCGGCCGACCAGCAGTCGGACCGGACGCCCATCGGGTAAGCGCACCCCGCGGAACCGATAGGCGATGGCTCGCCGTTGGCGCGCGCTGGCAGCGCTGCTCGCCCTCACGGGCGGCCTCGGGCTGACCTCGTGCGCGGAAGGAACCGCGGACTCGGTCGACTACGCCATCGACGGTGCGTTGACCACTTACAACACCAACACCGTCGCGGGCGCCGCATCCGGCGGTCCGCAGGCGTTCGCGCGGGTGCTCACCGGATTCAACTACCACGGCCCGGACGGGCAGATCGTCGGTGATCTCGACTTCGGCGCCATCTCGGTGGTCGGGCGCAGCCCGCTGATCCTGGACTACGAGATCAAGCCCGAGGCCGTCTACTCCGACGGCAAACCGATCACCTGTGACGACATGGTGCTCGCGTGGGCGTCGCAGTCCGGCAAGTTCCCGATGTTCGACGCCGCCAGTCGCGCCGGCTACACCGACATCGCGACCGTCGACTGCGCGCCGGGGCAGAAGAAGGCGCGGGTCTCCTTCGCGCCGGAGCGCGCGTTCACCGATTACGGTCAGCTGTTCACCGCGACCTCGATGATGCCGTCGCACGTCATCGGTGACGTCCTGGGCCTCGGTGACGGGGCGGTCACCCGGGCGCTGCTCGACAACGACGTTCCGGCCGTGGAGCGCATCGCCGCGGTGTGGAACTCGACCTGGAACCTGACGCCCGACCTGGACCTCAAGAAGTTCCCGTCCTCGGGCCCGTACAAGCTGGAGTCGGTCACCGACGAGGGCGCCGTGGTGCTGGTGGCCAACGACAAGTGGTGGGGTGCGCCGCCGATCACGCCACGGATCACCGTGTGGCCGCGCAGCCCGGAGACCCAGGACCGGGTCAACGAGGGCGCCTACGACGTCGTCGACATCGCGGCGGGGTCGTCAGGCATGTTGAACCTGCCCGACGACTACGTCCGTAGCGATACGCCGTCGGCCGGTGTCGAGCAGTTGATCTTCGCGCCCCAGGGCCCGCTGGCCGCCGTGCCCGCCCGCCGGGCGGTGGCGCTGTGCACGCCGCGTGACGTGATCGCGCGCAACGCCGAGGTGCCGGTGGCCAACGTCCGGCTCAACGCCGCGACCGAGGACGCCTACACCGGCGCCGAGGCCACTCCGCAGGTCAACGAGTTCGCCGTCGCCAACCCGGATGCGGCCCGCGACGCGCTCGACGGGCGGCCGCTGACCGTGCGGATCGGCTACCAGTCACCCAATGCGCGGCTCGCGGCGACCGTCGGCACCATCGCGAAAGCTTGCGCGCCGGCCGGGATCACCGTCGAAGACGTCTCGGCCGCCGACACCGGACCGCTGTCGTTGCGGGACAACAAGATCGACGTGCTGATCGCCGCGACCGGGGGAGCGGCGGGCAGCGGCTCGACCGGCTCGTCGCTGATGGACGCCTATACGTTGCACAGCGCCAACGGCAACAACCTGCCCCGCTACCGCAACGAGCGCATCGACGCGATCATCTCGACGCTGGCGGTGACCTCCGATCCCAAGGAACTCGCGCGGCTGCTCGGCGAGGCAGGCCAGATCCTGTGGGGCGATATGCCGACAATGCCGCTGTACCGTCAGCAACGGACACTGCTGACCTCGACGAAGATGTTCGCGGTGACGGGCAATCCGACGCGATGGGGAGCGGGATGGAACATGGACCGGTGGAAGTTGAGCAAGTGAGCGTCGACGACAGCTCGGACATCTCCGAGGTGATCCGGGCCCTGATGCGCGAGGTGCCCGACTTCCCGGAGCCGGGTGTCCAGTTCAAGGATCTGACGCCGGTGCTGGCCGACGCGTACGGGCTGGCCCGGGTGAGCAAGGCGATCGCCGACAGTGCCCGCGGCGCCGACCTGATCGCCGGGGTGGACGCGCGCGGCTTCCTGCTCGGCGGTGCGGTCGCGATAACGCTCGGGATCGGGGTGCTCGCGGTGCGCAAGGGTGGCAAACTGCCGCCGCCGGTGCTGGGCCAGACCTACACCCTCGAATACGGCTCGGCCACCCTCGAAGTGCCCGCCGACGGGGTCGAGCTCGCTGGCCGCTCCGTCGTGGTGATCGACGACGTGCTCGCCACCGGGGGCACCCTGGCCGCGACCTACCAGCTGCTGACCAGGGCCGGTGCGAACGTGACCGGGGCCGTGGTGATGATGGAGCTCACCGAGCTCGGCGGACGGGCGGCGGTGGATCCGCTCGAGGTCACCAGCCTGTACACCGTCTGAGCGGGATATCCTTCGAAGAGCACAGACCGGAGGTGAACATGGCCGACAAGGTTCGCACGAACCCGGGGTCCGGCCAGGCTGTGCAGACACCCGCCCCGGCCGCCGTGTCCAGCCCGGAGACGCAGCCGATGGAGGTCGTCAAGCCGGCCCCGACCAGCGCGTCGCGGCGCGTGCGGGCCCGGCTGGCGCGCCGGATGACCTCGCAGCGCAGTGCGATCAACCCGGTGCTCGAGCCGCTGGTCGCGGTGCACCGGGAGATCTACCCCAAGGCCGATCTGACCTTGCTGCAGAAGGCCTATGAGGTCGCCGAGCAGCGGCACGCCGATCAGCTGCGCAAATCCGGGGATCCGTACATCACCCATCCGCTGGCGGTGGCCAACATCCTCGCCGAGCTCGGCATGGATACCACGACGCTGATCGCGGCGCTGCTGCACGACACCGTCGAGGACACCGGCTACACGCTGGAGGCGCTGACCGCCGAGTTCGGCGTCGAGGTCGGTCACCTCGTGGACGGCGTGACCAAACTGGACAAGGTCGCACTGGGTTCGGCCGCCGAGGGCGAGACCATCCGCAAGATGATCATCGCGATGGCGCGCGATCCGCGCGTGCTGGTGATCAAGGTCGCCGACCGGCTGCACAACATGCGCACGATGCGCTTCCTGCCGCCCGAGAAGCAGGCGCGCAAGGCCAAAGAGACGCTGGAAGTCATTGCGCCCCTTGCGCACCGGCTGGGTATGGCAACGGTCAAATGGGAGCTCGAGGATCTGTCGTTCGCGATCCTGCACCCGAAGAAATACGAGGAGATCGTGCGGCTGGTCGCCGACCGGGCACCGTCACGCGATACCTATCTGGCCAAGGTGCGCGCCGAGATCACCGCCACGCTGAACGCGTCGAAGATCAACGCGACGGTCGAGGGCAGGCCGAAGCATTACTGGTCCATCTACCAGAAGATGATCGTCAAAGGCCGTGACTTCGACGACATCCACGATCTCGTCGGCGTCCGGATCCTGTGCGACGAGGTACGTGACTGCTATGCCGCGGTCGGCGTGGTGCACTCGCTGTGGCAGCCGATCGCCGGGCGGTTCAAGGACTACATCGCCCAGCCGCGGTTCGGGGTGTACCAGTCGCTGCACACCACCGTCGTCGGCCCCGAGGGTAAGCCGCTGGAGGTGCAGATCCGCACCATCGACATGCACAAGACCGCCGAGTACGGCATCGCGGCGCACTGGCGCTACAAAGAGGTCAAGGGGCGCAACGGTTTACCGGCGGGCAGTGCGGCCACCGAGATCGACGACATGGCCTGGATGCGGCAGCTGCTGGACTGGCAGCGGGAGGCCGCCGACCCGGGGGAGTTCCTGGAGTCGCTGCGTTACGACCTTGCGGTGCAGGAGATCTTCGTGTTCACCCCGAAGGGGGATGTGATCACGCTGCCGACCGGGTCGACCCCGGTGGACTTCGCGTACGCGGTGCACACCGAGGTCGGACACCGCTGCATCGGCGCCCGGGTCAACGGCCGGCTGGTCGCGCTGGAGCGCAAACTCGAAAACGGGGAAGTGGTCGAGGTTTTCACCTCGAAAGCTCCGAACGCGGGTCCCTCGCGGGACTGGCAGAGCTTCGTCGTGTCGCCCCGGGCGAAGGCCAAGATCCGGCAGTGGTTCGCCAAGGAGCGCCGCGAGGAGGCGCTGGACTCCGGTAAGGAGGCCATCGCCCGTGAGGTGCGCCGCGGCGGACTTCCGTTGCAGCGCTTGATGAATGGCGAGACCATGGCCGCCCTGGCGCGCGAGTTGCGCTATACCGACGTGTCGGCGCTCTACACCGCGGTCGGCGAGGGTCACGTGTCGGCGCGCCATGTGGTGCAGCGGCTGCTGGCGCAGCTCGGCGGCGACGACGAGGCGGCCGACGAGATCGCCGAGCGGTCCACCCCGGCGACCATGCCGGTGCGGCAGCGCACCAGCGAGGACGTCGGTGTCGCGGTGCCCGGCGCGCCAGGCGTGCTGACCAAGCTCGCCAAGTGCTGCACGCCGGTGCCCGGCGACAACATCATGGGCTTCGTCACCCGTGGCGGCGGGGTCAGCGTGCACCGCACCGACTGCACGAATGCCGCATCGCTGCAACAACAGTCCGAACGCATCATCGAGGTGCAGTGGGCGCCGTCGCCGTCCTCGGTATTCCTGGTCGCGATCCAGGTCGAGGCGCTGGACCGGCACCGGCTGCTGTCAGATGTCACGCGGGTGCTCGCCGACGAGAAGGTCAACATCCTGTCGGCCTCGGTGACGACGTCGAACGACCGGGTCGCGATCAGCCGATTCACCTTCGAGATGGGTGACCCCAAGCACCTCGGCCATGTGCTCAACGTGGTGCGGAATGTGGAGGGCGTGTACGACGTCTACCGCGTCACCTCCGCGGCCTGATCACCAACTGCGCGAGCAGACACAAACTCGCGTGTCCTTGCAGCGTGTCGTGCGAGTTTGTGCCTGCTCGGTGACGAAAGAACTAGTCGAGCTGGATCTTCTTGACGGTTGTCGCAAGGGCGGGCGGGCCGTCGGGGCCCCCGCCGTCGACGCCGGCTTCGGCGATCTTGTCCAGAGTCGCCAGCCCGGTGTCGTCGATCTTGCCGAACACCGTGTACTGCGGGGGCAGCTGCGAGTCCCGGTAGACGAGGAAGAACTGGCTGCCGTTGGTGCCCGGGCCGGCATTGGCCATCGCGAGTGTGCCTCGCGGGTAGACGACGGGTTCGCCGAGCTTCGGGTCGTCGGGCTGGAACTGGTCGGTCGGGTACTCGTTGGCGAACTCGTAGCCCGGGCCGCCGGTGCCTTCGCCGGTCGGGTCGCCGCACTGCAGCACGCCAAGCGAATCGCTGGTGGTCAGCCGGTGGCAGGGGGTGTCGTTGAAGTAGCCCTGCTGGGCCAGGCTGGCGAAGCTGTTGACCGTGCACGGGGACTTGCCGTTGTCCAGCAGCAGTCCGATGTTGCCCTGGTTGGTCTCCATGCTGGCGCTGACCTCGGCGGGGTCCGTCGGCACCTTGCCGGTGCGCGGCGGGTTGTTCGGCTTGCTGGCCGCCTCGGCCGCCTTCGGGTACTGGCAGTTGCCGCCCAGGCCCTCGGCTGCGGTGAACTCGGGCAGTGCGCCCGCCTGCGGCGGCGGCGGTACGTCGAACGGCGAGGACGTCTGCGTGGTGCTGGTCGACGCGGAGGCGGTCTGGCTGCCCGAATCGCGGTTGACGAGCACGATCGTCGCGACGACGGCGGCGACGACGAGAACCGCCCCGACCGCGGACCCGATGATCGTGTACTGGCGGCGCTTGCGTTCGCGTTCTGCCCGATGCTCGAGCTGACGCTCCAGCTTGCGCTTGGCAGTTGCACGCCGTTGTTCGTTCGTCGGCACGGCCGGTGTCCTCCTTGGCAGTCGTTCCGGTCGGGTCCGAGTGTGCCAGTTGCCGCTGAGTGCGAGCGCGCGACCCTCGCGAACAGGGCGCCGACCTGGGCATGGGAAGCTGGAGAGCGTGTTGATCACCGGATTCCCGGCCGGCATCCTGGCATGCAATTGCTATGTGCTGGCCCCGCGGCAGGGCGCCGACGCGATCGTCGTCGACCCGGGTCAGCGGGCGATGGGTCCGCTTCGCCGGATCCTCGACGAGAACCGCCTGACGCCGGCGGCGGTGCTGCTGACACACGGCCACATCGACCACATGTGGTCGGCCCAGAAGGTGTCCGACACGTTCGGGTGCCCGACCTACGTCCATCCGGCCGACCGGTACATGCTCACCGATCCGATCGGCAGCCTCGGGCAGGGTTTCCTGGCCGGGCTGGGACGGCTCGCGCTGAGCCCGGTGTTCCGGGAACCCAAGCAGGTGCTCGAACTCGATCGCGACGGCGACAAGATCGAGCTGGGCGGCGGCATCACCGTCGTCGTCGACCACACCCCGGGCCACACCAAGGGCTCGGTGGTGTTCCGGGTCGAGCAGGTTCATCAGCGGGTCGCGTTCACCGGTGACACGCTGTTCCGGTCATCGGTGGGCCGCACCGACCTGCCCGGGGGCAGTGGGGCCGACCTACTGGAGTCGATCGTGACCAAGCTGTTGGTGCTCGACGACGACACTCTGGTACTACCGGGGCACGGTGAGCGCTCCACCATCGGCATCGAACGCCATACCAACCCATTCCTCGAAGGTTTGACTCCGTGACTGACTCGTTCAAGGCGCCCAAAGGCGTCCCCGACTACTTCCCGCCCGATTCGGCCGAATTCGTCGCGGTGCGCAACGGGTTGCTCGCGGCGGCGCGGCGCGCGGGCTACGGCGACATCGAGTTGCCGATCTTCGAGGACACCGCGTTGTTCGCGCGCGGCGTCGGCGAGTCCACCGACGTGGTCTCCAAGGAGATGTACACGTTCGCCGACCGCGGCGAGCGTTCGGTGACGTTGCGGCCGGAGGGCACCGCGGGCGTGATGCGCGCGGTGATCGAGCACGGTTTGGACCGCGGTCAGCTACCCGTCAAGCTCTGCTATTCGGGACCGTTCTTCCGCTATGAGCGGCCGCAGGCCGGGCGGTACCGGCAACTGCAGCAGGTCGGGGTGGAGGCGATCGGCGTCGACGATCCGGCGCTGGACGCCGAGGTGATCGCGGTGGCCGATGCGGGCTTCCGCGCGCTCGGGCTCGACGGGTTCCGGCTGGAGATCACCTCGCTCGGTGACGACACGTGCCGGCCGCAGTACCGCGAGCTGCTGCAGGAGTTCTTGTTCAAGCTGGACCTCGACGAAGAAACGCGGACGCGGGCGACCATCAACCCGCTGCGGGTACTCGACGACAAGCGTCCGCACGTCAGGGAGATGACCGCCGACGCGCCGGTGATGCTCGACCACCTCTCCGATGCCGCCAAGGAGCACTTCGACACGGTGCTGGCGCATCTGGACGCGATGTCGGTGCCTTATGTGATCAACCCGCGGATGGTGCGCGGGCTGGACTACTACACCAAGACGACGTTCGAGTTCGTCCACGACGGGCTCGGCGCGCAGTCCGGGATCGGCGGTGGTGGCCGCTACGACGGTCTGATGGCCCAGCTGGGCGGGCGTGATCTGTCCGGGATCGGGTTCGGCCTCGGGGTGGACCGCACGCTGCTGGCGCTGCGTGCCGAGGGCAAGACGGCGGGAGAGTCCGCGCGCGTGGACGTCTATGCCGTCCCGTTGGGGGCGGAGGCGAAGAAGCGACTCGCGGTGCTTGCCGCGCAGCTGCGCGCCGCGGGCGTGCGTGTCGACGTCGCCTACGGCGATCGCAGCCTCAAGGGCGCGATGAAGGGCGCCGACCGCTCCGGCGCGTCGATCGCACTGGTGGCCGGTGAAAGGGACCTGGAGGCGGGAACGGTCGGCGTGAAGAGCATGACCACCGGCGAGCAGGTCGATGTCGCTACCGAAAGCGTTGTGGCAGAAGTAATCTCGCGACTATCCTAGGGCGCCGGCCGCATGGCCGGATCCGCGTCACCCCGGCACCGCGAGCGCGCGTGTCTGCCCGGCGCCACTCCGTGTCGGCCACGCAAGACCGCGCGCTCGCCGTCGGTGGGTGGTGAGTTTTGTTGTCAGAGAAGGGCGTCTGGCATCCCCTGTCACATTTGAGGCCCAAATAGGACCCGGATCTCGGTGCGTCGGCCGGGCATGGTGGCTATCGACTGGTCCAAATGCATGCCGACGCAGGGTGAATCCAGGCGAACTTGCAGTCGGTGGCTCAACCATGCTGGCGGAAGCGGACATCTGGCACAGGCTTTCATGTTTTCTAACGGAAACTAGGCAGCCGGCCAGCAAACTGAGCAACCGCTCAGCATATTGCTTGAAGTTAACGTCCATTCGGATCGCTTTTGTATTGTCAATTGTGTTAATTTAGCCAGCGCGAGCGCCGTCCCACCCCGGGGCGGCGTGCTTCGCGTCAGATGCCCTGGTGGTCAGGGGATCCGGTCGATCGAGTGCGGCCCGGCGTCCCCAGGTCGTTTTGCTGAGGGTGTGCGGCGCGGGGCGAGGAGTCGACACCTCGGGTGTGACTGAGCAAAGGAGCTGCATTGGCCGCTGCGAGTCCGCGGAAGCCGCGCCGGACGTCTGGCCGCCACCGCAAGTCCAGCCATCATGCGCAGTGGTTGCGGGCCGGTGCGGTCGGGTTCGGTCTGGCGGCAGCCATCATCAGCGGCCAGGGTGTGGCGTCCGCGGACACCGACGACACATCGGCGTCGCGGGACAGCAGTGCTTCCGAGGCCAGTGGCAAGCGGAGCAGCATCGCCGGTCGCCCGAGCGCGGGACCGGACCAGGGCGAGTCGTCATCGCCCGCCGATGGTGCGGGAGACGACAGCGGCGACCAACCCGCGGGCGGCGACGATGACGACGCGGGCAGCGCCGAACTCGACCTCGACGATGAACTCGTCGAGGAAGAGGAACTCGTCGACGACGAGCAGGAATCGCAGACGCCGGTAGACGACGACCTGCCGTCGGACACGTCCACCGACGACGGTGAGAACTCGACCCCGTACCAGAAGCCCGATGCGGCCGGGCGGTCCTCGGCGGCGACCGGCTCCGGTACGCCCGCCCCCGCCTCCGAGCCCGAGTCTGAGCAGACCGGCGACACGCCCGCATCGGAGACGCCTGCAGGCGACACCGACGACGAGTCCGACCCCACCGAAACGCCAGACGATTCCGCAGAGTCACCCGCCGATTCCGACGATTCCGAGGACGGCGAGGAACTCCCCGAAGAGGTCAAGGCTGCAGTCCGCGAATGGGTCGACAAGATCCTGAGGTCGATCGGCCGCGCTCCGGTCGACGGCCAACCAGCTGCACCGGTCTCGCTGGACGAAGTGCTGCAGGGTCTGTGGCTGAGTAACCGCAACAACCAGACGAGTAGGTCGTTCTCGGAGTTCATGGAAGGCCTGGGCGAGCGCATGCTCGGCCAGGGCGCGGTGTCGGTCGGCTGGATTCCGGTTGTCGGGTCGGTCATGTACGGCGCCAATTTCCTCAGCAACCTCGGTGCGTTGAGCGCGGCCATCAAGCGCGGTGACAGCGCCGACATCGCCGACGAACTCCGGGATCTCGGACGGGATCTGATCGGGATGATTCCGATCGTCGGTGCGCCGACGGCGGCACTGCTCTACGAAATGGAGATGTCTGCCGCCGAACTGGCGTCCGCCAGCACTGCGGGGGCCGGCGCCGCTGCGTCCCAGCGCATGTCGGCGGTGGCGATGGCGGCGCTGGCTGCGCCTCCGGTGGGATCGCCGGAGCACTTCCTGGCGGTCCTGCAGCGGGCCGTCACCCGGTTGGCGACCTGGCCCGGCACACCTCGGAACTTCGTCGACATCACGAACTACCAAACGGACCGGACCCTCGACGCGGCCGACGACCAGCTCGACGGCATCGTCGCGAACACACCGCCGGGAAGTGCGGCCAGCTGGGTTCCCGACGCGCAGAGCCTCTTCGGACTCTTCTTGATCTCGGCCATCCCTGGCTACACCTTCTCGGACACTCTCAACGCGATGGGTGATTTCCTCAACCGCGTGGTTCCGCCGTTCAAAATCGCCGATGGTGCGGGCACACTCGACATCATCTCGCCCTACAAGATCATGGGTGCTGCGGTGGTCGGCGCGGCAACGCTGTTGAAAGACATGATGAATGGGATCTACGACCCGGTTCAGTGGGAGATCAACATCATCAAGGCGACCACTGGAGCTACCGTCACGGCAGCGGACCTGCAGGACTTCGATGCGCTCGCTCTCAAGGTCGTAGGAGGAATCCTGGGCGACGGCGGGGCCTTCACGCATCCGGAGAGGGCCTGGAACATCACGCTTCCCACCTGGACCGAGGCGCAGGTGAACCCGTACACGGTCGGCACCTACGTCGCGCTGGTCGGCCTCTACAAGCGGTTCCAGGAAATGGCCACGCTGACGACGTTCACCACCTGGACGACGTACGACAGTTGGCACTACAAGAACGCTTTGGGCATGTACGCGGCCGGAACGTTCCACGCGGTCGACCCCGACGGCGGCTCGATCGTATTCCGTGCCGATGGCACGCTCGGCAAGACGTACACCACCGAGGGCAATGCGTTGGTGACCATCAACACCACCGGCGGTGGTTTCACCTACACCCCGCCGGCGCTGTGGGATCCCAAGGTTCAAAACGACGCATTCTTCCACCGGGGCACCTCGGAGAACCCGGAGGAGAGGTTCGACTGGGTCACCGTGGAGGCGTACTCCGCCGACGGCGTCCCCTACAACATCCGAGTGGGAATCGAGATCCTCCCCGGGTCGAACGCCGTCCCAGTCCACACCGGTACCCAGAACCTGGGCACCGATGCGTTGGGCGTGTTCAAGGGCAAGATCACCGCGACCGACTCCGACGGCGACCCGTTGAAGTACTACCTCGTCGAATCGTCGGTCAACGGTCTGAGCGGAAACTCCGCCTACACCAAGAACGGCGCCGGTAACGGCGGCATCGTCACGCTCAACGAGAACGGTGAGTTCACCTACGTGTCGAATGCGACGGCCGGGGCGAACCAGAGCTTCCAGGTGCGGATCAACGACGGCCACCACGGCAACACCGTCGTCACGATCACGGTGCCCAACACCACCACCATCACCCCGGCCAACCCGAACACCGCGACGCAGTACTACTACAGCGGGACGGTGCCGAACTCGACCAACAAGCCCGGAACGTTCGTCAGCTACACGCTGAGCGGTACCCCGGCGAAGGGCACGGTCACGTCGTTCAACCCGACCACCGGCGCCTTCACCTACCACCGCAACGAGAGCCTGGGGCACAGCGCGACCGCCAACGACGTGGTGACGGTCATCGCCACCACCGCCGACGGTCGCCAGGTCACGCTGCATCTGAACGTGCTGCCGTCGGTGCCCAACACCGCGCCGACGCTGACGTTGACCACATCGCCGACGGTCGGCACGCTCAACGGCACCACGCAGACCAGCACGGGCAAGTTCACGTACTTCGACGCCGACGGCGACGCGCCTATCTGGCCGACGAATGTGACCAGCTCGCGCGGCGGCACCGTCACCATCGCCGCCGACGGTACGTTCACCTACACGAGCAACCTCACCGTGGCCCAGCGCCACGCGGTGGCCCGGATCGGGGCCGCGGGCAGCACCTTCAACGGCGTTGCGCTCAACGCGTGGGAGGACGCCTTCACGGTGACCGTCTCCGACGGGTTCGGTGGCACTGCCACGCAGACGGTGAAGGTGCCGATCTACGCGATCAACGCCAATCCCACGCTGAGCGTGCCGGGCTTGACGTGTGGGTTCGGTGTCTGCTCCGTGACCATCACGACGACGGACCCGGACGGCGACAATCTCAGCGGCAGCTTGAACTCGTCGAACAACGGCACCGGCTCCCCCTGGTACACCCTCAGCAGGGGCTCGGTCACCGCCAACTCGGGCAACGGGCACACCATGAGCTGGACCGGCAACAGCAACGGCGCCGGCACCCAGCAGACCGGTGTCAACAGGTACACCGTCTACGACGGCTACTACCGCGTCACCAACGGCGTCGTCGACTCCAGCTACTTCGCCCGTGCATGGGTCGAGTGGAATGGCACGAGCAGGAGCTTCGGGAACTAGGACTGCTGCGCCGCGTTCGATCACGTTGCGGCCCTTTGTAGTCCGCGGTATCGATGGCCCGTGGCCGTCCACCGCGTGACCCTCGGCGTAACGGTGGGCGATCTGGTCGGACGGTTGCGGGATCACCGCGACGATCCCGCGACGGCGCAGCTCAGCGACGGATGGCGCGGCTGGAGTACGCCTTGTCGCCGCGCACTCGGTCGGGTCGGGTGCGCGCCGACTCGCCGCGGAGCACCGGTACCCGCAGATGAGCCAGTACGTGTTCGATAACCGGCGCGTCGTTGGCCTGTGGTCGGGCGGCTCGATGCGCAGATTCGTGTAGTTCGACCCAGCCCCCTGCGTGGCGAGTGAGCCGCGTCCCAGGTGCCGTCAGCGCTCATCCGGCGATGCGCCTCGGGAACATGACGCCAGGCGATTCCACATAGGTACCGGTAGATGATGCCTTCCACCATTGACCGAGCATTCCGAAAAGGCCTGCCTCGCTTACCCGTCGGAGCAGGTAGCAGATCTTCGGCCGACGATCACTGCTCATCGGAGAGCAACTGAAACCGCGCTCATCATCGCGCGGTCGAAATTGGTTGCGTAGCAAGGCTTCACAGCGATTCGCTGGTAGCGTCGCTTGGGGCCGAACCCCGTCATGGTTGGGGCTGGCGGATCCCATTCGAGTCCGCGCCGAGGGGTTGCCGAAGTCCTCGAATCGCTCTCGGCCGGCGTGCCGGACAGGCGCGCCTACTCGATCGCGTCAGAAGACCGGCGGTGGAGGAAAGCTTTGCGTAGGGCTTTGCGAGCCCCACCGTCAATGACAGCGATGACGGCTGTCCTGCCTCCCTCTCCGCCACGTTATTTGCCAAAAATCCCTGGTTGGGAATCGGACGCGCGCGTGGATGTCGTCAAGGCTGTGCCTGCACGGGATGGCGGAGACTCAAAGCCTCGGTAGGCGTTGGCTGCCTCGCGCCGAGCTATTGAATGCAATGCACTGCGCCGGTTTGGCAGGTTGGGCGCGCCCGGCGGCAATGAACGCAATCGCCGCAGGTAGGGCTCGTAAGCATGTTGATTACCGCGAATTGGCCGGAAGGCGTCCGCACGCCAGATTGTCGAGTATGTTAATTTTGTCACGTCTGGGGCGCGCCGAGAGGTACGTCACCACGCGTCACTAGACCGAGAGGGACAGGGCATAGCCGGTTATCAAGGGGGTCGCGTCAGCGCTTAGGTTGATTTGCTGAAACTGCAGCGTAACGCGGACGCCCGCGACTCGGCTGTGGCGGAGCAAAGGAGCTGGGGTGGCCGCTGCAAGTCCACGGAAACCGCGTCGCACGTCGGGACGTCACCGGAAACCCAGCCGTCGTGCGCACTGGTTGAGGGTCGGTGCCGTCGGTGTGGGCCTGGCCGCGGCGATCGTCAGCGGCCAGGGTGTGGCGTCCGCGGGTACCGATGACGGGTCGGCTTCCGGCGACAGCAGTGCTACTCCGCCGGGCAAACGTAACGCCGCCGCCGACCGCCCCGTCGCGAGAAGCGGACAGAGCGACTCACCCTCGTCATCCTCCGAGGACGGCGAGACCGACACCGAAACCGACACCGACCCGATCGGCACGGACACCGATGTCGAGGACTCCGACCCGGATCCTGAGCTCGAACCCGCCGAGGAGATCGACGCCGAGGAGATCGACGACGAGGAGATGGACGAGGAAACCTCGTCCGAGGCGACCGCCGCCTGGGAGGAAACCTCGCGGCCTCCCCAGAAGCCCAGCGCCGCGGAGCGACCCACGCTGTCGACCGGCGGGGGAGCCCCGGCGCAGGATGGCGGGACCACCGCGACGGAGACCGACCCGCCGGCCCCCGATCCAGCCGGCAGCAGCGCTGATCCGGGCTCCGCACCGGCTCCGAATGCGCCGGGCGGATCGACAGGTAACCCAGCCGCCGCAGCGCCGGACCCCGTACCCGCCACGCCGGAAACGGAGGACGAGGCCGAGGCGTCGTTCATCATCAACTTCGTCAAGGAGTTGGTGAAGGCGTTCGCAGGAGCGGCGACGACCGGTGGTGACTCCGCGCCGCCGCTGTCCGTCGAGCAGGTGCTGCAGGCGATCTGGCTCGGCCGCAAGGATCAGCAGACGACCAACCCCAACAGAGAGTTGATCGAACTCGCCAACGAGAAGATGCTCGCCGAACTCAGCACGTCGATCGGATGGATCCCGTTCGTGGGAACCGGAATCTACGCCGTCAGCCTCCTCGGGAACCTCGGTGCGCTGGGTTCTGCGATTCTGCGCGGCGACAGCGCCGATGTGGCCGACGAACTGCGCGATATCGGCCGCGACCTCATCGGCCTGGTCCCGGTCGTCGGCGCGCCCACGGCGGGGAAGCTCTATGGGGGCGGTGATTCGCCCATGGTCGGCGCATCGGCGCAGACGGCGACGTTGGCGGCGGCAACGCCGCCGCCGCCGGTCGGAACGCAGGCGCACTTCCTGTGGGTGCTGCAGCGGGCAGTGAACCGGTTGGCGGGTTGGCCGGGTGTCCCTAAGAACTTCGTCGACATCACGAATCGCGTGACCGACCAGACCCTGGACAACGCCAACAATCAGCTCGACGTCCTGATCGCCAACGCTTTCGCAGGCAGTCCCGCCGTATGGCTTCCCGACCTGGGCAAGGTACTCGGACTCTTCGCGCTGTCGGCAATCCCCGGCTATTCGTATACCGACAGTCTGAACGCGTGGGGCAGCTTCCTGAACAAGATCATGCCGCCTTTCAAGATCGCCGACGGGGCGGGCACCCTCGACGTCATCTCGCCGTACAAAATCATGGGTGCTGCCGTGGTCGGCGCGGCCACCCTCCTCCGCGACATGCTGAACGGGATCTACGACCCCGTCCAGTGGGAGATCAACATCATCAAGACGACCACCGGGGCGACCGTTACCCAGTCGGACCTCAATAACTTCAACACGCTGATGACGAAGATCGCTGCCGCGCAGGCGGGCGGCATCCTCGGTGGCGACGGCGGTGCGTTCGACGATCCGACCCGAGCCTGGAATGTCACGCTGCCCACCTGGACCGAAGCGCAGGTCAACCCGTACACGATCACTACCTATGTGGCGCTGGTGGCCCTGTACAAGCGGTTCCAGGAGATGGCCACGCTGACGACGTTCACGACGTGGACGACGTACGACAGTTGGCATTACACAAACGGTTTGGGTATGTACGCGGCCGGGACATTCCATGCCGTCGATCCCGACGGCGGCTCGATCGAGTTCCGTGCCGACGGCACGCTCGGCAGGACGTACACGACCGAGGGCAATGCGTTGGTGACCATCAACACCACTGGAGGCGGTTTCACCTACACCCCGCCGGCAATATGGGACCCCAAGTTTCAGAACGCCGCGTTCTTCCACCGCAGCACTGCGGAAGATCCGGAGGAGAGGTTCGACTGGGTCACCGTGCAGGCGTACTCCGCCGACGGCGTCCCCTACAACATCCGGGTGGGAATCGAGATCATCAACGGCACCAACGCCGCCCCGGTCTACACCGGTGTCACGAACCAGAACACCGATGCGTCGGGCGTGGTCAAGGGCAAGATCACCGCGACCGACTCCGACGGTGACCCGTTGAGGTTCTACCTGGTCGGCTCGTCGGTCAACGGTCTGACCGGAAACTCCGCCTACACCAAGAACGGCTCCGGTAACGGCGGCATCGTCACCCTCAACGAGACGACCGGTGAGTTCACCTACGTCTCGAGTGCGACGGCCGGCGCGAATCAGAGCTTCCAGGTGCGGATCAACGACCGCCACTACGGCAATACGATCGTCACGGTCACGGTGCCGAACACCACTTCCATCAGCCCCGGCAACGTCAACACCTCGACGCCCTACGTGGTCACCGGCACGCCGCCGGCCTCGACCAACAAGCCGGGAGCGTTCACCAGCTACACCCTCGTCGGCGGCACGACGAAGGGCACGGTCACGTCGTTCAACCCGACCACCGGCGCGTTCACCTACACCTCGAGTGTCGGCCGTGTGTTGAACAACGACGACGTGATCACCATGATCGCCACCGACGCCGACGGCCGGTCGGTGACGCTGCGGCTGAACGTGAAGCCGTCGACGGTCACCACCAACCCGACGCTGACGCTGACGACGCCGCCGACGGTGGGCACGCTCAACGGAACCACGCAGACCAGCACCGGCAAGTTGACGTACTACGACGCCGACGGCGACGCGCCGGTCTGGCCGGCGAGCGTGACCAGCGCGAAGGGTGGCACCGTCACCATCGCGGCCGACGGTACGTTCACCTACACCAGCAACTTCGACGCGACAAAGCGCCACGCGATCGCCAAGATCGGGGCCACGAGCCTCACCGACGTCAACGCCGGAGCCGCCCTCTCCTCTTACAACGGTGTCGCGCTCAACGCCTGGGATGACGCTTTCACGATGACCGTCTCCGACGGGTTCGGAGGCACCGCCACGCTGACGGTGAAAGTGCCCATCTACGCGATCAATACTGCGCCGACGATCAGCGGCTACGGGAACGCCACGTGTGCGTTCTGGGTCTGCACGAGGGGGACGATGACCGTCGGCGATCCCAATGGCGACAGTATCCCGAACTCGTCTGTGACCCCCGGTGCCGGTGCCGGGTGGACTCTGGCTACCGGAGACGTGACCGTGTGGGGCAACGGCACGACGACCGTCTCGTGGGGCGCGGGTGGCACGTTCGGCACCCAGCAGAGCGCCAACACCTTCACGGTGTATGACGGCTACTGGAAGGTTACCAACGGTGTAGTCAACAGCGGCAACGCATCATATGCCCGAGTGCAATGGAACGCCGGTGGCGGTACTACCTACACGCAGAACTAGGCAGCGCCCGCGCGGTGGGCCCCTAGATGGCCATCGCGGCGCGCACGTCGGCCTCCGACGCGGAACCGCCTGTGCCGCTTGAGGTGACGCGACCGGCTTCGAGGATGTAGTAGCGCTGCGCGGATTCCAGCGCGAAACCGATGTGCTGTTCGACGAGCAGTACGCCGAGGTCGCCGCGGTTGGTCAGCGCGGTGATGGCCTCCTCGATCTCGTGCACGACCGACGGCTGGATGCCCTCGGTCGGCTCGTCGAGGATCAGGCATTTCGGGGTGGTGATCAACGCCCGCGCGATCGCGAGCTGCTGACGCTGACCGCCGGAGAGCAGACCGGCGCGCCTGCTCAGGAGTTCCTTCAACGCCGGGAACAGGTCGAGTTGCTCATCGATCAGGGCCTTGCCGTTCTTGCGTCCGTCGGCGACCACCTGCAGGTTCTCTGCCGTGGTGAGCTGCCCGAAGGACTGCTGGCCCTGCGGAACGTACGCCAGCCCACGGCCGACCCGCGCGCTGGGACGCAGTTTGGTGATGTCCTCGCCGTCGAAAAGTACCTTTCCGGCAGTGCATTTCAGCAGGCCTACCGCCGCACGCAGCAGCGTCGTCTTGCCTGCGCCGTTGTGGCCCATCACCGCGGCGACGCCGTCGACGGGCACCTCGATGCTGACGCCGTGGATCACCTCGCTGCGGCCGTAGCCGGACCGGACGTCGAGCAGTTGCAGCATCAGGACTTCTCCTCGGCGAGTTCGATACCGTCGGCACCGGCCGCGGCGGTCCCGAGGTAGACCTCCTGGACCTTCGGATTGGCTTGTACCTCGGCCACCGATCCCTCGGCGATGACCTGCCCGCGCGCCAGCACGGTCACCGACGTCGCGAACGCGCGCATGAAGTCCATATCGTGCTCGACGACGACGACGGTGCGTTCGGCACCGATGCGGCGCAACAGGTTTCCGGTCTCTTCGCGTTCCTCGGTGCTCATGCCCGCCACCGGCTCGTCGAGCAGCAGCACGTCGGCGTTCTGCACCAGCAGCATGCCGATCTCCAGCCACTGCTTCTGCCCGTGGGCCAGCACCCCGGCCGGCTTGTCGGCCAGGTGGGTCAGTCCGATGGTGTGCAGAGCCTGTTCGATCGCGGGCAGCACTCCGTTGCGCCGCCGCAGCAGCGTCCACACCGAACGTCCTGCGCCCGCGGCGATGTCGAGGTTCTGCAGCACCGTGAGTTCCTCGAACACGCTCGCGGTCTGGAAGGTGCGCCCGACCCCGCGCCGGGCGATCTGGTGCACCTTCTTGCCGAGCAGTTCGACGCCGGATTTGTTCACCGATCCGGTCGCCGGAACCAGCCCGGTGATCGCGTCGATCACCGTGGTCTTGCCTGCGCCGTTGGGTCCGATCAGGAACCGCAGATCACCCTGGAACAGGGTCAGGTCGACGTCGCTTACCGCTTTGAACCCGTCGAAATCGACTGTCAGACCTCGGACTTCGAGGTACTGGGCGCCCATGCCGGCGTTTCCGCCCTCGACGGGTTCCTTACCCGCGGCGCTGGCCTGTATCTCGCTCATGAGCTCGCACCCACCTTCTCTGCGTCCGGGTCGGAGTCGGGAGCCTTGTCGGGATCGGAGGCTCCGGCCTTGCGCCGGCGCTTGAGGTACACGCCGAGGCCGGCCAGGCCCGCGGGCAGGAAGCCGACGACGAGGATGAACAACAGGCCCTGCCCGTAGGTCCACGCCGACGGAAAGCGTTCGGAGAACAGGGTCTGCGCCCACGCCACCCCGATCGCGCCGAGCACGGGCCCGAGCAGCGTGGCGCGCCCGCCGATCGCGACGCCGATCAGGAACGCGATCGACGGCAGGATGCCGACCTGCGACGGCGCGATGAATCCGACGATCGGGGCGAACAGCGCACCGGCGATGGACGCGAACAACGCCGCCACCGCGTAGGCCACCACCTTGATGTTGGCGGGGTCGTAGCCCAGGAACCGGACGCGTTCCTCACCGTCGCGGACGGCGACCAGCAGTTCGCCGTACCGGCTCTGCATCAACTGGCGCACGACGGCCACGACGAGCAGCAGGACCGCCGCGGCGATGAAGTACAGCATCTTGCGGTTCACCGGGTCGTTGAGCGTGAACCCGAAGAACGTGCGGAACCTGTTGAGCCCGTTGGATCCACCGAGACTGGTCTGGCCGACCAGCAGGATGGCCAGCGCCGCGGCCAGCGCCTGCGACAGGATCGCGAAATAGGCTCCCTTGACCTTGCGTTTGAACACGCCCAGTCCGAGGGCCACCGCGATGCCGGTCGGGACGACGACGATGGCGATCAGTGTGACCGCGGGGGACGCGAACGGCATCCAGTACGCGGGCAGTTCACGCACACCCTGGATCTGCATGAAGTCGGGCACCGCGTCGCCGCGCAGTTCCGCGTCGGCGATCTTCAGGTGCATCGCCATCATGTAGCCGCCCAGCCCGAAGAACACGCCCTGGCCCAGGACCAGCATTCCGCCTCGGCCCCAGGCCAATCCGATTCCGACCGCCACGATCGCGAAGCACAGGAACTTGCCCAGCAGGCTGAGCCGGAAATCCGACAGCACGGCCGGCGCCACCACGAACAGCGCCAGAGCCGCGACGCCGAAGCCGGCCCAGGTCTGCCAGCGCCCCAAGAGGGTCCTCATACGAGACTCCTTGTCCGAACGGTGAACAGACCCTGGGGCCGCACCTGCAGGAAGATCACGATGATCACGAACACGATCACCTTGGCCAGCGACGCGGTGGTGTTGTACTCGATGAACGAGTTCAAGAAGCCGAGCGCGAACGCCGCGATCACGGTGCCCTTGATCTGGCCGAGGCCGCCGATCACGACGACGAGGAACGCGTCGATCAGATAGCTCTGTCCGATCGTCGGGCTCGTCGACCCGATCAGCGTCAACGCCACCCCGGCGACGGCCGCCAGACCGGAACCGATGAAGAACGTGGTGATATCGGTCTTGCGTGACGAGATTCCGCTGGTCTCCGCCAGATCGCGGTTCTGCACGACGGCACGGATGCGGCGACCCATCGGGCTCATCTTGAGCACCGCGGCGAGCACCGCGACGCACACCACGGCCAGCACCAGGATGAAGATGCGGGTCTTGGGCACCACCGCGCCGAGGATCTCCACACCTCCGGAGAGCCACGGCGGTGCGATGACGTTGACGGCGGGTGCGCCGAAGATGTCTCGGGCCACCTGCTGCAGGATCAGGCCGACGCCGAAGGTCACCAGCAGGGTGTCCAGCGGGCGGTGATACATCCGCTGGATCAGCGTGACCTCAAGCAACGCACCCATCGCGCCGCCGATGAAGAATCCGACCACCAGCGAGATGAGAAGTGAGGCGCCGGCGCTGGAGATGATCTGCTGCACCACGTAGGCGGTGTAGCAACCGGCCATGATGAACTCGCCGTGCGCCATGTTGATGACGCCCATCTGACCGAAGGTCAGGGACAACCCGAGTGCGGCCAGCAACAGGATTGAGCCGAGGCTCAATCCCGTTGCCAGCTGCCCGATTACGACATCCACGTGTTCCTAGCCGGACAGCCCGGCGGCCCACGGGTAGGACTTCAGGAACGGATCCGGCTCGATCGGGCCGGGCGACTCCCAGACGGTGTAGATCAAGCCGTCGGGCCGGATCTCGCCGATGCGGGCGGTCTTGGTGATGTGGTGGTTCTCGCCGTCGATGGTGACCAGGCCTTCGGGAGCCTCGAACGTCACGCCGTCGGCGTTGTCCTGAATGGCCTTGACGTCGAACGAGCCGGCCTTCTCGACGGTGTTCTTCCACAGGAACACCGACACGTAGGCGGCCTCCATCGGATCCGAGGTGGGCTTGTCGGCGCCGAACTTGTCCTTGTAGGCCTTGACGAACTCGTTGTTCACCGGCGTGTCGATGGTCTGGTAGTAATCCCACGCCGTGAGCTGGCCGTCGATGTTCTGCACACCGATGCCGCCGACCTCTTCCTCGGCGATCGACACCGACACCACCGGCATGTCCTGCGGGGTCAGGCCGACGTTCTTGTATTCGCGGAAGAACGCGACATTGGAGTCGCCGTTGAGGGTGTTGAACACCGCGTCGGCGTCGGCGGTGCGCACCTTGTTGATGATGGTGGAGAAGTCGGTCGAGCCCAGCGGCGTGTAGTCCTCACCCTTGATCTCGATGCCGTTGGCCTCGGCGTAGGCCTTGATGATGCGGTTGGCGGTCTGCGGGAAGACGTAGTCGCTACCGACCAGGTACAGCGACTTGACGCCCTTCTCCTTGAGGTAGTCCAGCGCCGGGACGATCTGCTGGTTGGTGGTCGCGCCGGTGTAGAAGATGTTGGGGGAGGCTTCCAGGCCTTCGTACTGCACCGGGTAGTACAGCAGCGAGTTGGCGCTCTCGAACACCGGGAGCATGGCCTTGCGGCTCGACGAGGTCCAGCCGCCGAACACCGCGGCGACGCAGTCGCTGCTGATCAGCTTCTCGGCTTTCTCGGCGAAGACCGTCGGCTCGGACGCGCCGTCCTCGCCGACCAGTTGGATCTGCTTGCCCAGCACACCGCCGTCGGCGTTGATCTGCTCGACGGCCAGATCGATCGCGTTTCGGACGGTGACCTCGGAGATCGCCATGGTGCCCGACAGCGAGTTCAAGGCGCCGACCTTGATGGTCTCGCCGGAGGTGTCCACGCACGACTCGGCATTTGCTGAGTCTGTTTCGCTTGCCTTGCTACCGCAGCCGGCCAGCAGCAGGCTGGCCGCCGTCACGACACATCCCGCGGTCAGCGCCGAACGTGATAAGGAATGGCGTCGAGGTTGTTGCATGTACGGCCTTTCTGGCATTTCAGCACGTGTCAGGGTGGTCTGCACGGCGAAGTTTCAACACCGCCCCGGTGTCGAATCCGGACGTTAGAGCGCCCGTGTTTCTGCCAAATGTCTGTGTGTGACGGACAAGTTAACCTGTTGTCGGGCTCGACAGTTCGTTTGCCGCAGATGTCGGGTGCCGACGGGCCCGGTGCCTGCCCGTAACGCTTCGGTAGCGTCGTTCGATGTGTCCAACATGCGATCAGCTTCAGCGAAGGTAGGAACGGCGGTCGGCGCGTCACTGTTGGCGGCCGCTGCCTCGGTCATCGTCGGTCAGGCCACCGCGAGCGCCCAGGAGCCGACCGGGCACCAGGTCCGGTACACGCTCACCTCGGGCGGCGCCTACGAGTTCGACCTGTTCTACTTGACGACCCAGCCGCCGAGCATGGAGGCGTTCAACGCCGACGCGTATGCCTACGCCAAGCGCGAGAAGGTGACCGTGGCCCCCGGCGCGCCGTGGGTGTTCGAGACCACGTTGGAGGACCCGAACTGGGCGATCCTTCAGGTCAGCAGCACCACTCGCGGCGGTCAGGCTGCGCCGAACGCGCACTGCGACATCGCGGTCGACGGCGCGGTCCAGAGCGAGCACAACGATCCGTACAACGTGCGCTGCCAGCTCGGCCAGTGGTGAGTTAGACCAGATCTAGACCCGCCGCAGCCCGGATAGGGACGGCGGTAACGGGTCGCGGTGCAGCACGCCGAGGCGCTGTGTCGCGCGGGTCAGGGCGACGTACAAGTCGGCCGCCCCGCGCGACCCCTCGGCGAGGATGCGATCCGGATACACCACCAGCACGGCGTCGAACTCCAGCCCCTTGGTCTCGGTCGGCGCGACCGTGCCGGGCACCCCCGCGGGCCCGATGACGACGTGCGTGCCGTCGCGAGTCTGTTCCTCGCGCACGAAATCGTCGATTGCCGAGGCCAGTTCGTCGTCGCCGACCTGCCGTGCCCACGGCGCCACACCGGTGGAGCGCACCGATTCCGGTGGGGTGACGGCCGGCGCGAACTCGGCGAGCACCGCGGCCGCGACGTCCATGATCTCGGCCGGCGTGCGGTAGTTCACCGTCAACGTCCGGTACACCCACCGGCCGGGCACATAAGGCTCGAGCACCGCATCCCATGAGGTCGCCCCGGCGGGGGAGCGTCGCTGCGAGAGGTCTCCGACC
The DNA here is from genome assembly GCF_010725485.1 of Mycolicibacterium parafortuitum. Taxonomy (NCBI): domain Bacteria; kingdom Bacillati; phylum Actinomycetota; class Actinomycetes; order Mycobacteriales; family Mycobacteriaceae; genus Mycobacterium; species Mycolicibacterium parafortuitum. The sequence goes on along the minus strand of NZ_AP022598.1, from coordinate 4,868,836 downwards.
ATCGTGAACGACCGGCTCGGGCACCGCCGCATCAGCACCCGCCAGTCCATCTCCGAGAGCTCCTGTGCCTCGTCGACCACGACGTGCCCGTAGGTCCAATCCCGGTCCGCCGCAGCGCGTTCGGCCAATTCCCGGTTGTCGCGCTCCAGGAAGCGTTCCGCGAGGTCCTCGGCGGCGATGACGTCCTGGGCCATCAGTTGGTCCTCGTCGTCCATGATGTCCTCGCGCCCGATCATCAGGTCGAGAACGCCTGCGGCATAGGCTGCTTCCTCGCGCCGCTGCTGTTCTGCGGCCTCCTCGCCGGTCCGGTCCCGGCCGAGCAGGTCGACGAGTTCGTCGAGCAGCGGGATGTCCGACAGGGTCCAGGCGGCGCCGTCCTCGCGATACAGCGCCGGGTCGGCGGCCGCGGCCTTCAGTCGCTCATGTGACGAATACAGTTCGGCGAGAAGTGTTTCCGGTGTCAACGCCGGCCACAGCCGATCCAGTGCGGCCTTGAACGCGGCATTGTCTTCGAGCTCGTCGATCAGGTCTGCGCGTAGATGTTCCCACGCGGCCTTGTCATTTCTCGTCAGCCAGCCGCGGCCGATCTTGGCGATCGCCCGTTCGGTCAGGGCCCAGGTCAGTACGTCGACGAAGGTGGTGCGTGCGTCGTTGTGGGGTTGCTCGGTGGCGCGCGCCTCCTGAACCGCCCATTCCGCGATGTCGGCGGTGACCGCGATCGACACGTCGGACAGGTCGATCGGCAGCGGCTCGTCCGGAACGCGCTGCCGATCGGCGACGGCGGCGGCGAGCACGTCGAGGATGGCCAGCGAACCTTTCGCCCGCGCCGCGTCCGGGTGGTCCTCGGCGCTGACGTGCAGGCCGGGTACCAGGTCGCCGGTCGTCATGAACACCACATTGGTCTCGCCGAGCGACGGCAGCACCCGGCCGATGTGGCGCAGGAACGCGGTGTTGGGTCCGACGACGAGCACGCCGTGGCTCTCCATCCGCTTGCGCTGGGTGTAGAGCAGATATGCGACGCGGTGCAACGCGACGACGGTCTTGCCGGTGCCGGGCCCGCCCTCGATGACGAGCACGCCGGGGTGGTCGAGACGGATGATCGCGTCCTGCTCGGCCTGGATCGTGGCCACGATGTCGCGCATCCCGTCGCCGCGCGGGGCGTTGACCGCGGCGAGCAGCGCCACGTCCGAACCGTCCGGCTGGGCTCCGGCGTCGCCGTCGAGCGGGCGGCCGAACACCTCGTCGGTGAAGTCGAGCAGCCGGCGTCCGAGGCTGTGGAACTGCCGGCGCCGGCGCATGCCCTCGGGGTGGGCGCCGGTGGCGACGTAGAACGCCCGGGCGGCCGGCGCCCGCCAGTCCAGCAGCAGCGATTCGTGCTCGTTCGCGCTGTCGAGTAGTCCGATACGGCCGATATAGAGGCGTTCACCGTCGACGGTGTCCAGCCGCCCGAAGCACAGCCCGGAGTCGGCGACGTTGAGCCGGTCCATCTGGGCCGCTATGGCGCGCACCTCGGCATCGCGGGCCAGCAGGGTCGCGCCGTTCTGGGTGTCGACGTCGCCGCGCAGGGCCTCGGCGTACCGCTTCTTGACCCGGGTCCGCTCTGTGTCCAGCCGGGCGTAGAGCCCGTCGACGTACTCGCGTTCGGACTGCAGCTCGGCCTGGTAGGAAGTCGGGTTCTGAGTTGACATGTGCCCCTTACGGTTTTGCGCTGAGGGTGAGATTCTGCGCCATGACCCCGGCCTTGCCGCAAGCCCCGGTCCCGGCGGTACGGTGGAGGGTGAAGCGGATACTTGACACTGTATCGAACGTATGTTCGCATAGGGTATGCGCTGGGCAGGTCAAGGCATCGCGGTCGACGACGGTGCGTTGCCGGGCCTGCAGCGTGTCGGGCTGGTGCGCAGTGTGCGGACTCCGCAATTCGACGGAATCACCTTTCACGAGGTGTTGTGCAAGACGGCCCTGAACAAGATCCCGGCGGCGTCCATGCTGCCGTTTCGGTTCACCGTCAACGGCTACCGCGGGTGTTCGCACGCGTGCCGGTACTGTTTCGCCCGGCCCACCCACGAGTACCTGGAGTTCGACAGCGGTCGCGACTTCGACACCCAGGTGGTGGTCAAGACCAACGTCGTCGAGGTGTTGCGCCGTGAACTGCGCCGTCCGTCCTGGACGCGGGAGACCGTCGCCCTGGGCACCAACACCGATCCGTATCAGCGGGCCGAGGGGCGGTATGCGCTGATGCCGGGCATCATCGGCGCCCTGACCGATTTCGGCACGCCGTTCTCGATCCTGACCAAAGGCACCCTGCTCCGCCGGGATCTCCCTCAGTTGCGAGACGCCGCGCGCCGGGTCGACGTCAGTGTGGCGGTATCGCTGGCGGTCGGGGATCCGACGCTGCACAGCCGGTTGGAACCCGGCACCCCGACCCCGGAGGCGCGGCTTGCGCTGATCTCGGCGATTCGCGAGGCGGGCCTGCGTTGCCATGTGATGGTGGCCCCGGTGCTGCCGGGGCTGACCGATTCCGCTGACCATCTCGACGATCTGCTGGGTCGGATCGCGGCGGCCGGGGCGACCAGCGCCACGGTGTTCGGCCTGCACCTGCGGGGCAGTACCCGCGGCTGGTTCATGGACTGGCTGGCGCGAAGCTATCCGGATCTGGTCGGCGAGTACCGCCGGCTCTACCGTCGCGGCGCGTACTTGCCCGCCGAGTATCGCGCCGAACTGGCGCGCACGGCGGCACCGCTGATGGCCAGGCACGGCCTGGTCGGTGCGCCGCGGATGAGCGCCCCCGCCCCGGATGCGGTGCCCGCGGCCGTCGAACCGCTGCAGCCCACGCTGTTCTGAGGCCGGCTTCAGCCGCCATGTCGGGCATCTCACATTCCAGAAGTTATGCTGGCATAAGTATCATAAGATAACTATTTGTCTTCCCGATACTTCGAGGTTGTCCTTAACTTGCGCACTCCTGCTCCGGCGACCACGCCACCGACGATCCCGCTCGTCCTGATCCTCGCCCTGCTGACCGCGGTCACCCCGTTCTCCGTCGACATGTACATGTCGGCGTTTCCGGCGATCGCCGAGGAGTTCGGCACCTCGGCCCCGATGGTTCAGCTCACCCTGACGTCGTTTCTGATCGGTCTCGCCAGCGGGCAGTTGTTCATCGGACAGCTGTCGGATCGGCTGGGCCGGCGCAAACCACTGCTGGCCGGCATCGTGGTCTGCCTCGCGGCCAGCCTGCTGTGCGCGATCAGCCCGTCGATCGAGGTTCTCATCGCACTGCGCTTCGTGCAGGGCTTCGCGGGCGCGGCGGGGGTGGTGATCGCGCGGGCGATCATCGCCGACCGCACCCAGGGTGCCCGCGCCGCACAGTTGTTCTCGGTGATGATGGTGATCGGCGTGCTGGCTCCGATCATCGCGCCGGTGCTGGGCGGGCAGGTGGTGGCCACGCTCGGCTGGCGGGCGGTGTTCGTCGCGCTCGCGCTGCTGAACGTGCTGATGCTGCTCGGCGCGTACTTCATGGCGGGTGAATCGCTGCCCGCCCACCGCCGCCGCCCGGCGGGGCTGAAAGCCTTTGGGCGCAGCGCAGTCTCGGTACTCGGCAACCGCAGATTCATGGGATACACGCTGACGCTGGGCTGTGCGTCGGGTGCGATGTTCTCCTATATCTCGGCGTCGCCGTTCGTGTTGCAGAACATTCTCGGCATGTCGCCGCGGGCGTACTCGCTGACGTTCGGTGCGTGCGCGCTGGCGGTGGCGGTGTCCGGGGTGGTCAACGCGCGGTTGGTGCGCACCGTCTCGCCCCGGGCCCTGTTGACCGGCGGAATCTGCGCGATGCTGGTCATCACGGCTCTGCAGTTGTTCAACGTCACCGTCGGCGGTGTGACGCCGTGGACGACCATTGCGCTGATGGCGTGCTTCATGGGAACCCTCGGGTTCATCTACGCCAATGCGACCACGCTGGCGATCGGTGAGGCTCGCGACACCGCGGGCACCGGGTCCGCGGTGCTGGGTTTCCTGCAGTACGCCACAGGTGCGGCCGCGTCGCCGCTGGTGGGCCTGGCGGGTTCGCACAGTGCCGTCCCGATGGGCGTGATGATGTTCGGCGGTGCCGTGCTGGCTGCGGTCGCGCTGTTCGGGCTGGCCCGCGGCGCGGCCAACGCCGACGAGCCCCAGGTGCTCAGTCCTGTGCCAGTAGGTGACACCACGAGTCGGTGAGGGCGGTCATCAGGACCTGACGAGGCCTCAGCTCTTGTTGCGCTTGACCTGGTTGAACGGAACACCCTTGTCGGCGGCCGCTTCCCGTGGGAATCCGAGGATGCGTTCACTGATGACGTTGCGCGCCATCTCCGACGTTCCGCCACCGATCGACCCGGTCTGCCGCGACAGGTACCGCACGCCCACGTCGAGCAGACCCTCGAGATCCGGTGCGCCGAAACCCTCGTCGATCACGCCGGCGGTGCCGGCGATCGCCAGCGCGGTGTCGACCTCGAGTTCGGTGGTCTCGGCGTGGAACAGCCGGATCAGCGTGCCCGCGTTCGGCGGAAGTGAGCCGTTGCCGATGCTGCGGAACACATGGTCGATCAGCTGTTCCTTGACGATGCGACGGGTCAGTGCGCGCCCGGCGAGATCCTGGACCCGGGGATCGTCGGTCTGCCCGGTGGCCTCGGCGAGCCCGACGTGGTCGGGTGGCATCTCGTTGGCGTTCTCGGCCGCGGTGCCGCTGGCGAACTCCGAACCCCCACCGACCGCCCGGCGTTCGTGGTGCAGCTGGCGGGTCGCGACTTCCCAGCCCTTGTTCACCTCGCCGACCACCGCGTCGTCGCCGAGCTCGAGACCGTCGAAGAACTCCTCGCAGAACTCCTCGTTGCCGTTGACCTCTTTGATGCGGCGCATCGTGATGCCGGGCGCGTTCAGCGGCACCAGGAACATCGTCAGACCCTCGTGCTTGGGCACGGTCCAGTCGGTGCGGGCCAGCAGCAGACCGTAGTCGGCGGCGAAGGCGCTGGTGCTCCACGTCTTGGCGCCGTTGATGATCCACGTATCGCCGTGCTTGTCGGCGCGGGTGATCACCCCGGCGAGATCGGATCCGCCACTGGGTTCGGACAGCAGCTGGCACAGCACCTCGTCGCCGCGGACGGCCGCCGAGATGCGGTCGCGTTTCTGCTGCTCGGTACCCATGTCGAGAATGGTCGCCGCACAGATCGTGAACGTCGGGGTGTTCAGAATCAGCGGCATCTCATAGCTGCGGCATTCGGCGTTGAACGCCTTCTGGTACGCGTAGTCCAGCCCGAGGCCGCCGTATTCGCGAGGGAAACAGATCCCGGCGAATCCGCCCTCGTGCAACCGCTTCTGCAGCTCCTGGGCACGATCCCAGGACGATTGCTCGGCGCGCACCGAGAACGGGGGGTGGTCCGGATCGACCCGCGGCATGTTCTCGGCCAGCCACGCGCGGGCGCGTGCGGCGAAATCCGCGACGGATTCTGTGGTCTCGGTCGATGTCACGGTGTCGGTCATGCCGGAACCTCTGCCTTCTTGCTCAGCCGGTAGACGGCGCGGTGGTGATCCTCGGGCGATCCGTACACCGCGCGGTAGAGCGCCACCCGGCGCAGGTACAGATGCAGATCGTGTTCCCAGGTCACACCGATACCGCCGTGCAGCTGCACACTGTCCTGCAGGATCACCGGGGCCCGCTCGGCCACATAGGCTTTCGCGACGCTGACCAGCATCTCCGCGTCGGGGGAGCGGTCGGCGACCGCCCGTACCGCTCCTGCGGTGGTGCCGCGGCACGCCTCGAACCACAGCTTGATGTCAGCCGCGCGATGCTTGAGCGCCTGATACGACGACAGCGGGCGGCCGAAGCTGTGCCGGTCGTTGAGCCACTGGTAGGTCATGGTCAGCACCGCGTCGAGGATGCCGACGATTTCGGCACACTGCAGCACGAGCGCGATCTGGCGTTGCCGCTCGATGATCGCGGCGGTCTGCTCGGCCGAGCCCACCGCCGCGGACTCGGGCACCTCGACACCGTCGAATTCCACTCGGGCATAACGTTTGACCAGGTCGACCGACTCCTGGGGGGTGACGGTCACGCCGGGGGTATCGATCGGCACCAGAAACTGGCGCAGCTGCCCGTCGCATGTCGCGACCACGAGCACCGCACCGCAGTCGGCGCCGGCCTCGACGCGGTCCTTGACCCCGTCGATCCGGTACCCGGATCCGGTGGGGGTCGCGGTGGTCACCGCCGCGGTGGTGGCGAACGGCTGCCGGGGTTCGTACACCGCCCACGACGCGACCAGTTCACCGGCGACGAGCGCGTCGATGGAGTCCTGATGGCCCTCCGGTGCCTCGACGAGCCCGGCGAGCACCACACTGACCGGATGCAGCGGCCCAGGGGCGACGGTGTGCCCGACCTGCTCGGCGACCAGCGCCAGATCCGCCACCCCGTCGCCGGAAACGCTTCCGCCGCCGAGTTCTTCGGGTACCAGCAGACTGGTCCAGCCGAGTTCGGCGGCGCGCTGCCACCATTCGGGCTGGAATGCCACGCCGGAGGCATGCAGCCCGCGCACGTGGGTCAACGACGCCTGCTTCTCCAGAAACGTCTGGGTGGTGGAGACGAACAGCAGTTGTTCCGGGTTGGCCAGGTCGGTCATATTCTCTCTTCGGGTTGCGGCTCAGCTGAGGGCGAGCGCGGGTACGTCGGGCTTGTAGACGACCTTGTTCTCGACTCCGAACAGGTCGACCATGTTCTTGCCCATCACCTTTCGCACGCCTTCGTCGTCGAGGCCGTGAGCCTCCAGGTCCGAGACCAGGTTGATCGGGTCGGCCAGGCCTTCCGGGTGCGGCCAGTCGGAGCCGAAGATGACCCGGTCGATCCCGCAGAGGTCGGACATCTTCTTGAAGTCGTCCTCCCAGAACGGCGCGACGTACACGCAGCGCCGGAACGCCTCCACCGGATCCTCCGGAAACTCCTGCGGCATCTTCGAATACACGTCGTTGAACTGGTAGAACAGGTACGGCACCCACGACGCGCCGTTCTCGATCGACAGGATGCGCAGATCCGGGTTTCGGGTGAACGCGCCGTGGCACACCAGCGCCGCCATCGTGTCCTCGATGGGGCGCTTGCCCATCGCGACCATCCGGAATGCGGTGGGCCGGAACGGCAGAAACTCGTCGGCCGGCTCCCAATCGTTGAGGTACTGGGCGTATCCGCTGTCGGAGGCGTGCATCGCGACCGGGATGCCGGCGTCGACACAGGCCCGCCAGAACGGGTCGAACTCCTCGGTGCCGAACGAGCGGGTGCCGCGGTAGCCGGGCACCGGGGCCGGTCGGACCAGCACGGTCTTGGCGCCGCGCTCCAGGCACCACTCGAGCTCTTCGAGCGCGCGGTCGACGATCGGCAGGGTGATCACCGGTGTCGAGAAGATTCGGTCCTCGTAGTTGAAATGCCAAGTCTCATACATCCATTCGTTGAGCGCATGGATGATGTCGTGGATCAGCTCGGGGTCGTCCTTGAGGCGTTCCTCGACCAGCGAGGCCAGCGTCGGGAACATCAACGTGTAGTCCAGGCCGAGCCCGTCCATCACCTCGAGGCGCGCCTGGGGATCGCGGAACGCCGGGATGGATTTCATCGGCTTGCCCATGATCTCGCGGAAGCTCTTGCCGCCGCTGCCGTGGCGGAAGTACTCCTCCTGGGCGCCGGGGCGCGCGACCACCTCGAACGTCGGGTTAGGGATGTAGTCGCTGATGTGGTTGCGCACCATGATCTTGGTGCGGCCGTGTACGTCGATGTAGTCGATGACGCCCTTGCGCTTGTCCGGCAGGAACTTCGTCAGCGCTTCCTTGGGCTCGTAGAAGTGGTTGTCGGCATCGAACACCGGATAGTCGAGTATGCGTGACGGCATGAACCTGCTCCTGACATGCGTGTTTGCATTAAACGGTAATCGCATTACCGCCTCGGTGGTAACGACATTACCACGCAGATGTGTAACGGCACCAGATCGCGGATCGCCGGTGTTTTCGCAGTTCAGTGCGCTATCTGAGGATGCTGCGTAGGCAGAACTCGTAGATGTGGTTGCCCTCGATCGGCACGCCGTTGAGGTCGGCGCCGAGGTCGCGCAATCGGCGGGTTCCCAGCACGGTCTGCATCAGGATCGCGGCGTCGGTGTCGACGTCGAGATCGGGGCGGAACGTGCCGTCGGTGATGCCCCGGCGCAGGATGTCGCCGACCAGCCGGTGCAGTGGCGCCAGGACTTTCGCGAACTCCTTCGGCCTGCTCTCCAGCAGGTGGTCGTTGTAGTAGGTCAGGCCGCGGTTGATGCTGTCCTGGGTGCTGGACTGCGCGGGGGCGCTGATCCGTTCGATCAACAGGCGCAACGCGTCGTCACCGGTGAGTGGATCGGTCTCGGCACGCCAGCGCTCGGTGGAGTCGGCCATGATCGTCTCGACGAGGGCCAGCAGTAGTTCGTCCTTGGTCGAGAAGTGTTGGTAGAACGCCCGCAGCGAGGTCTTCGACCGTTCGACGACCTCGAGCACGGTGAAATCTGTTCTGCCGGTTTCGCCCAGGATGTCCAGTGCGGAGCGCATGAAGCGACCGGCGCGGGACTCCGGGGGCATGCCGTCGGCCATGGTAATGACGTTACCGCTTTCGGCGAACCTCGGTTACTGTTCCCACGACGGTCACCGAGCGGAGGGGTTGGGCAGATGACGACGGAATCGGCGCAGACGACGGAACCGGTGCAGTGGACGGTCCAGGGATTGCTCGACCTGTTCGACGCAGAATCCGCGGGAGAGAACGCGTTCACCGCCCAGACCGGTCCCGCCGGTGAGGACGAGCGTCAGGTGGTCGAGGGCACCCAGATTCTCGCGGCCTCGATCGTCGCCGCCGCCAAGCGCTTTCCGGACAAGTCGATCCGGTCGGCGTACTCGGTGTTCGCCCGAGCGGTGATGGTGGCCGCCGGTCCGGTCGAGCTGGAGCTCGATGTGGTCAGCGAGGGCCGTTCCACCGCAACGGCGATCGTGACGGCCAAGCAGAACGGCAAGCGCTGCATCACGACCACGATCCTGGCCGACGTGCCGACCGGGGACGTGATCCGCCACCACCTGCCCAGACCCGAGGTGGCCGGCCCGGGTGAGGCGAACCCGTCCCCGATGCCGATGACCGGGCGCGAGCTGCGCCTGGTCGACGTGGTCGACGTCAACAGCCCCGACGAGGTCGGGCCGCCCGAGCTCTACGCCTGGCTGCACTACGACCCGATCCCGCAACGCGACGACCTCGCCAAGGCGCTGGTCGCGTATTTCACCGGCCACCTTGGCATTTCGACGACGATGCGCGCGCACGAGGGGATCGGGACCGCCCAGGCGCACCTGAGCGTGTCGACGGCGCCGATGACGGTGTCGGTGAGCTTCCACGAGCCGGTCACCTGGGGTGGCTGGCTGCTCTACACCCATGAGAGCACTCAGGTCGGATCGGGCATGTCCTACGTGCGCGGTGCGGTGCACACCGAAGAGGGCGAGCTGATCGCGTCGTTCACCCAGGACGCACTGATCCGCCCGCTGCGCACCACCGACACCGCGATCAAAGAACAGTCGCGGCTGTAGGGGCTACCGGGCTTCGGCCGCGAGCCACTGCTCGAACGTGGTCGGCATGATGCGGGCGTCCTCGTTGGGGAGCAACACATTTCCGGCCATCGAGACACCGAACATCCCGGACCACGTCGGCACCAACTTGACCGGGTGGCCGCGCGCTTCCAGCGTCCGGCGGGCCATGTCGACGAGGTCCTGAGTCTCGGGTCCGGCGACGTCGACGTGGCGCCCCTGCGGCGTGCCGGTGGCGACCTCGGTGAGGACTTGCGCGATGTCGTCGGGGGCGATCGGCTGCACCAGCAGCGGGGCGATGGGGGCCACGCCGTCCTGTTCGGCCCAACCCGCGACCATGGCCGCGAAGTCGTGGAACTGGGTGGCGGGCACGATCGTCCACGGCACCTGGGACGCGGCGACGAGCCGTTCCTGCTCGCGCTTGCCCGCATAGTGCGCATTGCCCTCGATGCCGTGAATGCCGACGATCGAGAGGAGAACGTGGTGACCGACCCCGGCGCGCTGCTCGGCGGCCAGCAGATTGGCGGTGGTGGTGCCGAAGTACTCGGTGGTGCGGTCCCGGTCGGCGGGCGGGGCGCTGACGGTGTCGACGACCGCGTCGACTCCGGTCAGTGCCGCGTCCAGGCCCTCGCCTGTCAACAGGTCGATGCCCTGTGACCGACTGATCCGGACCACCTCGTGACCGTCACGTTCGAGGAACACGGCGGTGCGGGCCCCGATGTTGCCCGTTGCTCCTGCGACTGCGATACGCATCGACGGCCTCCTTCACATGGCCTCGCCCGATGGTAGCCCCGCGGCGCCGTGACAGATAGGGCGAATCAGGCCGCAGCCACCGCCGACTGCAGCACCTCCAGCGGAAGGCCGCCGAGATCCAGCGCGCGGCTGTGGAACTCCTTCAGGGAGACGCCCCGGGCCAGCGTGTCGTCGCGCAGTTGCTGCCAGATCCGCTGGCCGATCGCATACGACGGCGCCTGTCCCGGCCAGCCCAGATAGCGGTCGAGCTCGAAGCGCAGGTTCTCCTCGGCCATCGCGCTGTGGTTCTGCAGGAACGTCCACGCCCGATCGGCGTCCCAGGTGCCGCCGTCGGGTGCCGCCAGCCCGCAGTGCACCCCGATGTCGATCACCACGCGGGCGGCCCGGAAGCGCTGCGCGTCAAGCATTCCCATCCGGTTGCCGGCGTCCTCGAGCCAACCCAGTTCGGCCATCAGGCGCTCGGCATACAACGCCCAACCTTCGCCGTGCCCGGACACCCAGCAGCCCAGCCTGCGCCACCGGTTCAACCGGTCGGTCAGCACGACAGCGCGGCCGATCTGCAGATGATGTCCGGGAACGCCCTCGTGGAAGACCGTCGTCATCTCCTGCCATGTGTGGAACGTGTGCACGCCCGGCGGCACCGACCACCACATCCGGCCCGGCCTGCTCAGATCCTCCGACGGTCCCGTGTAGTAGATGCCGCCGGTCTGCGTCGGCGCGATCCGGCACTCCAGGTTGCGCAATGGCGGATCGATGTCGAAGTGGGTGTCGGCCAGCGCGTCGACCACCCGGTCCGAGAGTTCCTGCATCCAGGTCTGCAGTGCGTCGGTGCCGTGGATCAGGTAGCGCTCCTCGCTGTCGAGCCGGCGCAGTGCCTCGGCCGCCGACGCGCCGGGGTAGAGTCGCTCGGCGATCTCGTCCTGTTCGGCGACGATGCGGGCCAGCAGATCCATGCCCCACTCGTAGGTCTCGTCGAAATCGACGGCGGCACCGAGGAACAACCGCGACATCACCGCATACGCGTCACGCCCGCACCCGTCGGTGTCGCGGGCGTGCGGTCCGATCTCGTCGCGCAGCACCGTGGTCAGGGACGCGTATGCGTTCGCGGCATCCTGGGCGCGCTGCTGAAGTTCGGCACGCAGCGTGGGGTTGTCGGCAGGGGCGCCGGCGACCATCGTGACGAACAACTCGGCGATCTGGCCTGCCTGCTGGATGCCGCGGCGGACCTGGCGTGCGGCCGGGGCGTGTCCGGTGGCCGCGGCCTGGCGCAACGCCTCGGCGTACCCGCTCACCCGCTGCGGGATCTGATCCAGACGTCGGGCGATGACCGCCCAGTCCTCGTCGGTGTCGGTGGCCATCAGGTCGAACACGTCGCGCATCGTCTGCAGCGGAGACGCGATGACGTTCAGTTCGCCGACGTCGAGGCCCGCGTCGTGCAGTTCGACGAGCACGCCGAGGCGTTCGCGCATCGCGGCGGCGGTGACGATGTCGGCGGCGTCGGCGGGTTCGGTCGCGTCGAGTTCGCGCAGCGCCGCCTTCGCGGCGTCGACGCGCGCCGCGACTCCGTCGGGGGAGTAGTCGGTGATCTGGTCGTCGAAGCCGGTGATCCCGGATTCCGTTGCCGCACAAGGATCCAGCGCCGCCGAGACGTCCAGATAGCGTTCGGCAACGGCGTCGACGGCCGTGGTCGGCCTAGCCAAGGTTGTTCGTCGCGAAGGTGTCGCACTTGGCCGGGTCGCCGGTCTGATAACCGGTGGTGAACCACTTCTGGCGCTGTTCGGAGGACCCGTGCGTCCACGATTCCGGGCTGACCCGGCCGGTCGCCGCCTCCTGGATCCGGTCGTCGCCGACCGCGGACGCGGCGGACAGCGCGTCGGCGATGTCCTTGTCGGTCAACGGCTTCAGGAACGTCACGTCAGTGCCCTCCTGCTTGGTGATCGACGCGTAGTGCGCCCACACGCCGGCGTAGCAGTCGGCCTGCAGTTCGGTGCGCACCCCGCCGCCGGTCGGGCCCGTCGGGTCCTGCTGGGCGCGGCCGAGCACCCCCTGCAGGTTCTGGATGTGGTGGCCGAACTCGTGGGCGACGACATACTCCTCGGCGAGTGGTCCGCCGCTGGAGCCGAATTCGGTGACCAGCGTGTCGAAGAAGTCGGTGTCGAAGTACGCGGTCTGGTCGCCGGGGCAGTAGAACGGGCCGACGGCGCTGCTGGCATATCCGCAGCCACCGGTGTTGGTCCCGCCGGTGAACAACATGACATGCGGGCGGGTGTACCCCGGCATCAGGTCCGCCCACACCCCGTCGAGCGAATTGCCCGTCGCGACCACCCGGCACTGCACGATGCTGTTGGCGTCGGCACCGGTCTGGCACTGGCTCAGGTCGAATCCCGGCGCGTCGACACCCTGGGTGTCCATCTGCTGCTCGGGGACCACCGTGCTCGGATCGACGCCGAGGAACAGCGCCACCACCACGATCAGCAGTCCGCCGAGTCCGCCGCCGACCGCGATACCCCGTCCGGGCCCGCGACCGCCCCCGGTGGATGTAGTGCTGGTGTCGATCCGCATGCCTTCGTTGAAGGTCATCGCGCCACCTCCGTCTGAGTCGCCCCGGGTCCCCGTGTCTGCGGGCTGGTCCAGCTTCGCACACTACGATTTCGGGCGTGGCCGTCGTCGCCGGAGATCCCACGATCCTGCACACCCCGTCGGGTGACCTGCGGGGCACGGTCGATGCCGGTGTCGGCGTGTGGCGCGGTGTTCCGTACGCCGAGCAGCCCGTGGCAGCACGCCGGTTCCGCGCACCGCAACCGCTCACGCGGTGGACCGGGGTGCGAGACGCTACCGAGCACGGACCGCTGCCCCCGCAGACCAAGTCGTTCGTCGGCGGTGGACGCGACGATCCGAAGGCCCGCGACGAGGCCTGTCTGACGCTGACGGTGTGGTCCCCGGACACCACCGCATCGCTTCCGGTCATGGTGTGGATTCCCGGCGGCGCGTTCGTCTACGGAGCCGGCCAATTCCAGCTCTACAACGGATCGCGGCTGGCCGTCAACGGCGATGTCGTGGTCGTCAACGTGACCTACCGGATCGGGGTGTTCGGCGGGTTCGAGCTCGGGGATCTCGGGGACGGCTTCGACGACAACCTGGCGTTGCGCGATCAGATCGCCGCGTTGCGGTGGGTGCGCGAGAACATCGCGGCGTTCGGCGGCGACCCTCACCGGGTCACCGTGTTCGGGGAATCCGCCGGTGCGACGTCGGTGCTGGCTCTGATGGCCTCGCCCGCCGCGCGCGGACTGTTCGGCCGCGCGATCGCGCAGAGCCCGGCGCTCCCGCTGATCGCCGACCGTGAGATGCGCGCTGCCAACAGCCAGGAGTTCCTGCGCCGCCTCGGTGTCGGAGCCTCTGAGGTGAAGGCGCTCCCGCAACGCGAGCTGCGTCGCGCCGCGGGCATGATCCAGCTCACGAGCGCCGGGACCACCCCGACTCTGGCGTACGGACTGACGCATGGCACCGAGCTGTTGCCGCTGCACCCGATCGATGCCGCCCGCGCGGGCGCGATGGCTCCGGTGCCGCTGATCGTCGGGACCAACAGCCACGAGGCGTCGATGTTCGCGTGGACCAAACCGCCGATGCTGCCGACCACGAGGGCGGCGATCGACGGGTTCTTCGAGCGGACCGCCCCACATGCCAAAGCGCAAGTGCTGAAGGCATATCCGAGGTTTCCGCGGCGCAGTGCGCTGGTCGCGTTCGGTGCCGACGCGATGTTCGGCGGTCCCACCTGGGCGTTCGCCGACGCGTACAGCGGCAACGGCCCGACTCGGATGTACCGGTTCGACCACTTCGGGCTGAGCCTGCGCATGCTCGGGTTGGGCGCGACCCACGGCAGCGAGATCGTGCACATCCACCACAGCTACGAGTCGTACATCGGGCGCAAACTCCACCCGCTGGGCCGGCGGATCCAGCCCGGGGTGGGCCGCCGGATGCAGCGGGCCTGGCTCGACTTCGCCCACGGCAGCGAGACCGACTGGCCGCTCTATACGGCCGAGCAGCGGTTCACCCGGTTGATCACCTCGACCCGCGACGTCATCGCGCCCGACCCGGACAGGGATCGGCGGCAGGCATGGGCAGCCGTGTACTAGAAGGGTGGTGGTTGGTCGGGGTCATTGTTTCGCGGTGGTGGGGGTTGCCAGTGTGGTGGGAGGGTTTCGGGTTCGAGGGGGTCGTTGACGAAGCGGGCGAACGGGCTTTTGCTGGGTGTGTGGTGGGCGAAGTCGCCTGTGAACAGTAGGTAGCGGCAGCGGAATCCGTTGCGCCAGCGCCGATCCCGGATCTCGTTGCGGGCCTTCTGGTTGCGGTAGCTGTTGTGTTCGCTGGTGTCGCGGTGAGCGTTGAGTCGGCGCCGCGCGGCGGTGATGCGCTGCTGCTCGCTGCGGTGCTGGGCGCGGCCCAGCCCGGGAAACAGCCCGATTCCGGCGGGGCGGGTGCGGTATTGGTGCCCGCTCGGGGAGGTCCAGATGATGGTGCCGTCGGGCAGTTGCCGGTCGTTCCAGCCGGTGTCGTGGGTTTTGTGGCGGTGGTGTGTGCGGCAGTAGCAGGCAAGGTTCCAGGGCACGGTCTGCCCGCCGGCGGTCGGGTCGTGGTGGTCGAAGGCGATGGTGTGGTCGATGTCGCAGCGGGTGGCCGGCACGTCGCAGCCGGGGAAGCGACAGGTCAGGTCGCGGGCGCGGATGAACCGTGCCAGCGCCGCGGTGGGCCGGTAGGTCACGGCTTGGCGTTCGTCGAATGGTGGGGCTTCGACGAGCCGGCGGGTGGCCTCGCGGGCCAGT
The DNA here is from genome assembly GCF_010725485.1 of Mycolicibacterium parafortuitum. Classification (NCBI taxonomy): domain Bacteria; kingdom Bacillati; phylum Actinomycetota; class Actinomycetes; order Mycobacteriales; family Mycobacteriaceae; genus Mycobacterium; species Mycolicibacterium parafortuitum. The sequence goes on along the minus strand of NZ_AP022598.1, from coordinate 4,853,678 downwards.
TCGCGCACCAGTTCGGCGTCGATGATCCCGTAGCCGGCCAGATAGCCCGCAGTGTTGCTGTGCCCGGCGACGGTGTCGGCGGTGGCGATCACGTGGAGCACCACCTGCCGCCCCAACACCGACACCGGCCCCGGCCCCGGCCCCGGTGGTGCCGGTGCCGGTGCCGGGATCGGCGCGACGGCCTCCCCGGCGGGCGGCTCGGCCTCAGGCGCCTCGGCGGGCGGCTCGGCCTCGGGCGGCTCCAGCGCCTCGGGCTCGGGTTCGGCGGCTGGTGGGTCGTGCTGCGCGGCCGCCGGGGGGACCACGACCAGACAGGGGCAGCCCGGATCCCCACAGCCACACCCGAACGCGCCACCGGTGTTGAGGGCATCGAACACATCAGCGCGGCGCTGAGTCAGACTGCGCGGATCACCAGGGCACACCTGTTTGGCCAGCATGCTCCAGCGGGCGTCCATCGCCGCGCCCTGCGACGCCGACATCGCGCGCGCACCGCGGCCATCCCGTCCAACCCGGCGGCCACCGTGACCCGGCGCTCATCGAAGGCGGCCTGGCGGCGCCGCTTGATCGCCGCGGCATCGACTTCGGCGACCAACCCGTCGACGGCATCGCGCACCAGCTTGCGTGACCAGCGCGCCCAGGTGCGGATCCGCTCGGCCAGCGCCGCATCCAGGCGCGCCATGTGCTGCTCGGCAACCAGATCGGTGCGCTCGATGACCAACAGCACCGTCGGATAGTCGACCTCCCCGGCGGCCAGCAGTGCCGCCACCGCCGGCAACCGGGTGTGCAGCACATCGGCGTGGTGGACCAACTCCCGTGCCCGTGCCGGCGGCAGCCGCAACGCCGCCCCCACCTCGACCACCGTGCGCTCGAACGCGGTGATCAACGAGCGCACATCAGCCTCGCGGTCGATCTCCTCGACGGTGCGCCGCCCCAACAACTCCGCGATCCCCGCCGAAGCCGCCGCCATTCCGATCGCGACCTGACGATACGAATCAGCCACCCCCGAGACGACCCGCCCATCAGACCAACCATCGAACATGTGTTCGATGATACCAGCGCCGGCAGACACGTTGACTCACCAGAAATGCGCGCGAACGCCCCACCGCCAAAGCCACTTCCGGGGCAAGGGCAGCGGAAGTTAGGCCGAGAACCTCTCGTCGGTGTAGCGGCGCAGGTTGTACAGGAACCGCTGGAACATCCAGCCCATCACGGGACGCCCGGTGAACAGGCCGAACCGACCGGCGATCCCGTTGGGCTTGAGGGCCATGATCCAGGTCAGGTGGCAACCCTGCTCGGTCGGGACGACGCGGTAGTCCTCGGCGAACGCCGCGATGCTGCGCGTGGTCGCCGCGTCGAACCGGAACGCCATGCGGCTGAACGGTTCCCATGCCAGGAACACCTCGTCACCGGTGATGCCGCCGCGCATCTCGACCGTGCGGGTCGTGCCCACGCCGCGCGGCTCCGGCGACGTCCACGTCACGTTGGTGATCACGCTGGCCCAGTGGGGCCAGGACGTCTCGTCGGCGAGCACCTCGAACAGTTGCTCGGGGGTGATGGCCAGATCCACGGCGCTGACGAAGCGGTACGGCGCCGTGTCGATGAAGTCCAGCCCGACGCGCTCGCAGGGATGCATGACCATACACCTTAGGGCATTGTGTCGCGCCGGGATGAGTGGCGGTGCCGCCAGGGGTTCTGGCGCGCAGGACGGATACACCCCACCACGCTCAGGAAGGCACATGATGAAGATCGTCGTCATCGGCGGAACCGGCCTCATCGGTTCGAAACTCGTCGCGCAGCTCACCGGGGACGGCCACGATGCGGTCGCGGCCGCGCCGTCCACCGGGGTGAACACCTACACCGGAGAAGGGCTGGAGGAGGTGCTCGCCGGCGCTGACGTCGTCGTCGACGTGTCGAACTCGCCCACCCTCGACGACGCCGCCAAAGAATTCTTCCAGGTGGCGACCACCAACCTGCTGACCGCGGAAGCCGCCGCCGGCGTCGGCCACCATGTGGCGCTGTCGGTCGTCGGCACCGCCGAGATGGCGCCTCAGAGCGGCTACTTCCAGGCCAAGCTCGCCCAGGAGGAACTCATCGCCGCGGGCCGGGTCCCGTACACGATCGTGCACGCGACGCAGTTCTTCGAGTTCGCCGACACGCTCGCCGACTCCGCGACCGTCGACGGTGTCGTCCGGATGCCACCGGCCTACTTCCAGCCGATGGCCGCCCGCGACGTCGCGCGCGGAGTGGCCGCCGTCGCCGTCGGCGCCCCGGCGGGCGGCATCGTCGAAATCGGCGGCCCCGAGGCGGTGCTGCTGCCCGATCTGCTGCGCACCGCGCTGACGGCGCGCGGCGACAGCAGGCCGGTGGTCGCCGACCCCGGCGCCACCTACTGGGGCGTCGAACTCGGCGAACGGACGTTGTGCCCGGGAGTCGGCGCGCGGCTGTCCGCGACCAGGTTCGAGGACTGGCTTCGCGAACCGGCGGCCGCACGCTGAAGCACGACCACACATCACCAGTCGGGAATAGACTTCCCCCATCCAGCATCAAGATCGGACGAACCTTCGCGCGCGTCCGTGCGGAATGGACGCGGTGATGCCCATGTCGAGCCCGGACCGGTCTGCGCCGCTGCGCGGCCGCGCCGCCGAATGCGAACGACTCGACGAACTGATCGCCGCCGTCAAACCCGGTGCCCGCCAGGTGCTGGTGCTGCGTGGCGAGGCCGGCGTCGGCAAGACCGCGCTGCTCGACTACGCCGCGCGGCGAGCCGAAGGCTTTCAGCTGCTTGCGGTTTCCGGCGTCGAATCCGACATGGAACTCGCCTACGCGGGCTTGCATCAGCTGTGCGCCCCGCTGTTCGGGCACCTCGACGGGCTGCCTGAACCGCAGCGACACGCGCTCGACGTCGCATTCGGTCGCGGCGCCGGTCCGGCACCGGACCGGTTCCTCGTCGGGCTCGCGGTGCTGAGCCTGTTCGCCGCGGCGGCCGAGGTTGCACCGGTGATCGGCATCGTGGACGACGCGCAGTGGCTCGACCAGGTGTCGGTGCAGACGTTGGCGTTCGTCGCGCGGCGCTTGCTCGCCGAACCGGTTGCGCTGGTGTTCGGCGTCCGCGATCACCCGGAGCTGCTCGCGGACCTGCCCGAGCTGCCGCTGACCGGGCTGTCCGACGCCGAGGCCAGGGAACTACTCGATTCGGTGATGCTGGACGCCATGGATCCGCGAGTGCGCGACCGGATCGTCGCCGAGACCCGCGGACTGCCGCTGGCGATCCTGGAGGTGCCGCGCAGCATCTCGGCCGCCGAGTTGGCGGGTGGGTTCTGGATCTCCGGGAAGCGGTCGTCGCCGGCCGCCCTCGAGCAGAGCTACGTGCGCCGGATCCAGGTGCTGCCGACCAACACCCGGCAGCTGTTGCTGCTGGCGGCCGCGGAGCCGCTCGGAGATGCCGCGTTGTTCCTGCGCGCGGCAACACGTTTGGGACTGCCCGTGGACGACCTGGCTCCGGCTGAGGCCGACGACCTGATCGAGTTCGGCCCGCGAATGCGGTTCCGGCATCCGCTGATCCGGTCTGCGTCCTATCGCGCGGCCGACCTCGCGGCGCGGCGGGCCGCGCACCGCGCGCTGGCCGACGCGACGGACCCGAAGGCCGACCCCGACCGCCGGGCATGGCACGCCGCACAGGCCGCCGCCGGCCCGGATGACGAGGTCGCCGCCGACCTGGAGCGTGCCGCGCTGCGGGCCACCGGCAGGGGCGGAATCGCGGCCGCCGCAACATTTCTGGAGCGGGCCACGGCGCTGACTGCGGACTCTCGGCTGCGGTCGGCCAGGGCCGTGGCGGCGGCGCAGGCCAAACGCGACGCCGCGGACACCGACAGCGCCCACGAATTGCTCGCGATCGCCGAACTCGGAGAGCTGTCCGCCGAGCAGCACGCGCACGTGGCACGGTTGCGGGCGCAGATGGAGTTCATGCGCAGCCGCTCCGGCGAGGCGGGCGCACCGAAGATCGCCGACACCGCGCCGATACTGCTCGACGCCGCCGCGCGGCTGGCGGACCTCGACGACGACTCGTCACGGGAGAGTTACCTCGAAGCCATCGCGGCACTGATGTACGGCGGCCGGTCTGCCGATCCCGCCGCGCTGCGTGCCGCGGCGGAAGCCGCGCTGCCCGCGATCGCCGGCACCCGGTCGCTGCGGCCGGTCGACCTGCTGCTCAAGGGGATCGTCGAACGGATCATCGGAGGTTTCGGCGCGGGTGCCGAAACGCTGAACGCCGCGCTGCGGGGGATGTGCGCGCAGGCAGAATCCGACGACATCGCGGTCGGGCGGTGGCTGCGGGTGCCGGGGTTCCCGATCCTGCAGGAGTCGGCCGCGCACGAGCTGTGGGACGAGGCTGCCATCCGCACCCTGGCCACGTGCGCGGTGCACCACGCCCGGGACTCCGGTGCCCTCGACGGATTGCCCCGCGCGTTGACCTACCGCGCCGGCGTGCACCTGATCGCCGGAGAGTTCACCACCGCAGAGCAACTCATCGAGGAGGCGCACTCGATCACCGAGGCGACCGGGCACCGATCCCCGGTGCGCTATCACTCGGTGCTGCTGGCCGCGTGGCGCGGTGACGCCGCGACGGCCGCGAAGCTCATCGACAGCGCCCGCGCGGATGGCCGCTCCCGCGGGGAGGGACGCCTGGACGGGTTGACCGGATACGCCGCCGCCGTCCTGCACAACGGCCTCGGACAGTACGACGAGGCGTATGCGGCGGCCCGCGACGCCGCGACCTATCAAGACCTCGGCTTCCACGGCTGGTGCCTGTACGAGATGGTCGAGGCGGCCACCCGCGCCGGAGCCGGCGATGCCGCCGCGCAGGCCCTCGCGACGCTGCAGGCCTGTGTCGGCGCCGCAGAAACCGACTGGGCCGTAGGCGCATTGGCCAGCGCGCAGGCGATGCTGGCCGACGACGACGCCGCCGAGGCGCTCTACACCGAGTCCATCGAACGGTTGAGCAGGACCCGGGTCGTCGTGCACCTCGCCCGGACCCGGCTGATCTACGGCGAATGGTTGCGCCGTAACAACCGGCGAAACGACGCGCGGCGCGAACTGACCACGGCCCACGACGCGTTCACCCAGATGGGTGCGCGTGGGTTCGCCGAACGCGCTCGCCGTGAGCTGGTCGCCACGGGGGAGAAGGTGCGCACCCGCGAGGACCGCGCAGGCACGGGCCTCACCGCGCAGGAGGCGCAGATCGCGCAGCTGGCCGCCGACGGCTTGACCAATCAGGAGATCGGCGCCCAGTTGTTCATCAGCTCCCACACCGTGGAATGGCACCTGCGGAAGGTGTTCGCGAAGCTGGGAATCACCTCGCGCCGTCAACTGCGCACCACCGCCCTCACGCCCTGATCCCAGGGATCGAGGGCCACCAACTACGGGCCGGGGACTACGGGTTTTCAAGGGTTCGCCCCGGTGCCGAACCGGCGAATGTGGGTGGTGAATCAGACACCGCCACCCGCAGGAGATCCGATCATGACCGTCACCTTTCTGCCCGCCAGATCCACTCCCGACGCTGCTCTGTCCGCCAGGTTCGCCCGGGAGGTCGAACCGCTGCTCGCTGTCCTCGGCCGCGGGGCTCGCCGGCTCGCGCGCAATGAACCCGAGGCCGAGGACCTGCTGCAGGACACCCTGTTGCGCGCGTATCGCGGGTTCGGCACCTTCGAAGACGGCACCAATCTGCAGGCCTGGCTGTTCCGCATCCTCTACAACCGCTGGGTCAGCCTCCACCGGGCCAGGCAGGCCCGGGTGACCGAGGTGTCGGCCGCGCTGCTCACCGACCGCGACCTGGCCGCCACCGCCGCCCGGCTGCCGGGCGGCCCGCGCTCGGCCGAGGCCGAAGTGCTCGACGCACTTCCCCACGGTGACGTCAGGTCCGCGCTGGCCTCCCTGCCCGACGGCTTCGCCGAGGTGCTGTTCTACGCCGACATCGAGGGCTACACCTACGCCGAGACCGCTGTGATCCTCGGCATCCCGATCGGCACCGTGATGTCGCGGGTGTCCCGCGGCCGCAAACGCCTGCGCATCGCGCTGGCCCACCTGTCCCACGGTCGCGGCGAATCCGTCGTCGCCGCCGTCACCGCCTGACCGCCGCCTTCACCACACCGGAGCAGCCATGCAACTCACCGACAAACACGCTCTCGTCACCGGCGGCACCGCGGGCATCGGGCTCGCGTGCGCCCGGCTTCTGGCCCGTGAAGGCGCCGTCGTCACCATCACCGGCCGCGACGCCGACCGTGGTGCCGCGGCGGCCGCGTCGATCGACGGACCCGTCCGTTTCCTGCGGGCCGACCTCGCCGACGCCGAATCGGTGCAGGAACTGGTGCACCGTGCCGGGGTGGTCGACATCCTGGTCAACAACGCCGCCGCGTTCCCGGCCGCGCTGACCGTCGACCAGCGTCGCGATGCGTTCGAACGCACCTTCGCGACCAACGTCGCCGGCACCTACTTCCTCGCCGCCGGGCTGGTGCCCGGCATGGTCGCCCGCGGCGCCGGAAGCATCATCAACGTCACCACGATGGTCGCGTCGAAAGGTGTGCCCGGCGCAGGGGTGTACGCCGCATCCAAGGCCGCCGTCGAGTCGCTGACGCGCACCTGGGCCGCGGAGTTCGGGCCGGCGGGGGTGCGGGTCAACAGCGTCGCCCCCGGACCGACGAGAACCGAAGGGGTGCAGGCCGAATGGGGTGAGACGAACGAGGAGCTCGGCCGTTCGCTGCCGCTCGGGCGGACCGCCGAGCCCGACGAGATCGCCCAGGCCGTGTTGTTCCTGGCCTCTCCTCGGGCGTCCTTCATCACCGGTTCGGTGCTGCACGCCGATGGCGGCGGCAGTGCTGTCTGACTGCCCTCTGACCCCCGCTGAGTTTCCACGAAAGGATCCGACATGACAGAAGCGACGACGCCCGAGGCCTACGACCCGTCCTGGGAGAGCGCGCTGACCGTGGTGCAAGAGGTGACACCGCCGTTCATCCCCTACGGCGCCCACGCGATGACCGTCGTGATCGACTACCCGCCCGGCAGTGCCGGCGCCCCGCCGCACCGGCATCCCGGCGGGCCGGCGTTCGGGTTCGTGCTGGAGGGCGAGATGCTGTTCGAGCTCGAAGGTCAGCCGCCGCGGGTGGTCCGTGCCGGGGAGGCCTTCTGGGAACCGGGTGGCGAGGTCATCCACTATTCCGACGCCAACAACCGCGACGACGTGCGGTGCCGGTTCACCGTCACGATGCTGTGCGTACCCGATCAGCCGATGCTCGTCTTGGTCGACGCCGACGAACTGGCCGCGCGGGCGCACCTGCGGATACCGCCGGGGCGGTGAACCCGGGTGGCGGGACGAACTCGGCGGGCCGCTTAGACTGATCTGTCGACACTCGCCCGGTCGCCCGCCCTGAAAGAGGAGTTTTTGTGCTGCGCACCCGTACCGCCGGTTCATTGCGTCCTGCCGATGCCGGCCAGACGGTGACGCTGGCCGGCTGGGTGGCCCGGCGCCGTGACCACGGCGGCGTCATCTTCATCGATCTGCGCGACGCGTCCGGGGTGTCCCAGGTGGTGTTCCGCGAGGGCCAGGTGCTCGAACAGGCGCACCGGTTGCGCTCGGAGTTCTGTGTCGCCGTCACCGGCGTCGTCGAGATCCGTCCCGAGGGCAACGCGAACACCGACATCCCGACCGGCGAGGTCGAGGTCAACGCGACGTCGCTGACGGTGCTCGGCGAGAGCGCCCCGCTGCCGTTCCAGCTCGACGAGACCGCAGGCGAGGAAGCCCGGCTGAAGTACCGCTACCTGGATCTGCGCCGGGAGGGGCCCGGCAACGCAATCCGGTTGCGCTCCAAGGTGAATGCCGCCGCGCGTGGAGTGCTCGCCGCGCACGACTTCGTCGAGATCGAGACCCCGACGCTGACCCGCTCGACCCCGGAGGGGGCGCGCGATTTCCTGGTGCCCGCCCGCCTGCAGCCGGGCTCGTTCTACGCGTTGCCGCAGAGTCCGCAGCTGTTCAAGCAGCTGCTGATGGTCGCAGGCATGGAGCGCTACTACCAGATCGCGCGCTGCTACCGCGACGAGGACTTCCGCGCCGACCGTCAGCCCGAGTTCACCCAGCTCGACATGGAGATGAGCTTCGTCGACGCCGACGACGTCATCGCCGTCTCCGAGCAGGTCCTCAAGGCGATCTGGGCGCTGGTCGGTTACGACCTGCCGCTGCCGCTGCCGCGGATCAGCTACGCCGAGGCGATGCGCCGATTCGGCTCCGACAAGCCCGACCTTCGCTTCGCCGTCGAACTCGTCGAGTGCACGGAATTCTTCTCCGAGACCACCTTCCGGGTGTTCCAGGCGCCGTACGTCGGCGCGGTGGTGATGCCCGGTGGCGCGTCACAGCCGCGTCGCACGCTCGACGGCTGGCAGGAGTTCGCCAAGCAGCGCGGACACAAGGGGCTGGCCTATGTCCTGGTGGGCGAGGACGGCACCCTCGGCGGCCCGGTGGCCAAGAACCTGTCCGACGCCGAACGCGACGGGCTGGCCGCGCACGTCGGCGCGAACCCCGGGGACTGCATCTTCTTCGCGGCGGGGCCGGCCAAGGGGGCCCGGGCGCTGCTGGGCGCGACGCGCATCGAGATCGCCAAGCGCCTCGATCTGATCGACCCGGACGCGTGGGCATTCACCTGGGTGGTCGACTTCCCGATGTTCGAGTCCGCCGACGACGCCACCGCCTCCGGTGACGTGGCCGTGGGCTCCGGTGCGTGGACGGCGATGCATCACGCCTTCACCTCACCGAAAGCCGAGTCGATGGACAGCTTCGACAGCGATCCCGGCGCCGCGCTGTCGGATGCCTACGACATCGTCTGCAACGGCAACGAGATCGGCGGCGGCTCGATCCGTATCCACCGCCGCGACATCCAGGAGCGGGTGTTCGCGATGATGGGCATCGACCACGAGGAAGCGCAGGACAAGTTCGGGTTCCTGCTCGACGCGTTCTCCTACGGCGCTCCGCCGCACGGCGGCATCGCGTTCGGCTGGGACCGGATCACCGCGCTGCTGGCCGGGGTGGATTCGATCCGAGAGGTGATCGCGTTCCCGAAGTCCGGCGGCGGCGTCGACCCGCTCACCGACGCCCCGGCACCGATCACCGCGCAGCAGCGCAAAGAATCCGGGATCGACGCCACACCGTCCCGAGACGCCTGATCCGCGGGGTTTGCCACGGTACGATCCGCGCGTGCAGCCCGATACGAAGCCGGCAACCGGCGGCAAGTCCGAACGCTCCGGCTCGTCGAAAGCGCTGAACGCGACGGTGGTGACGACGCTGGCCGTGGTGCTGGCGGTCTACATCGGCGCACTGGTCGGATACCGGCTGCTCGAACAGCCGCCCAAACCGTTCGAGTTCACCGAGTCCTCGGTGATCCAGGAGACGGCGGTGATCATCCGGTTGGGCAAGATGGAGACGGTCGAGAACAAGCTCACCGTCGACGTCCTGGTGCACCCGGACAACGACATACTGTCCGCGGGTCCCGAGGCGGCGGCCAATCCCATTGTGCGCCTGAGCTCGTGGACCGCCGACGGCGAGCTGATCCACATGCACGACGATCTGCGGAGCAACGAATCGACGGTCGAGCTCACCGCGGTGGGCGACCCGGACCACTGGCCGCTGGACACCTACGTCAGCAACACCATCGGTGTCGAGGTCTTCTTCGGGGACGAGGCGAACAAGCGCAGCGTGCCGGCGGTCCTCGTGGTCGCGGGCGCGATCAACGGCTGGGAAGTCGACAGCAATATCAAGGTGCTGGAAGCCCCGTGGGGTCCGATACAGAGTGTGTCGTTCCACCTCGATCGCACCCGCGGCGCCCACGCCGTCGACTTCGGAATTTTGCTCGTCCTGATGGTGCTGCCGGGAACAGCGTTGTTCGTCGCGATCGAGATGCTGCTGAACCGGCGAAAATTCCTGCCGCCGTTCATCACCTGGTATGCCGCGATGCTGTTCGCCGTCGTGCCGCTGCGCAACATCCTTCCGGGTGCGCCGCCGACAGGGGCGTGGATCGACGTCGCGGTGATCCTGTGGGTGCTGCTCGCGCTGTCCGCGGCAATGGTCGTCTTCCTGGTGGCCTGGTGGCGGCAGACCAGGGAGGAAGAGCAGCTCAACCCGAAGGTGTGAGCCTAATCGTGGGATCAGCCGGTGTGCTGATTCTTGAGTGCCCGTTCGGCGAGCCCTTTGAACCGCGTCGGCGCGGCGATCGGGGCTTCGGGACGGCTTGCTGTCGCGGGCGGCGCGACGGGACGAGGTGCGCTGCGCGGGGTCTCGCGCGGTATACCGCCCGCGAGCGAGCGTGACCCGAACTCGGCGACGGGCGGCAGATCGACCTGCGCGCCACGGGCTCTCGGCGCGGCCTGCCGGGAGAGGTCCGGTGATGCGTCCGGCGCCACGGTCTCATCCATCGGTGCGATGAACGTCGTGCCCTCGTACTCGGGTTTGAGCACCACCATGTGGCCGGGTGCCGGCCCGGTGCCGCCCGGCGGCCCGCCCGCCGCCGGCCCGCCGGGATCCGGCGGGGGAGCGGATGCGGTCGCCGCCATCTGCTCCAGGTGGCGGCGCCAGTTCTGCAGGTAACCGAAGAGCTGTTCGGCGTATGCGCCGGGCGCGGGGGACTGCGGCGGTGGCGGCGTCCCCGGGCACGGCGGAATCAGGTTCGGCGGTGTCATCGCCGCCAGCGGCTCCAACAGTCGCCGCCAGGCCTGCAGATACTGCAGCAGTTGCGGATCGGTTTCGAACGGGGCCGGGTCCGGTGTCGTCACTGTTTACCTCCGGGGGTGGGTCGGGGCGGGTAAAGGAGGTCGATCGGGTGCGGCAGGGAGCGCATGCAGTACTCCGAGTCGAGCATGCGCAGGCCCCGGGTGTCCGCGGGTTCGCGGTTCTCGACGTCGAACACGTAGCAGTAGTCCCCGGCGGGCGTCGGCAGCCGCACCGGGCTGGACAGGCCCTGGTCGAGGAATCCGTACGGGAACCGCCACGGCAGTGTGGTTTTCGCGCGGCGGTCGCGGCCGCCGGACTGCACCCACACGTAGTGGTCGAGGATCGCGTTCACCGCGTGCCGCGCCGACTCGCATGCGGCCTCCATCGAGGTGATGCGGGTAAAGGTCCTCGTCCACGTGCCCGCGAACACCACCGAGTTGTGGTGCACCTGGTAACCGCCGTGGCGGGCCTGCCAGACGCCGCGGTGCTCGAGGTCCTCGAGCCAGGCCGCGTCCGGCGGCACCTGGGTGAACGAGGTGCCGTGCGGATTCCATGGGTCACCACCGGGCCGGTTGACCCAGTCCCCGACGATCGGGATGAGATAGGGCGTCTCGTTGCGGACCAGCCGCCCCGACCCCTGTCCCGGGCCGTCGGCGACCAGTCCCCGGTCCAGCGCGTACCAGACCGGCCACGGCAGCAGTTCCTCCGGTGCGTTGTCGACGTCACTGGTCAGCGCCGTCACGATCTGCCGCCAGACTTCGACCGCGATCTCGTCGGGCGTGCAGTCGCGGGCGGCCTTGCCGCGGCCTGACTCGTCGCGCAGCACGCGCGATGGGGTGTTGAAATCGGCGATGTCCACCGACAGCACCGAAACGTGGCCGTCACGAACCAGATTCGGTCTGTTCTCCCACAGGCCGTGCTGATTGATCGACGACAGACCCCATTCCGCTCCCGCGTAATACATGTGCCCGCGCAGCAGCTGGAACTCGGTGTCGAAGTAGAACTGGATACCGCTCATCGTCTGGAACCGGTCCCACGGGACACGTCCGACCTCGTCGAGCACGTACGGGTCGCGTCGCGCGGCCGGTCTCGACTCCTGCGGTTGCAGCGGGCCGTTCGGGGGCGGGACCAATGTCGCGAAACCGTCGAGGCCGGCCACGGTGCCGCCGGTGCCGGCCTCGCGCAGGGCGGCGGTGATCCACTCGGCGGCCGGGGCGTCGACCGCGACGACGGTGTAGTCGGGGGCGACCGCGGTGCCGTCGTCGAGGGTGATTCGGACCCGGGGGCGCAGGTGTGGTGGCCGTCCCGGATCGGCGGCGGGCGGTTCCAGGTAGGCGGCGGTACGGCGGACGAACCGGACACCGAGTGCCACCAGATGCCGATACCAGTGGTCGAGCCAGGATTCGGTGGTGGGACCGTTGAGCACACCGTCGGCCTTGTCGTCACGGCGGGTCATGTTCAGGAACAACTGCAGGTAGGTGACGATGTTCGTCCGGGCGTCGCCCCAGTTCGGGTCGAAAGCCACCAGCACGCGCGGCATCTCACGCAGCAGCGCGTCGAAGGCCGGCGAGTAGGTGTATCCGGGTGTGTCGTCGCGGTCGCGCGCGGTGAAGAAGTCGTAGGACGACATGTTCTGGTACTCGCGGGCCCGGCGCAGCGGACTGGTGACCAGGAACCGCAGCAGCCTGCTCTGGAAGAACGCGATGTCGTGGGCGGGGAGGCCCATCTTCTCCAGTTGGCTTATCACGCTGAGGAATTCGGCGAGGCTGCGGGGCAGTTCGCGGGGAAACACCAGCGACGGCCTGCCGGCGACGGTCTGACCCTGGGTGATCACGCGGCGCACGTTGTCCATCACGGTGCGGGAGGTGGGCTGCCCGCCGGTGCCGCTGGTCTGGTCGTAGACGGGAATGCGCTGAAACAGATCCCAGATGTGGAGGTAATACGCGGGAAAGAAGCGGAAGCCGTGCTCGCCGGCCACCGCGCGCTTCGGGGGCCGGGGAGTGCCGCGCCGGCCGGGGAAGGCGCGCAGTTCCGCCTGGCTGCCGGTGTCGCTGCCCGGCGTCGAATATTGCGATGCGGCAAGGCCTCCGAGCTTGACCGGCGGGTAGGTCCCGGGCGGTCCGGCGTCTGCGAGCCCGTTTCGTTCGTCCTCGCGTGACTCGTAGACGGTGACGTCGAAGCCCCGCTCGGCGAGCTCGTGCGCGGCCGTCAATCCGGCGATGCCGGCGCCGAGCACCGCGACGGTGGGGCGCGGGTCGCACGACGCCGGGGTGGTGATCGGGATCGGGTCGGTCATGACGCCCTCAATGCGTCCAGCAGGCGGTGGTGGCTCGGGGCCCGGGCCGCGGCGTGCACGTACGCGCGCAGTGTGTCATGTGCGCGCAGGACGTGTTCCAGAGATCCGCGCACGGCGACGGCGCCCCCCTCGACCGCGTCGGCGAGCGCGACGTGCCCGTCGAGGACGTCCAGCATGGTGGCCCGGCTGGTGGTGATGGACACGGCCGCGTCCGGCATGTCGCCGTCGGTGACGACGAGCCGGTCTCCGCCCGACAACGCGAACCGTTCTCCGTCGACGGCCAGCGTGACGACGAGCGGTCCCAGCGCGTCGAGGGTGTGCCGGTAGCTGTCCGGGACATCGGTTTCCAGCTGGCTGACCGAACGCCGAAGAAGCTCCGAAACACGCTCAGCCATGGAGGAACTCGAATACTCCGGCGCCGGTGAAGTCGAGGTGCTGCCCGGCGACGGTCCCGGTGACGTGGGCCGTGCCACTCGTCTCGCACAGCACGGTGGACCGGTCGAGATGCATCTCGCTGGGGTGGACGAGCCGGGCGTACGACGCCGCGCGGAACTCGGCGTGCACCGCGTCCGCGCCGCGCTGCGCGGCGATCTCCACACGTTCCGGTACGCCGGGCACCTGGCCGTCCACGACGAGTCGCATCGCCGGTGGGAGCGTGCAATCGGCGTCGCGGACCAACGTGCCGTGGGTGTGCGTCGTCACCGCGGAGCGCAGCAGCATCGCGGCGGGTTCGTCGCGGTGCCAGAGGTAGACCGCCTGAGATTGGAACCGCAGCCGGTTCCGGTCGGTCATCTGCAGGAACACCAGCGACCAAGGATCGGTGCGCTCTGTCGGCAGGATGGTCCCCCAGGTCCACCCGAAGTCGTCGCCCCACCAGAACCTGCCCCAGTTGTGGTCGTGGTAGGCGAGTTCGCGCTCCAGCCGGTGTTCGGCACCGCCCACGCGCAACCAGCCGTCGGCGCGCAGCCGCGGCACGAACAGCCAGCTCATCCGCCCGGCGCCGACGGGCTGGTTGTTCACCACGAATGGTCGGCTCACCGGGGCGAAGGCGATCTCGCCGCGGATGCCGGGCCGGGGCAGGTCGATCTGCACCCGGTAGCCGTCCGGTGTCACCCTCATCCGGCTGTCACCGATGGTCAGTCCGCCGAAGTCCGGTGACACCGAAAGGTCCTCGGTGCCGAACCGTTCGATGGCACCCGTCCACCGCCGGTCATGGGCGATGACGATCACGCGCGGCGCCAGTTGTGTTATGCCGCCCACGATCTCGGTGTTCAGGCTGAAGTTGATCAAGATGTGGGCGTCGCGGCCGTGCACCACGAAGTGGTGCCACTCCTTGTAGCCGCGCGGGTCGGCGGCGGCGAGCATCGGGGCGCGGACGAAGTCGCTGCGAGCCAGGGCCGAGGTCATCGCAGCCACCGACCCGGCTCGGGCGATGCGACGGGTCCGGCGGGAGCGTCGGGTGCGTCCACGGTCGCGAGTCGTTCGACGGCTTTCCCGAGGCTCGCGACGCCGAGCAGCAGGTGCACGAAGTCGTCCGGCGGCGGTGCGCAGGGGCGGCGACGATCTCGCGCAAGCGTCTCGACGAGGTGTCCGAGCGCGACGGCGCCCATCAGATAGCCGATCAGCGAACTGCGTTCGGCCAGCGCGGGGACGGGATCGGAGAGCGTCATGCGAACCCTTCGGGCCGCAGACGGGACAGCACCGCGTCGTCGAGTCCGTCGGCGATGACGGTGTCGGCGAACAGCGCCGCCCACGCGTCCGGAGCGCACCCCGGTGTGGCTGGGCCGTCGAGCACGTTGAGGCTGACCGTCTCCCACACCAGTCGCAGGTTCTCGACGGCCTCGGACGCGGCGAGGGTGTCGCGCAGCCGTGCCCCGTCGGGCGTCTCCGCGTAGCGCTGCCCCTGGGCGATCAGCAGGTCGTGGATGCGGCGCGCGGCCGCGGGATTGCCGAGCACCGCGCGCCGGACCCCGACGAGCAGCTCGAACACCGTGCGTTGAGCGTCGTCGCCGTCGGGTGGTTCGGGCAGCAGCTGCGGCGCCTGACGTTCGACGAGGTCGAGGACCGCCTCGCGGATCCGTTCCATCTCGGCGAGAGCGGCCACCATGTCCTCGGGTTTCATCGGGTCCGTCCGTGCACGTAATCGACCAGCGCGGCGAGCGCGTCGCGGTGCCGGCCGGCAGGCAGCCAGTCCAGCTCGGCGAGCACGGCCGCGGCCTGCCGCGCGTGGTGCGCGGCGACATCTCTGGCGTGCTCCAGGGATCCGACCCGGTTCATGAGCTCGAACAGCCAACGGATGTCGGCGAGGGTCTTCGGCGGCGTGATGTGCTGCGTGCGCAGCAGTTCACCGATCGCGTCGCGCCCGGACCTAGAGAGCTCGCCGCGACTCGTGAGCCGGTCCAGCAGCTCACCGAGCCCCAGTTCGTCATCGGCGGTCGGGCGCCGCCGCGCCATGATCTGCACCCCGCGTTCGCGTTCGGCGGGTTCGGCGCTGCGCAGCGCGTGCAGCAGCATCAGAGTCCGCTTGCCCTCCCACAGGTCGCCGCCGATCTCCTTGCCGTATGCCTGCGGGTCGGCACGCAGGTTCAGCAGGTCGTCGGTGATCTGGAACGCGGCACCGAGGTGGCGGCCGAACACCTCCAGCGGCGCCAGCCGGTCCGGGCTCGCGCCGGCGGCGATGGCGCCTGCCTGGAGCGGGGTGATGAACGAGTACCAGCTGGTCTTCAACTCGACCATCGTGAGGTAGTCGGCGTCGGTGAGATTCCACGTATTCGCGCGTACCCAGTCGAGCTCGACGGCCTGGCCCTCGACGGTCTTACGGGTCATGTGCGCGACGGCGCGCAGGATCCGCAGGGCCGGGCCCAGCCCGACGCGCTCGACGTTGTCGAGCAGGGGCTGCAGGGACAGTGACAGCATCGCATCGCCCACGTTGACGGCGACCGGGATGCCGTGGTCGATGTGCATGGTGGGTTTGCCGCGGCGCCACCAGGATTCGTCTTCGATGTCGTCGTGGATCAAGAAGGCGTTGTGATACAGCTCGAGGGTCGCGGCGGTCGGCAGAACGGCTTCGAGGTGACCGCCGAGCCCCAGACACATCGCGATGCTCAGCGCGGGCCGCAGTGCCTTTCCGCCGCGGCGCGGATAGTCGAGGACCAGATCCCGCAGCGTGCCCGGCCCGTCGGTGCTGCCGTACAGCCGGGTGATCTCCCCGTCGCACGCTTGCTTGCAGAGCGCGAGATATTCCTCAAGGGGGTTCGGCGGAACCGAGTGTGCCTGTGCCTCAGGCAAGGTCGCGGTCATGCCACCGGGCTTCCGCTATTTGTCGAGCTTGACGAGGCCGTATTTGTCTTTGATCCGTAGGGCATAGCGGACACGCACGGCCAACTTGATGGTGTTGGCGCCGTCCTCGCCGAGAACCTCAAGGCTGGGCGGCACACTCACTGCGAGGTCCACCGGTTCCTCGCCCGGCGATTCGTCTGAGGCGCCACCGTGAGGAATCCTTTGACGGCGGCCCACCAAAACGGCTCGAGCGTTTGGTGTCGTCGTGGGGGCCACTTGTTCGGCGCGCTGCAGCGAGCCGATGTTGGCGGTATCCAGTAGCGTCTGCTGCACCGAATACCCGCTCACCAATACACTGACTTCTTTGAGTCCGTCGGTGTTCGTGACGAGGCACGACGGTGCCCTATAGCCCGCCGTCTCGACGGCGGTGCGCGCATCGATCAAGCTGAGCAGGAGTTTGTCGACGGTAGAGTTGTCCCAGGCGACGCTGTTAGCGGCGGTCGTCCTCAACTTGGGTATTACGGCCTTGTCCACTTTGGCCGCCAAATCGACGGCCTTGTCGATGATGCGGGCCAATAGAAAGTCGGGAGAACCAGAGGTCACCGTCGCCAGCGTCACTGTCAGGGGTTCCGAGTCACCCACGACAGCCACCGTGGACGGAATCGCGGTGGTGACGTCGTCCGCGGGCACTGCGGTCTTCGCGGGATCCCCGGTGTCCCACTGCGGGAGTACCTGCCAGGAGATGCAGCTCGTCTCGAAGGTCTCTTTTATCGCCTGGTTGGCCACGGCCAGTTGTTGAGCGGTCAAATACATTCGGTGACCCCCCTTGCGTGTCGTCAAGATCATGACACTCAGGACGGGCCGCGGGAAGCGTTCGGCAGAGTTTTCTCACCGCCGCGCCAGAAACTCATTTCTGTTGCAACACAACATTTTGGCCCGCCGACATCTCGCCGCGGGCCACGGACTCGCAGTGCGCGAGATGCAGCGGTGCGACCGGGTCGTCGGGCAGCAACAACGCACACCGCTCGAAAGCGCGCCGGGCCGCATCCACGTCGCCGGCGTCGAACAGCGCGAACGCATCGTCAAAGTGATGGGCCGAGGCGCGTTTGGCCGCGCGCAGTTCATCCGAATCACCATCGAACACTTCGTAAATGGTCACCGGCCGGCGCCGGTTGACCACCATCACCCGCTCCATCCGGCGGACATCGAATTTACAGGGTTCTGACAGCTTCGCCCGGGTGGCATCGGAGATGAGCAAAGCGGACCCGTAACGCTTGTTGGTGCTCTCGATCCGGGCGGCCAGGTTCACCGCGTCGCCGATCACGGTCAGCACCATCCTGTTGACACCGCCGACGAGCCCGACGCCGACCTTGCCGGTGTTGATCCCGATACCGACACGGATCTCGTCGGAGCCCACCGCGCGACGCTCCTCGTTGTGCTCACGCAGCGACCTCAGCATCGCCAGCCCCGCCTGTACCGCGTCGTCGGCGGATTCGAAGATCGCGAGGATCTCGTCGCCGCGGACGTCCTGTACCAGACCGTTGCAGCTGACGATCGGCATCTCGACCGCGCGCAGGAATCCCATCGCCAGGTTGCCGGCCTCGGTGATGTCCATGTCCTCCAGGATCGCCGTGTAACCGCGGATATCGCTGATGAGTACTGTCATCTCCCGCTCCACGCGATGCCCGGCGCGCACCAGGCGCAGATCGTCGATGTCGAGGATGCGCAGCACCTCGTTGGGCACGAAGCGCGACTGTGCGTCGATGAGCGACTGCCGGTACTGGTCGGCCGCTTTCAGCCGGGCTTCCAGCTGGAAGTTCCACAGCGGGGCCGCGGCCTGCGCGCACAGGAACGACAGCGCCTCCTCCTGATCGGGGGTGAAGTAGCGGGCGGTGTCCTTGTGCTGTGCATAGATCACCCCGATCAGCCTGTCCTGCAACCGGATCGGCACGGCCACGGCCGGGTTGCCGTCGCCCGGCTCCGATGCGCGGGGAACGCCGCTG